>NZ_OY762267.1:2704500-3005000 GCF_963665245.1 uncultured Paludibaculum sp.
AGCGCGTTCTATGCGCAACTGGAAGATTTCCTGGCGCCCGCCAACGTGTCACGGGAAAAACGGATGGAGATCGCCCGAACATTGACCCGGTCGGGGGACGCCGACCCTGACGGCCGCTATCACCTGATCATCGCCGAGCCCGGCACGCCCGTTCCCGAAGGTTGGGATCTGAACAAGGACGCCTTCCTGTTCGACCCCGCGCACCCGAAGCGACTTGTGCACAATGTGATTGAGAATTTCGACGAAGCGACACTGCCGATGGCCCGGCTGTTTCCTCCGTTTCGTCAGGCGGCTATCGACAAAACCATCTACACGGTCTCGAAGGAGAACGCGCTCTTCTCGATCTTGACCGCCTTACCCAATATCATCCCAAGCCTGGCCGAACTGCCTTGGATGGTAGGTGAATTTGCGTCGGACACGGCCGTTCTCACCACGAATCAGATCCGCATGGCCTTCCTGCTGGCCGCCGCGAGCGACCGGGCCGTGGGCTTCCGGGAACAGCGGTCGGAGATCGGTTCCATCGTGGCCGGAGCCTGGGGCTGGCGCGCAGCCGCCAGGGAACTGGTAGGCAAAATTCCCTTTGGCGGAGGCATCATACCCAAGGCCGCTATCGCCTACGCCGGCACCTACGTTGTCGGACTCTCGCTCGAACGGGTCTATCGCGTCGGTTACGGGCTGACGCGAGCGGAACGCGCCGAGGCCTACGAAGCCGCGCTAGCCAAGGGTAAGGAAGTGGCCGCGGGCCTGCTCGACAGGGTCCGGCGCAAATGAACCGCTTGATGATTGCCGCGATGTTCGCCGTTTCCGTGTCTGCTCAACAACGCCTGGTGGAAGGCAAGCCGGACAGCCCGGTGCGGGTGTTGATCTTCGAGGATCTGCAGTGCTCGGACTGCGCCGCCTTCCGCATCATGCTGGACGAGAAGCTACTGCCGAAGTATGGGAGTAAGGTCGCCTTCGAGCACCGCGATTTCCCTCTCCCCAAGCACGCCTGGGCACGTCCAGCGTCCATTGCCGCCCGCTATCTCCAGAGTGTCGACCCAGCCAAGGCCGTGAAGTTCCGCCAGCAGACCATGAAGGCCATGGGCGACATCAAACCCGAGACCTTCAACGATTGGCTGCGAAAGTTCTGCGCAGCCAATGGCGTGGAGGGGGACAAGGCCGTCGCGGCACTACAGGATCCTGCGCTGGCATCGCTGGTGCAGAAGGATTTTGAGGACGGCGTCGCGCGTGGCATCGCACACACACCTACAGCCCTCGTGAATGGCGCGCCCTTCGTTGAGACCTTCACCTTCGAGGAGATCTCGGCGGGGATCGACGCCGCCTTGAAGGAAAACGGAGTCCAATGAGTATCAAACCTGTCGCCATCGTCACCGGCGCCTCGCGTGGCATCGGCCGCGGCATCGCGCTGGAACTGGCGCGCACCCATACAGTCATCGGCACCTATCGCGGTCGCCGCGATGCCGCCGAATCGCTCCAGGCGGAATGCGGAGCTGACATCCTCCAGTGCGACGTCGGCGCTCCTGCCAGCCGCGCCGAGCTCATCACCTATGCGGTGGAGAAGTACGGACGCATCGACCTGCTTGTGAACAATGCCGGCATCGCCCCACGAGAGCGGAAGGACATCCTGGAGGCAAGCGAGGAGATCTTCGATGAGGTGTTGGATACCAATCTGAAGGGACCGTACTTCCTCACCCAACTCGCCGCCCGCCAGATGATCGCGCAAGGCTCGGGCCGCATCGTCTTCGTCACATCGATCTCCGCTTATACGGCGTCCATCATGCGTGGGGAATATTGCGTATCCAAAGCCGGCTTAAGCATGGCCGTGCAATTGTGGGCCGCGCGCCTGGCTCCGCACAACATCCAGGTGTTCGAGGTGCGGCCGGGCATCATCCGCACCGACATGATCGAGAAGGTGAAAGACGCTTACGAGGAGAAGGCGAAGAACGGATTGCTGCCTCAAAACCGCCTGGGCGACCCGGCCGATGTCGCGAAACCAATCCGCGCCATTGCCGATGGGCTGATCGACTACGGCACCGGTACGGTGATCAACGCCGACGGCGGGTTCCATCTGCGGATTCTCTAGCAATCGGCGTCCACCGGCCTGGACGATTCCGGCCTGGAACCCTATCGTGTGATATAACTGGCATTTCACATTGCCGTCTCGCCTCCACATCGCGGACCGGCGCCAGGAGCCTCGCACTCGAATGAAGAAATCCTTCTACGGCTGGTGGATCGTCGCCGCCGCCTGCTTCACTTTCGGCCTCTCGACGGGCATCCCGTACTACAACATCGGGTTTTTCTACGACTACATTGCACGCGACTTCGGCTGGACGCGCGAGCAGATCACCCTCGGTTTTCCGCTCGCCGCCGCCCTTACCATCTGGATTGGGCCGCTGGTCATCCACCGCTTCAGCCCACGTAAGCTAATTCTCATCGGTACAGCGCTCACGTGCGTTGCACTCGTCGGGTTTGGTCATATGCCCGGCGTGTTGTGGATGTACTACGGCTTCTGGGTACTCTACACGGTAGGCTACTTCCTTTCCGGCCCGCCGCCGCATCAGATCATGGTTTCGCAATGGTTCCGCCGCAATCGCGGCAAAGCCATGGCAATCGTGTACGTCGGCGTCGGCCTGATGGGTTCCTTGGGCAGCTTCCTGGTGAAGCCGCTGACTGAACAGTTCGGCTATCACGTCGCCCTGACGATTCTGGGTGCCATGCTCTTCCTGTCGTGGCCGCTGGTCTTCTTCGTACTGAAAGACCGCCCCTCGGATATCGGCCAGAACCCGGATGGCGACGATCGGCCGCCGGCCGAAGCCGCGGTAGTCTCCAGAACGTTCAAGGAACTGGCCGCCAGCAAGGCTTTTTGGCTGCTGCTTCTTGGCAGCCTCTGCTCCATCGGCTCCATCGGCGCCGTGAACTTTCACATGAAGTTCGTGTTCCTGGACGAAGGCTTCGCCAAGGGCGGAGAGGTCGACGGTGCGTGGCGTATCGCATCCATCCTCATTCTCTGGTCTTCCATCGCCGGCCGCCTTTCCATCGGCTACTTCTCTGATCGGTTTTCGAAGAAATGGGTGATGTTCGCCACATACTTCATCGTGGCCGCCACCATTCCGCTGCTGCTCCAGGTCAAGCCGGGTGCGGACGTCTTTCTCTACTCCTTCGCCATCCTGTTTGGCTTTGGCATGGGCGCCGACTACATGATGATCCCGCTGATGGCAGCCGATCAATTTGGCGTCAACTCACTGGCTCGCGCCATGGCGGTCATCCTGCCAGTGAACACGATTGGCCAGACGTGGTTCCCCTACTTCGTCTCGGTGCTGCGCCGCGAACTGGGTACATACGATCGGGCCATGGGCGTGGTGTTGGCCGTGGCTTTCCTGGGAGCGCTATCCATAGCCTTGCTACCGAAACAGAAGTCGTTCAGCCAGGCCAATTAAACTAGTAGCTACGGATGCGTCATTTCATCTACCGCTCTCTCGCTGAGCTCGAAGCCGCCGCGCGGGACCTCGGCACACAGCACGTTCGCTTTGAGCACGATCCCGCCAAGGTGCAGCAGTCCTTGTTGCGCAAGGTCCCGGTCGGTGACCGAACGGCCGGCAACTCCATGGCGATTCACCCGATGGAAGGCTGCGACGGTACCCTGGAAGGCCATCCGGACGAATTGACGTGGCGCCGCTATGAGCGGTTTGCGCGAGGTGGCGCCAAGCTGATCTGGTTTGAGGCGACGGCCGTCCACGAAGGCGGTCGAGCGAATCCCCGCCAGATCTGGCTGAACGAAAACACGTACGACTCCTTCGCCCGGCTCTACGAGATGATGATCCGGTCCCACACCGAGGTGTGGGGCACCACGGACGACCTGCTGATCCCGATCCAGCTCACGTCCTCCGGTCGGTATGCCGTACCGACACGGACGATCGTCTATCACAATCCGCTCATCGACCAGAAGAACGGCGTGCCGGCGGACTACCCCGTCATCACCGACGATGAGCTAGAACGCCTGGAAGACGCCTACGTGGAAACCGCCGCCCTGGCACACAGAGCCGGGTTCACCGCTCTCGACCTCAAGGCGACTCATGGCTACCTGCTCAGCGAGCTTCTAGGCGCCAAGACGCGTGAGGGCCGCTACGGCGGGTCATTGGAAAACCGCACGCGCTTCTTCAAGAACGTGCTCGGCAAGATGCGGGCGCGGTTTGGCGACAAGATGTTGCTGTGTATGCGCCTCGGCTGCTTCGACAGCGTGCCGTTCGTACGCGATGAAGCGACCGGCCTCGGGCGTCCCTTGCCCTTCCCTACCCCGTATCCCTGGGGCTGGGGTGTCAATCCGGATAACCCCCTGGAAGAGGACCTGACCGAGGTAAAGCAGGCTATCACCTGGTTCCAGGACTGGGGCATCCGGCTGCTAAACGTATCCATGGGCAGCCCGTATTACAACCCACACATCGGCCGCCCCTTCGAAAAGCCGGACGACGGCAACTACGAGCAACCGGAACACCCGTTTCTGGGAGTCGACCGGCACTTCCGCGTCGCCAGCGAACTCCAGCGGACCTTCCCGCATCTGCCCATCGTCGGCACCGGCTATAGCTGGTTGCAGAAATACGCGGTCAACGCGGGTGCGGCCAATGTGGCGGACGGCAATATCACGTTCCTCGGCCTCGGCCGCGGGGTCCTGTCATATCCCGACTTCGCCAAAGACGTCATCGAGAAGGGGGAACTGGACGAGATCCGCGTCTGCAAGACGCTCACCTATTGCACCTTCCTGATGCGCCAGAAATCGAATGAGCTCGGCCAGTATCCTACCGGCTGTCCGCCCTTCGACAAGCTGGTATACGGGCCCATCATGAAGGAAGCCCGGCACACAAAGAAGAGTTAGTCCAGACGCCGCGATTCGATCCCTCTGGGGGTCTCCCAGGCGGCCAGAACAGTGCCGTCCGGAAGCGTGGTGAGACTCACGAACGAGCCGTCGGGCGAAAGCGGCTTCGGCTCGGAGCCTCCGGGGGCGAGAACCTCAACACCACCTGTACCGCGCGTCCAGGCCACGTAGGCTCCTCCGCGCCCCTTGGCGATGGCCGAGTCCTTGCCGGCAGCCAACCGCCGCTCCGGCTTGCCAGGCTCCACCACGAAGATATCCGACTCGCGGCGCCAGGCCGACGTGACCTTCCCGCCCTCCACATACAAGCCTCCGCCATCCATCGGGCATGCATCCAACTTCCAAGTGGATACTCCCTGCTTGGCAGCCGCCTCAAAGCGCACGCCATCGCCGGACCGTGCCACATAGAGATCGCGCGACCCCTCGATGACATTCCGCCACATCACCCAGATCCCGCCTTTGGCATCGATCACGGCAGAGGGATGGCAGCACTGGCAGATGGTGCCGCTGGGCGATTCGTAAACGAGAACATTCTTCGACCATGTCTTGCCTCCGTCGTTGGACTGAGATCCGTAGAGCTTCGTACCCTTGGAGCGCAGATCAAGCCATACGGCGAAGATCTTGCCGTTCGGTCCCGCCGCCATGGCATGTAGGCCTTCCCGAGCCGAGCCGGGTTCGTCATTGACTGGACCAACGTAGCTCCAGGTCTTGCCTTTGTCTGTTGAGCGCCAGGCCAGCAGATTGCCGTCCGCTGGAAGGCCGTGGGCATGCGGCCCACCGTCCTTCTTTTCACCGGCCACGGCGGTGATCACGAGCGCGGAGTCCGTAATGGCCAGCCGAGGTCCGCGATGCCGGCCCAGCGCGAGGACAGGCGTATCCGCCACTTTCACGGGGGCTCCGAAGCTCTTGCCCTGATCGGCCGACGCCGCGAAGTAGACAGCGCCCGGACCACCAAAAGCCATGGCCACTTGGCCGTGGGCGGCGGCCACCTGCGGCTGACGCATCGGTCCCGCACTCGCGGCCGGTCCATCGGGATTCACTATCATCATCAACGCAAGTAGCAGCATGTAGTCTCCTGTCTAGAACGAGATCCGTAGCGCCAACTGCATAGTCCGCGGATCGGCCACCGAGGTTATCTGTCCAAATGAGGGCGACGGATTGGTTGGATACGCGCCCGCCCCAAAGACTCCATTCAGCGTAACTCCATTGGTCCGGTTCGTCGAATTGAAGCTCTCCCCAATGGCTTCCAGACGCAGGCGATCGGAAAGCTGGAATGCGCGGCTCAACCGCAGGCTGAGATTCAATAAATCGAAGCCGCTTCCGGCGTTGCGCGGGATGAAGGCCCCATTCACCATGGGCCTTGCCGCCGTACCTTGCACAGTGTTGCTGCCGGCAGTGATGTTGAACGGAAGGGCGGAATAGTATTGCAGCATTCCACCAAGTTGGAATCCGTGGCTCAGCATCTGCCAGATCGACTTGGAGGGCCCCATGGGTGAATGGATACTGCCGTGGAAGACCACGCGATGCCGCTGATCGTCGTCCGAGCGGCCCCAGTCCTGCCAGATGTTGTATTGGTCTATGGGCGAGCTGAAAAAGAACTCGCCAACATTGGCCATGGCCTTCGAGTAGGTGTACGACACGCGATAACTGCCCCAACGCGTGGGCCGCTGAACGAACGAGACGTGCAGTCCGTCGTACCGTGAATCGGCGCCCGGCACATACTGCGTGTTGTTGGCATAGGTGGGATTCGGGCGGCATCCGTTATTCGTACCGGAGGCCACGCAGGTAGGCACGTTCTGATTCATCGACACGATGAGATGCAGGCCACGCAGATGCTCGTAGCCTACGCTGAGCGTGCCGTGAACTCCCAGTTGGTGCTCCACCTCGACGCTGCCCTGCGTTGAGTAGGCGTTCTGCATGTTCGGATCCATGGTGGAGAAGTTGGCCAGCACGGACGACGGCAGGGCGCCGATCACATTCGGAAACACCGGCGCGCCGGCCTGCGTGGGGCTCAGGCTCACGCTGATCTGGCTCGCGCTGGTGACCGCCGTGGTATTGCCGCTGGAGAGCAAGGCGTTGGCTAGCGCGCGCAGCGGCACACGGTCGTAGAAGAGTCCGAAACTGCCACGCACCACCGTGCGCCGGGAGGCGAAGGGCGACCAGGCAAAGCCAGCCCGCGGCGACACGTTGTTCGTGTCAGTGCGGATCGATTCCAGGAACTGCAGATCGTAGCGCAAACCGATATTCAGTGTCAGGCGCGGGGTCAGCTTCCATTCATCCTGCACATAGAATCCGGCATTCGGGTTCGACTGAGGAATCACCGTATTGCCAAAGGTCTGCGTGAAGCCGGCATTGTTGTAGACGCCGTTCACAAAGTTCGCGAGGGAGGAGAAGGAGTAGCTGCCGCGCAGGGTCCTGGGGAAGGTGATGGTCGTGGAGTTGTAGAGCAGATTGGCGCCGGCGCGTATGGCGTGCGCTCCGGATTGGTAGGACACGTTGTCCACCAGCTCATAGAGCTTGTTCCTCCGCCCCGTTGGCGACCCCGAGAGCCGGCCGAAACTGGCGACACCGGCGATGCTCACCGCCGGGCCGTAGATGTCGTTCGGCTCCGCAGCCAGGCTACTGGACGTGAATTGGCCGCGAGTCTCGTTCACGAGCCGGGCCGATAGCGTAGCGATATTGCTGGCGGCCACGTTATAGTCCGTGTTCTCGAGTCCGGCCGCCGCGGTCACCGCGCTGAGGCCGCCCGCTCCGCGCGTGTTGCTGCTGCTGACATCGTAAAGACTGAAGCGCAGGCTGAATTGATCGGTCGGCCGGAACTGGTGATCGACTTTGCCGACCACATTGGTCAGGCGAACGGGATTCGAATACACTCCGGTGACGAGACGCGGTCCCTCGTAACCCGTGGCGTCGAGACGCGCGTTCACAGCTGCAACGTTCGCTGGCGGGATCGTCACCAGCCCAGACTGGTTCAAATTGCGCTGCTCGAAATTGGCGAAGTAGAACGTGCGGTCGGCCACCAGCGGCCCACCCAGGCTCGCTCCATACTGCGCCTGCGTCAGCGGCAGCTTTGTGCCCGACAGCGCATTGCTGGCGTTAAGGCGCTGGTTGCGGAAGTAGCCGTAGAGATCGCCGTGCATCTGATTAGTGCCGCTCTTGGTGACAACGTTGACGTAGCCGCCCAGTGCGCGGCCGAACTCGGCTTGGCCGCCGGAGGTGACCACCTGGAAATTGTTGACAGCGTCCACGCTATAGAGCATGCCGCCCAAGCCGGCCGCGTCGTCGTTGGCGCTGAGACCATCGACGATGAAGCTGTTTGAGAAATTGCGCTGGCTGGCGATGGAGAGCCCTTGTCCAGGCACGGCCGACGTCTCGGGGAAGAGCTGCGTGCTGGCCGTATTGGTGGGCGAGACTCCGGGCACCAGCAGAGCGATATCGGAGAAGTTGCGGCCGTTCAGTGGCAGGTGTTCGATTTCGGCCTGTGGCACGGTGCCCGCCACCTGGCTCCGGCCCGCTTCGATCAATCCAGCCTCGGAACTCACGTTCACGCTGGTTTCGGAGCCGCTCAGGTGCAGGCTGATGGGCAACTCAAACGCCGCACCCACGCTGAGCGTGACTGTCTGAGTCACCCGAGTGAAGCCCTTCTGCTCGGCCGTGAGCTCGTACTGACCAGGCCGCAAGTAGGGAAACCGGAACCGGCCGTCGCGGCCGGTCACCATGGCTGTGGTCTGGTTCGTCTCCACCCGTCGCACGCTGATGGCGGCGCCTTCCACAACGAGACCCGACGGGTCGGTTACGCGTCCGCTGACACTGGCATAGCTGATGTTCTCCTGCGCGGACCCGCACAGGGCTATGAATACGGAGAATAACAAGGCAATCGGGCACAATCGCATACACACCTCCTGAGAGTGAAGGCACACTGGTCCTTCAAGTGACTGGCTTCTGAAGGTCAGGCGATTGTCAACGGTGGAGGGCGCTGTTGAAGGCAGTACGCTCCGTGAGGATGAGCCGTCCTCGCATCGGTACGGGTGACCAACTCGGAGATGGGTAGTTCCGCGGACCCAGCCTGAGCGGGCAAATGGAACAGCTCGACCGTCAGCTTGGTGCTCGAAGCGGTCTGCCCACACTGCCCTTTGCAGGATTTGTTGGAGAGGATTGCATTAGCGGGGCTATTCTTCCGGCAGCAGCACTTCTTGCCTGAGCGGCAGCAGGCCATGCCCGCCATGGAACGCTCCGGGGAAGCCGCCGCCAGCGGCATCAACAGCAGCAGCGAATACAACACGAGCAGCGTTCCGGCAACGACACGTTGCCCCCACTGACGAAGGTGAGCGCGGCCCAGCATCCCTTGGGGCCACTATAGCACGCGCCACCAAAGGGTCCGCGTAACATGCGCTCTCGCTTCGCGCCAGCCGAGTGGGCCCCGGACCACTAGTCCGTTGCCGACAAACTACTCCTGACTGCTTGAGGCTTCATCGAGCGCCAGCGGATCCACAGTAGCGTGGATTCTGTCCTTGCGCAGGCGTATCTCCAGCAGGGTGCCGGGCGGCGCGTCCGCGGCCGATCTCACAATCGCACCATCGGGCCGCTGAACAATGGCGTACCCGCGGTCGAGGACACCCACCGGGCTGAGCGCCTGGAGCCTGGCGTCCAGCGGTGTCAGACGCAGCGACGCGGCCACGAGACGGCGGCGCATCAATTCGGGAAGTGGCTGCGCCGCGGCCTGCAGCCGCTGCGTGCTCGTGAGTAGCCGGCGCCGCATCTTGTCCTCGATGGCGTGTACAGCGGTGTCGAGCCTCCGCCGGCTGACGGCTAGACGCGTGCGAGGGTCGTGCTGGCGCAACCGCTGATCGGCGTCATCCAGCCGTTGGCCCAACCGGGCGATGCGCCGCTGCAGCAGATTGGCTGCCCGCTGAATGCCTTGCTCGTGCAGACGTCTGGACGCCTGGCTGAGCCGAAAGTAGATGGCGCGGCCGGCCCGATGAGCAGTAGTGTCCAGGGCGGTCAGCACATCGGCTCGGTTGCGGACGATGAGTTCGGCCGCGGCCGATGGAGTGGGCGCCCGCAAGTCCGCGACAAAGTCAGCGATCGTGAAATCCGTCTCGTGGCCCACGGCGGAGACCACGGGCATCGGGCAGGCGACGATGGCTCGCGCCACCGCCTCTTCATTGAATGTCCAGAGATCTTCAATCGACCCACCGCCGCGGCCCACGATGATCACGTCAGGCCAGCCGGTCTCCGCGAAATGAAGCAGCCCCTCGCAGATGCCGTCAATGGAACCCTCACCCTGGACGGGCGTGGGGAACAGGCGGATGTGGAGCCCCGGGAAACGCCGCCGCAGAACGGTCAGCATGTCGCGGATCACGGCCCCACGGGGAGAAGTGACGATGCCGATGCGGCGAGGGAAGGCCGGCAGCGGCCGCTTGCGCTCCGAGGCAAAGAGTCCTTCGGACGACAGACGCGCCTTCAGCTGCTCGAAAGCGAGTTGCAGCGCCCCGACGCCTTGTGGCTCAAGAGAGGAAACGATGAGCTGGTACTCACCACGCTCTTGCCGTACCTCAATCGAACCCCTGGCGATGACGGCAATGCCGTCGTTGGGCTTGAAACGCAGATAGCGGAGCGTGTTCTTGAAGAGGACACAGCGGAGCTGCGCGCCGGAGTCCTTGAGCGTGAAGTAGGCATGACCGGATGTCCAAACCTTGTAGCCGGAAATCTCGCCCGACACACGGACGTCATCGAAGGCGCCGGTGAGCAACCGGTGGATGGCGGCGGAGACTTCGGTAACGGTGAATACAGAAGGCGTGGAGCCGAGCGTGAGTTGTTCCATCCGTAGGACCAGGGTCGCACACGCCAGCCGATGACGGAGTCGCGGCCGAGGCAATCCGCAAGCCGTTCGTCCTGCCCCGGCCCCATCGAGCGGCTCCGGTCGCAACCCGGGGGCCTCCGCCCGATGACACCCTGGCGACGGACCCCGGAGTGCGAACCGGCGCGACACTGATTCTCCGCGCTAGAAGAAGAACCGAAGCGAAAGCTGCAGATTCCGCACGTCGCCGGTCTTGCCCGTGACCTTGCCAAACGACGCGCTGGTGGGATCGAAATTCGCACCACCCAGATTCGGGTGGTTGAACGCGTTGAAGGCTTCCGCCCGGAACTGGAAGCCGGTCTTCTCCGTGACGCTGAACCTCTTGAAGAGGCCGATGTTCCAGTTCTGTAGCCCTGGGCTATGTAGGATGTTACGCACCGATTGCGCCGTGTTGAACGTCCCGGCCGCCGGTGCCGTGAAGATGGGCGAGCCATCGGGGTTCTTGGTCGAGAACCATTGATTCGGGTCGCTTGATCCGTTCGCCGCGAATTGCCCCATCACCGTCGGCGACCCGGTCATGTTCCAGAACTGGCCCGCGCATGACATGCTGCCGTCCTGCCCCACGCCGGCATAGTCGTTGCCTTTCGCCACACTGCAAGGCGTGCCTGTTTGGAACTGGCTGATACCACTGATCTGCCAGCCGCCCAGTAGCTTTCCAGTCAGCTTGGACTGGTCCCGAAAGAACGGCAGTTCGTAGAGGTAATTCACGATGAGAATGCGAGTCACGTCGAAGTCGGAGAGCCCCCACAGGTTATGCGCGTCGTAGGTGTCCGGGATGATGTCGCGCTGGGCCGATCCGTCATCCATGCTCTTCGAATAGGTGTAGGCTGCCCCAAACGAGAAGCCGTTTGCAAACCGGCGATTCCAGCCGATCTGCAGTGAGTTGTACATGGAACTGGCCACATTGTCCGACTCGCGGATCGAGTTGTAGCCCTTGTATGGCCTCAAGGCGTCCAGGTTCACACCCGGGTTGGCCGCGACTACGTCGAGCGATGGTTGATTGATGTTCGCTTCGCGCTGCTGGTGCAAACCGCGGCGTCCGACGTACCCGATGGACATCATCGACTTCCAGAAGAAGTCCCGCTCCAGGGTGAAGTTCCACTGCCACGACTCCGGATTCTTGAATGCTTTGCTCTGCGTCGTTACCGTCAATGGCAACGAGTTCGCTTGTGTCCCGCCCGGATTGTCGACATTGCCAAATGACACGTTCGCCGTGGGCTGGAAGGGCGGATTGCCACCGAGGAAGATGGAGTCGCTTACGCCAAGTTTGGTGAAGAAGCGGCCCGCACCCGCCCGAATCACGGTCTTCGGAGTCAGCGAGTAGGCGATGCCGACTCGGGGCTGCCACTGATTCCACCGGATGTCCGAATAGTGATTCGACGCGACCCCATTGCGGAACAGATACGCGTATTGCGGGTCATTGGCCTCGGGAAAACGGCCGTTCGCCGAGTCGGGCCAACCGCTGCCCGGAATCACCATGCCGTTGTAGCGGTCACCCGAGCCCGGAACTACGGCGCCCGTCTTTGGATCCACTTGCACCGCTTGGGCGGGGTCGTACAGCGATGGGTCGAAAACAATCATGTTGCCCCATTGCGCATGGAATGGAACCACCACGGTGTAGCGCATTCCGATATCTACGGTAAGCTTCTGATTGACCTTCCACCGGTCCTGCGCGAAGCCCTCATACATGTTGCCCCGGAAGATCGTGTAAGCCCGTTGTCCTAGTTCAGAGTACGTATCGAACAAGCCCAAGGCGGCATTTGCCGCCGCATTGCCAGATGTGGGCTGGCCCGACCGTGTATCGGTGAAACTGAACTGTCCGTTCTGATTGTTCGTGCATGTCGGGCACGCGCTCACGTTGATCTCGTCGTTGTCGTTCTCACCGGAGCGCTCGAAGGAGAAGCCAAACTTCAAGGTGTGATTGCCCTTGATCCAAGTAAGACTATCGGAGAGCGTGTAGATCGGGCCGGTGGAGTGGGATGGATAGGGGCCGCCGCTCACACCGCTGAAGCCCGTCATGTTCACGGTGGGGATGCGTGTCGGAATCAGCTTGCCCTGCGGGAAAATGTACGGATAGTTGATGCCGATCGTCGTCCGGTCCAGGAAGTTTGGAGTGTCCACCGGAATGTAGACATCGTCCAGGCTGACAGTGGCCAGGAACTCATTCACCATAGTCGGGCTTATGGTCCAAACATAGTTCAGGGAGTTCGTCTGATTCGGGCGATTGAAGTACTTTGGTGTGAACGGGGTTCCTCCGTCCAGCGGCTGATACTCGTTGAACGCGTAGTTCATCCTCCGGAACTGAATACGCTGCGTGTCGGTGATGTTGATGTCGGCCGCCAAGGTGTCCTTGCGCTGATCCTGTGGATGCGGCAATGCCGCGTACCAGAACTGGTTCGTGTTGATGGGCGTCAGCAGGTTCGGCTGGGGGAACTCATTCAGGATGCCCGCTCCGCTCGGGCTAAGACGGTTCGCCGGGATCACGTTGTTGGGAAACGCGACGCCGGTCGTGGGGTCCTTGATCTGCAC
The DNA here is from genome assembly GCF_963665245.1 of uncultured Paludibaculum sp. Classification (NCBI taxonomy): domain Bacteria; kingdom Pseudomonadati; phylum Acidobacteriota; class Terriglobia; order Bryobacterales; family Bryobacteraceae; genus Paludibaculum; species uncultured Paludibaculum sp. The sequence continues at coordinate 2,717,757 of NZ_OY762267.1, forward strand.
TACCTTGCCATAGTAGACATTCGCCGGATTCAACAGTTCGCTGAAGTCACCTCCTCTCATGGCCATGGAAGGCACGGTCATCGAATTGGTGTCCAGATAGCGGTTGCGGACCCATTCCTGGCCCCAATACCAGAAAAACTTACTCTTGTCTTTGTTGAGTTTGCCAGGTATATAGAATGGCCCGCCGACGTTGTACCCAAATTGGTTGTAGTGGAATGGTGGGACGAAATTCTGGCCCAGGGTGTTGTTCCGTGTCCAGGTATTGGCGTTGAAGGCCGTGTTGCGAAGGTACTCGTAACCGGCCCCATGAAACTCATTCGTCCCGCTCTTCGTCAGGATCCGGATCTGGCCGCCAGCCGATCGCCCATACTCTGCCGCATAGTTGGAAGTGAGGATCTGAATCTCCGATGTAGAATCCACATCGGCGGACCCAAGACTGGTGCCGTTCGAACGGGTCCGTACTGCGGGAGCTCCATCAAACGTGATGAGGCTGTCTGTCGGTAGTAAGTCAATCTGTCCGCTTTTATTCACACACGATCTGTCCGCATCAGTTGACCGCACCCGATGATCCTTTTCTGCTCGCCGAAGGCGGCTTCCGGGTCTTCGGACGTACCTTTCTCGTCGTCGTCGGGGCGGTGGGAAAGTGGGAATCCCGGCTCGGCGGGATTTCCAAGGGACGGTGGGAGCCGTGGGAAACCGCCTCGCGGTTTTCCTCGGCTTCCTCGGGCCCGCCTTTTCCACAGTCTTCCTTTCGTGATTGTCGAGTGTCCCGCAATCGTGCGCCCTCGGCTGTGTAGCGGCCTACCACATGCGGTCCAAATCGGATCGACACCGTTCCATCCAGGTGCTCGTGAATGGTCACTGTGCTCTTCGCCAGGGAGTGGCGGAAACGGCTCTTCTCCAGTTGCCAGCTCTGGTCGCCGATCGCCACCGTGTTATCCCGATCTACCACGCGCTCAGTCTGCACCGTGAACACCCAGTTCAGATCGGCGCGCGTCGTCTTCCGAAACGCCGTCCCTGTCTCCTTCGCCTCAACCGTGAACTTCTCGTTGAACTCGCCAATGTAACGTTCGGCCAAGAACTCATTGGCCCTTTCCGCGGTGGTGATCCCCGCCAGCCGCAACTCCTGTGGCAGTCGGCCCTGCCAGGTCCCGAAGCTCCGCTCTGACCGGCCTCGCGCTTGTGGCGAGTAGGCCGCGATCATCTGCACGCCCAACTCCTTCATCGCTCGCCCAACCTGCGTCAGACGGCCCTTATCAACCTTCCCGCCCGCTTTCGGCGTCACGAAAAAGTGGCTGCCCCGGTCGCTGTACAACGCACAGAACAGACCCTTCGACTCAATCACATGTCGCAAGCCCGCCATCACCGTTCGCGTCGATTCCTCCTCCACCAACTGCGCGTAGTAGATCTCCTTCGTCGCATCATCCAGGATCACGATCAGGTCATACCATCGCTCATCGCTGAACCACTGGTGCTTGCTCCCGTCGATGTGCAGCAGCATCCCCGGCAGCGGTCGAGGCTCCCGTCTCCGCCGATGCTTGGCCCGCCTACCCCGCTTGGCCACCAAGCCCGCACCCTGCAGCGCCTTCTGCACCCACGTGTAGCTCAGCTGGATGCCGTGTTGCTCACGCAGCTTCTCGTGAAAGTGCCGCATGTTCAGGTCATAGTAGGTTTCCTGGTACAGCCGCAACACCTCCTCCGCCATCGCCAAAGGCACTCTCTTGTCACTCGGCTTGCCTTTCCGCCGGTCGGCCAAGCCCGAATAGCCCTGCTCTTCCAGCCTCTCCCGCCAGCGTCGCATCGTTCGGTCGCTCACTCCGATGATCTCCGCCGCGCTCCACCATGTGATCTTCTTCGCCATGGCCTTCAGCCTTCGGCGCTCACAAGAACAGATCCGCTCGTGCTCGGATAGAGTGAGCCAGGGGTTGTACGAGATCCGGAACGGAGAACGGGGCTGCAGCACATCATCCACGCCGTTAGGCGTGCTGGTGTTGTTCCATGGTGTGTCTGCGCACAGCAGTATTATCCACGCCAAAGGCGTGTCATCTATCTGCCACTAGAACGCTGAGTGGCCTGCCAGTGGGGCAACCGCTGGCGCAGATAGTGATAATAGTCCGGCCCAACAGGTGACTCCAGGACTTCTTCGATCACGGGACCGAAGTAGGCCAGGGAGCGAATGACGCCCAACGGCGGAGCTCCGGGTCGGCGCACGAGGCGGCGCGAGGCAGCCAGCACGAAGGCATTCTCGACCGCGTCGAGCGGCACACCACGAGCAAACAACGCCAACGCGAAGGCGCGGTCGGGCTTACGCACCGCTCCGCAGACGCCTGGAGTGGTGCGATAGGCGTCGAGCACGCGTTGTACGTATTCGGCCGAGTCCATGGAATGATCAGCCTTGCGGCTCGCGCAACGACGGGCCGTCGATGGGCACGGTGTGGCAGTAGTGCCGCAAACGGCTGAGCAGCGCCTCGACCATCGACTTGTTGCCGAGGAAGTTGTGCCACTCGTCGTAGCCCAAGTTCGTGGTGACGATGGTGGAATGCCGGTGATAGCGCTCCTCCATGAGCTTGAAGAACGTGTTGCACTGTTCCGTCTTGAGATTCAGGTACCCGAATTCGTCGACCAGCAGGACGTCCAGCCGTGCCAGACGGTTGATCAGCTTCCGCGTGGAGCGGTCGGCGAGCGAAGCGTACATCTCATCGAACAGATCCTGCGCGCGAATGAACTGGCAGCGCAGCCCATTCTGCAAAGCCTTGAGCAGGATCCCACAGGCGAGTCCGGTCTTGCCCACACCGGTGGGCCCGATGAAAACCAGATTCTCGTGTTTGGCCACGAAGTCGAGTTCGGCGAAGGCCTGGATCTGCTTGCGTTTCACGCCGGGTTGACGGCCGTAAGGGAAGGTTTCCAGTGACCAACGCTCGGGGAGATTGGCGCGGCGAATGCGCCACTCCAGCGCGCTCTCCTGGCGGTGGTGCCACTGGGCGCGGAGCAGTGCGGCGACGAACTCCGAGTAGGAGACCTGTTGTTTCTCGGCGGCGCGCAGTTGCTCGTCGTAGATGGCGCGCATGCGGCCAAGCTGGAGGTTCGTCAGCAACTGTTCGATCTCATCAGTCATCGGGGTCCTCCAGGCGGAAGTATTCACGTGTCACGCGGCGCAGGATCATGCGCTCGACGCGGTCCAGGTCGTAGAGGCCATAGCGGCCCGCCTCTTCGATGGCGCCGAGAAAGGCTTCGCGCGGATAGTCGCGCAGCATGCGCAGCAATTGCCGCAACAGCAGCGTGATCGCCTTGCGGCCACGGCGCTTCAGGGTCTCGACATAGGAAGCAAGCTCGGGCGCGGCGGCCAGCAGTGTGGTTTCCTCCGGATGCCGATCGCGCTGACAAGGGCCTTGGCCGCGCGGCGGACGGTGCTCGGGCAATGTCACACGCACCTGATCGGGCGTGGCGATCCGCCGGTGCCGGACGATGTGGCGGGCGTCGAGTTCGATCTCGACGTGATCGCGCGTTTCGCGCACTTCCACCTGGCGGCCGATGAACGACGGTGGCACCGAGTAGCGGTTGGTGTGCAGTGAGACATAGCCTTCGACATCGACTATGCGGAGATGCAGTCGGTAGACCTCCAGCAGCCAGGCCGGCAGCGGCTTCAGCAGTGGGTGCTCGACGGCGTAGAGTTCGCGCGGCACGGCGCGAATGTGCTTCTTGTATGTGGCGTTGACGCGGTCGCACCACTGGCGCGCCTGGTTGTTCAGATCCTGCCAGTCGGCGAACGTGCGGCCGGCCAGAAAGTTGTTTTCAATGAAGTGGAACGGCCGCTCCACACGAGCCGAACGATTGGCGTCGCCGATCTCGTGCGCCACGAACCGGAAGCCGAGCCGCTCGGCGAAGGCGGCCATCTCCGGCACGGGTTCCATCGTGCGGCCGCTGCCGCGCAACACCACTACGTGCGTGTTGTCGATCATGACCCGGGCGGTCGTGCCGTTCATATACCGGACCGCGTCGGTGAGAAAGACCTTGCAGTCGAAACGCTGAAACGTGGGCAGGAGTTGGAAGAACAGAATGCGCGAATAACACAGCGTCGCCGAGGCGGTCTGCGCCTTGAACTTGCGCGCACCCACGATGACTTCATGCGGCGAGGTGTCGTGCTGCGTTTCCTCGCCGGGCGCAAATTCGTAACGGCCGGCCGGCACGACGGGCGTTTGCCCGATTCCTTCGCGGCGGCAGAAGGCGGTGAGCGCCTGGTAGGAGAACACGGCGCCGGCACTGAGGAGTTCCTCATGGACTCGCACGAGATTGCCTTTGCACCGCGGCAGCAACTCGAGAATCTGCTGGCGGAACGGCGTCGCTTTCTCGGCCCGCTCGATCTTCGGCACGGCGCTGGAGTTCGCCCGCAGCACCTGGCGGACACTTTGGCGCGAGACTTTCAGCAGCCGCGCGATCTCGCGTTTCCCCACTCCCTGCCCATGGAGTTCGAGAATCGTCGCTCGTTGTGCTTGGCTCAACATGGTTTGTTTCCGGTTCCTGGATGCGTTGTTGGAGTTCGGTCAGCAGTTCGATGGCGCGTTGAATCTTACGCTGCGCGGCGGCGCGGTTCGGTGGTGGCGGGTCCAGATGCTCCAGCGCCTGTTGCGTGAACGCCGTGATCTGACTCAGTTGCTTGTCGAGCGTGTCCACTTGCGCTTGCGTCTTGGCGAATAGCTTCGGTGCTGCCAGGATGCGTTCGCGCACCGCGCCACTGGCGTCTCGCCAGGCGCGATAGAACGCGTCCGCTTGCCGCGCTGTCCACCCTTGTTCGGCGAAGGCGGCGGCCATGCGCCGGCAATGCTCTCCATTGATGCGCGCCACCGGCGCCAGATAGCGCATGGCGAGCGACGAAGCGACCTTGCCCTCGCGCAGCAGTTGCTGCACCGATTCCGGCAGCGTCTCCACCAACGCCAGGCGGCTGGCCACCCATGTCTTGCCGCGGTCAAAGCGCCGGGCGAGTTCTTCCACCGAGCAACCCAAACGGCTCTCCATCTCGGCCAGCAGCCAGCCTTGTTCCAGAGCACTTTCCGGCTCGCTCATCCGCAGCGACCGGTCCAGCACCAGCGCGTCGGCTTCACTCATCGCCCAGACGACGGCCTCGACCGTGTCGCGGCCCAGTTGCTGGAGCGCGGCGATGCGCTTGTGACCGTCGATGACCAGATAGCGGCCACCGGTTTCGATGACGATGATGGGCGTTTGCTGCCCACTTTCAGCCAGCGAAGCCATCAGCCGCCGTTGGCGCGCCGGACGCCGGACCCGGAGGCTTTCCAGGCGGCGGTCCAGTTGATGAAACTCCAGTCGCATTGGCTCGGGCATCAGTATGCGCCGGAGCGGCTCTGGTCTTTTCCGGCTGGGGTGGAAGTGTGCCGGAAAGGCTTTTGCCATCAACGAGATAAGAGCCGATCTGGTCTTTCGCCGTGCGGAGGAGAAGTGTACCCAGAACCCCAATGAAATCAGCGCCTTGGCCCCCGAACTGGTCTTTCGCGAGGTCCCAGGGTAGTTGGTTCAACGGCGGTGGCGTGCGGACCGGATCAGCGGTCTTGTCTTGGTGGCGTTGAGTGATTCGATGGGCTGTGGCGTAGCCAGGATTGCGAGCGCGCCAACTGGCTTGGGTCTTCTGGCGGCGGGCTTTTTGGCAGTCCGGTTCACGACAAGTGCGTTGGCGGTCGCCGACTCTGACGTCAGGCCGGAACCACCGCCGGCAGATCCGGCACGGTCTCTTCCGGGCATCGGGCATGCCCGTTCATCGTCGCCTGCGCCAACTGGTCAACTTCTGGCGAGCACCGGTGGGTTAGTTCTCGCGAGCGCCGAAGCCTTCAGCAGCACTTCTTGTAGCTTCATCATCCGCTCCACTTCCGCGGCCGGGCAATCCTTGGGGGCTTCCACCTTCCAAGACTCGCCCGCCGCTCTGCTCGAACGGACAGATCACGTGTGAACTCATGCGGACAGATCACATACTAGCGACAAACGTGATGAGGCTGTCTTGCGTGCGGGCTCCGTTGATGTTATTGGGCCCCTGACTAAACGAAAACGACAGTCCCGAGAGATTTCCACCCCTTGTTCCGGGTACCAGGTTAGCCATGAAGATGGGGTTTCGGCCGTTCAACTCCAAACTGTCGATCTGCTGCCGCGTAACCACTTTCTGAACCGCGGCAGACTCGGTCTGCAGCGCTGGAGCCTCGGCGCTCACTTCTACCGATTCGGTCGGCGACCCGATGGTCATCGTCACGTCCAGAGCCATCGGCGTACTCGGGTCCAGCTTGTTGCCACTGCTCTCGTATTTCTTGAAACCAGAGGCAGTTACCGTAACTCTGTAATAGCCGGACGGGATATTCGTAATAACGTACCGGCCTGATTCGTTCGTTGTCGACTGTCTTTCCAGTCCGGTCTCGTTCTTAACGGTCACCTTGGCATTCGGGATTGTGGCGCCCGACGGGTCTTTCACATATCCCTGGATGGATCCCAGATCGGACTGCGCTGCTGCCGGCAGGCATAGAAGGGCGGCGGCGCACAAGGCCACCGCCCCCGCGGCAAAGCGGACATGGCTCATTTCGTCTTCTCCTGATGTTCGCAGTAAAACCCCGTTACTGATCACAACCCAAGGTCGCTCCAAGCCGCCCGGTATTTTACGCCGTATTTTGATACCAATCTATCGATTGCACCACACCAAATGCACGGCGGGTTGGGATGATACTCGTGTATTCTCTGTTAAATCAAGATAACGGCAGAACTTCAATACATACCACTAGGGACGAACAAAGAGCAAATAACATTAAGTCGACGAACGAAAACGGGGCGGGACTCCGTTCAACGACGACCGGCTCATCGGGGAATCATCGCCAGCACCAATCCGTCACGGCTTTGCGCGGGGGAGGGCGACGCGACACTGATCCTCGGCGGCCGCCGAAAGTGCCGGGGCGAAGACGCTCTTCACCCGTCGAACACATCCAAAGAGAGGAATCTCTAGAAGGTCGCATTCGGCCGCGATATGAAGGCGACGCGCGGGCTTGCCGCCAGGAAACGTACAGAGTCCCAGGGGGCCGTTCTCACCCGGCACGCGAATGTCGTTCGCTTTCGTCACGAAAAACGCCGCTCGCGTCCACGGCGATGCCCCTGACGCAGTCAGAACCGGAGAGATTGCGACCGAGGTCTTCGCCCGTCTTTAGAGCTGCATCGACAATCGGTCCTGAAGTGGCAAGTGCGGAACGTAACGGTTCGACGTTCAGAAATGACCCGTCGGCTCATCAGTAGGGGCGGCCAGTTCGGCGTTGAAGAGTGCCCGGATCTTCTCCACCGTGGCGCCAGGTTCGTCGCCGTTGAGGTCGTGGACTGCATTGGCCACGTGCCGGGCAACATCAGCCAGGAGGATTCCCCAAATGGAGGCGTCAGACCACGTCTCTGGCCGCAACGCGCAGACGAGTCCGCCATTCGCCACCCACGCCCGGACTACCTCCCGAGCTTTGGGATCGGTTTCGACCTCTGCCGGAACACTGAGATCTCGGTCCACATTCTTTCTGGATTTGAACACGCATCGATTCTAGCGTGCTTCAAAACGCCCATGCGACGGGGTCCTGCCGGGATCAGATCTCAAGGTGGGGCGTGCGTCCATCTCGCGTCCTCCGCATCAACTGCCGGCGGGTCGCCATGGCGGTGGCCGGACGACTGACACGCAGGCCTTCGCTCGTCTTGCCGGATAGGCTCCCTCTGCAGGACATCTGCTCGTGACAACGCCGCCGCCGTATTCGGGTAGACGACGCTGTTCCTGCATCCGCGGCTGCGAACACCAATCCCGAACCGCATCACGGTCCGGGCACACAAATCGAGACGGACACGATGGGGCGCCCAGAGTAAATGCGCTGCAACCGCCACCGCGTCCCACGCCATATACTCAGCGTGAGGTCTCAATGGCGTACGAACTGGACTTGACCCGCCGCGCGTTTGCCGGCATGCTCGCAGCCGCTCCGCTCACTAGCGCGGACAACGATTGGATTGACCTGTTTGACGGCCGCAGTCTTCAAGGCTGGCGACCCAGCGAAAACAAAAATTCGTGGACCGTGAAGGACGGCAACCTCTGGTGCGACGGTCCGCGATCCCACCTCTTCTACGACGGGCCGGTTCACGGTGCGGATTTCCGCAATTTCGAACTGGAAGTCGAAGCCCGTGCACCTCACGCGGCCAATTCCGGCGTCTACTTCCACACTCGTTATCAGGAATCGAACTTTCCCCAAAAGGGCTTTGAGATCCAGATCTGCAACAGCCTGACGGGACGGGAAAGCTATGAACCGAGGGCCATGACCGGTTCGCTCTATGGATTGCGCAACGTCTATAAACCGTTCGCGGTGGACGACCAATGGTTCAAGCTGGCTGTGTCGGTACGCGGAAAGAACATCCAGGTTCGCCTCAACGGCGTGCTGCTGGTGGATTATACCGAGCCCAACCCGCCTGTCATTCCGGATGCCATGGAGCGCGAGCGCTTCCTGGATCACGGCACCTTTGCGCTCCAATGCCATGACCAGGAATCGCGCACCTTCTTCCGTAGCGTTCGCGTACGTCCCCTGCCGGATGATACGCCCACCCCCGGTGGCGCGGTGCCCGTCGCGGATGATGTATTCCGCCAGGTCATCGAAGTGGGCCGGCATAACATCCCGATGGTGGACTTTCACGTCCATCTGAAGGGCAGTCTCACACTCGAACAGGCGCTGGCAAAGTCGCGCCGCGATGGGCTCCAGTACGGAATAGCGGCCAACTGCGGCCAGGGCTTTCCTATCCGGAACGACGATACCGCGCGCGCCTTCGTCGAATCCTTGAAAGGAGCGCCCGTCTTCGTGGGTATGCAAGCCGAAGGGCGAGAATGGACAAAGATGTTCTCCCGCCGCGTCGTATCCCTGTTCGACTACGTCTTCACGGATTCGATGACCTGGTCGGACAATCGCGGCAAGCGCGTGCGCCTCTGGATCCCGGCGGAAGTGGGCACAATCGCCGACCCGAGGGAATTCATGGACACGCTCGTGGATCGCACGGTGGGCATCCTGAACAATGAGCCGATCGATATTTACGTCAACCCGACGTTCCTGCCCGACGTGCTCGCCAAGGATTACGAATCCCTGTGGACGGAGGAGCGCCGGAAGAAAGTGATTGACGCCGCCGTAAAGAACGGAGTCGCGATCGAGTTGAACAACCGGTATCGGTTGCCAAGCGCCTCGTTCATCAAAATGGCGAAGGCGAGCGGCGTGAAGTTTGTATTCGGCACCAACAACGCCGCCGCCACCGATCTGGGCCGCTGCGAGTACGGCATTCAAATGGTGAAGGAGTGCAACTTGGGCTGGAAGGACTTCTTCGTTCCGCTCAAGCGCCCGAAGGCCGTCGAGCGCGCAGGCGGAGCACTAAGCGCCTAACGCCGGCGCGCCCGAGGGTGGTTCCATTCCCTCGAGGCTGGTTCCATTCCCCTGGCCACCGGCCGGGGCTCACCCCAGCCCAGGCGGCCGAAAGGTCCCAGACTGACTCGACCCCCAACGCACAAGCGACACACCACCAACGACCTGCAGCCGCTGGGCCTTCAAGTGAGTCCCGCATGGCCTCGCGTAAGTGAGGGGCCACGCACGCGTCTTCAATCGAGCGAGCCAGAATCCGCCAAACTCACCTGCCGCCCGCAGCTCACACTCCGCCGACAACCAGCGTCAGACGCGTAGGAGACCCGCGCCCACCCGACCGGCCAGCCGCGACGCGGCCGCGATGCTAACTTCTCTCCATTCACGACCGGAAGCGGGAAGCCCACACCGGGCCATCAACTCGCGCAACCAGTCCTCCGCCGAGGCCTCCGCCTGTTCCGGCCCATACAGCTCCGTCACCGCCCGGAAAAACGCGGAGAGCTCCCGCTCGGCCGCGGTCATCCCACCCCCACCGGTTGTCTCGTTCTTCATGATCCTCCTCACCAGGGAATCGTCCCGAGTTTTGCATGCGTAAACGTACCCGTCGGGCCGTCCGGACCAAGCAGCGCCACCCGCACCGCCTCCGCCGCCCCTTCCTCCACGGTCTCCGTACCCGAATAATTGTTCAGGTTCGTCTTGGTGTACCCCGGAGTCACAGCGTTCACCCGGATCCCCGTCGATTCCAGCTCGATCGCCATCGCCACCGTCATCGCATTGAGAGCCGTCTTGGACGCGGGATAAACCGGACCAAAAATCTGGCGGTAAGGGCAGTTCGGGTCCGAGTTCGCCGTCAGCGAGCCCAAGCCGCTCGATACGTTGACAATCCGCGCGTGCGGAGCCTCGCGCAGCAGCGGCAGCATCGCCTGGTAGACCGCCAGGACGCCGAACACATTGGTCTCCCACACAGCGCGTACTTCATCGAGAGACACATTGCTCGGCCGCGTCGACCTGGCATATTCCTCAATCGTCATGCCCGGCCGCAGCCCCATATTCGAGATCGCGGCATTGTTAATAAGCACGTCGAGACGGCCAAACTCGTTCCGGATGCGGCTCGCGGCGGCCGCGATTGAAGCCGGACCCGTCACGTCGAGTTGCACCGCATGAGCATCTCCATCGATCGTCCCGGCCGCCGCCTGGCCGCGTTCCAGATTGCGCGACCCCACCAGCACCGTGAGTCCATGCGCCGCGAGCTCTTTCGCGATCTGAAGACCAATGCCTTGATTGGCCCCGGTGATCAGCGCAACTTCCTTATCGTTTCCTGGTCTGTCGGGCATTCTTCTCTCCCCTTACTTCAGACTGTTCGGAACATCTCTTCCAGATCCGCGATCAACCCCGGCCCGTTCGGCTGCCAGCCCAGGCGTTCCTGGGTCAGGGCGCTAGTAGCCGGCATGTCGAGACCTGCGAAGTTTCCGAGGAACCCAAAATGCTCCATCGACTGCTCCGGCGCCATCGAGACAACCGGGATCTTCAAACCACGGCCGATTGCCTCCGCCATCTCTTTCGCCGTTACCCCCTCCTCGCCGACCGCGTGATACCGTGCCACCGCGCCGTCTTTGTCGGAAGCCGCCTTCTCCAACGCCAGCCGGTAAAGGTGCGCCGCGTCCAGCCGGTGCACGGCCGCCCAGCGGTTGCTTCCGTCGCCCACATACGCCGAAACACCTTTTTCCCGCGCCACCGCGATCAGATACGAGACGAAACCCTGCTTGACGGGATCGTGAACCTGGGGCAGTCTCATCACCGCCGTTCGCACGCCGCGCCCAGCCAACAGGTCCGCCGTCTGTTCCGAAACCCGCGGATACTGTCTGCTTCCCTCGACGGGCGGCCGATCCTCTTCCGTGGCGGAGCGCCCCGGCGCAATCAGCCCGATCCCGCCCGTCACAATCAACGGCCGCTCCGAGCCGGCGAGCGCGGAACCAAGGGCCTCAATGGCTTGCCGGTCCAGTTCGCAGTTGGCCGCGAACTTCGAGAAGTCATGGTTGAAGCCACAGTGAATCACGCCATCCGTCGCCGCGGCCCCGCGACGCAGGCTTTCCAGGTCTTCGAGGTCGCCGCGATGCACTTGGGCTCCGCTAGCGGCAAGAGCGTTCGCGCCTTCTTCCGAACGGGCGAGACCCAACACCTGGTGGCCCGCGCCCATCAACTCCTGTGTAACCGCAAAGCCCACGAAGCCCGTGGCCCCCGTAACAAAAACCCGCATGTCGATGGCCCTTTCTGGATTGACCAAGCTACGGCAATCTGCTAAAACGGAGATTGCCTCCGCATTTGTAGATTACCGGAGACTGTCTCCGGTTGCAAGTAAATTTCGATGGCTACCAAGCGCTCTCAACCCGCCCCCAGAAAACCGCGCGCCGATGCGGAGCGGAATCGCGACCGGATTCTGCAAATAGCCAAGGAGGCATTCACCCGGTATGGCGCGGAGGCGAGCCTGGACGAGATCGCCAAGCAGTCCGAGGTCGGGGCCGGCACCTTGTACCGGCATTTCCCGACGCGGGAGGCGCTGATCGAAGCGGTCTATCGGACGGAAGTGGAGAAGCTCGCCGCGGCCGAGCGGCACTTCGCCGGAACGATGTCGCCGATCGAGGCCTTGCGGGCCTGGATGCTACTGTTTGTGGACTACATCGCGGCGAAGAAGATCATTGCGCCGGTGCTGAATACCTTGCTCGGTGGAGCCTCCAAGGTCTTCGAATCCTCGCACGCTCAGATCTGGGACGCGATCCGGGCGCTGGTCAAGCGAGCCATCACCAGCGGCGACATCCGGGAAGACCTCGATCCGATCGATCTGCTGCGTGCCCTGATCGGAGTAGCCAATGTCGCCGCCAGCCCCGACTGGCAACAGAGCGCCCAGCGCCTGGTGGACATCCTCATCACCGGCTCGCGCCCAACCAAATAAGAATAAATCCGCGTGGTCCAAGCTTCCTTTTGTGGGGCGAGATTCATCGTGCGCGGGACTTCAGGCCCGCCTCCTCGCCCCCCCCGAAACCGTAAAGTGATGATGGCGCGAGTCCTGAGGGAATCCTGGCTGACAGTTCAGAAGAAGGAGGGCCGGGGCCCACACCCCGGCCTCTTGATCTATGGGGTCACGGCTTCGGCGGCGGCGGCAGGTTCGACACGGCCTTTGCGGCGAAGGACAGCAGCCGAGATCAGAGTAATGATCAGTCCGACGGGCAGGGGCTCCATAAAGGTGTAGGCCATATTGACGAAGGGGTTCTGGTAGAGCTGCTGGGAGTGCTGTATCTCAGCGACCTGCGCGGCAATGGTGGCGGGGTCGAGTCCGGACGCCTGGACCTTTTTGATCTGAGCGGCGAAGTAGCCGTCCATGAAGTGGGGCATGAAGTTGAAGTAGAGAATCTCCCACATGGCAACGTAGCAGACGGTGGTGATGAGGGTGATCAGGATGCCGCAGGCGAAGGCGCGGCCGAAGGAGATCTGGCCGGCGAGGTTGTTGTCGCGGTAACTGCGGATGCCGAAGTAGATCAGCAGGAACGACGCCACCATAATGGTGTAGCCGAGAGCCATGCTGTGGCCGGTGCCGATCTTGTCGGCGAGGAGAAGCGATCCGCCCATAAGGACGGAGATGATGAGGCCGGCGATGAGGCCGAAGGTGAGGACGGTTTTCTTCATGGGATGCTCCTGGTGCAAGTGGGGATGAAGTCACGATGCGGTGTAACGGAGCCCGGCGTCGTCATACTTTCGGATGATTCTACAGCAATGGAGCGCAAATCGTACTTTCGGATGATGCGGTTACGGCAGCAGGCCCAATTCTTTGCCGCGCTGGACGGCCTGGGTGCGTCGTGCGGCTCCGAGCTTGTCGAAGGTGCGGGCACAGTGCGTCTTCACCGTGTTTTCGGAAACGAAAAGCTGCTCGGCGATCTCCCGATTGCTCAGGCCGCGTGCGATCAGGGTGAGGATCTCCAGCTCGCGTGCCGTGATGCCGAGGGTCTGCTGCTGGGCCGCATTGGGAACAAAGGGTTCCAGGGCGAGGGTGTCCGCAGGCACAAGCACTTCCCTCACCACAACCCTTTCGCGGATGGTTTCGCGACTCCGCGTGATCCGTAGGCCGAGCCAAATGCCGAAGGTGGCAAAGAGTAGGGCGACCAGCGCCGTGTACATCTCAACGGAGTGCTCAATGACGACGAAGCGGTATTCGGTGTATTGAAGGATGGCGATGAGGACGCCGCCCACGAGACCGAAGAGGAGGACATGGCGCTTCATGATGGGGTGTTGAACGAGTATAACCCCGCCGGCCCCGAACTGCGTTCACGCCTCAAGGCATTGCAAACAAAGACTCCGCGAAGAGTGCCTGCTCAGAGGCGACCACTGGCAATGGCAACGATCCCCCCAACGCCGGCGCTCGGGCGTTTAGCCTCTGGCCCGGAACCTCGGACGGCCGCAACTCCGATATCGCCTTCGTGTGGCCAGCGGTCAAGCCCTCCCCAGCCGAACTCAGGACCGGAAACCCCTCAGCGGCCTGCGGCAACCCCCGCCCTGTAAACCACCAGCAAAGCCGCGCCCACCGGAACCGCGAAGATCAGTAGAAAGATCGGCAGTTCCTCGCGCACGGAATATCCGGCCTTGGCCACGCCCATCCACAGATTGGCGGCCGCGCACGCCAGCCAGACCGGCACAAAGATCCACACCCCTTTCGTCAGGGCCGAGCTGCCGCCCACCGCCCTGGCCAAGAGAAGACAGAGGGCAAGGAGGACGAAGCCCCCGCCGATGATGAGGAGAGTGCGCATAGTGGTCTGGTCTCCTGACGCCGGACGCGCCGGCGGAAATCATAAGGAGGGCGGACGCCCTCGTCCGCAGCCGGCCCCCTGGCCGGCTTTCTGCCGGACGGTCGGCGTCAGCTGCCGTCCGGTGGGCCGCCTCTTGCCCGAACGTCTTTGTCCAGCCCCACGCACACGCCGCTAGCGCGTAGTATAACCGCCATTGGCGAAGATCGTCTGGCCCGTGATCCACCAGCCATCCGTCACCAGAAACCGCACCAGTGGCACGATATCTTCAATCTTCGTCAGCCCGCCCAGCGCCGAAGCGGATTTGTGATACGCAACGGCCTCGGGCGTCTCCTGCCCATAGAAAAAGGGCGTATCCATCGGACCGGGGCCCACCGCCGTCACCGAGATGCCGCGCGGCCCAAACTCCTTCGAGGCCGCCCGCGTGAAATGCTCGACCGGCGCCTTGAGCCCGCCATACGTCGAGTAGAGCCCCGTATAGGCCGCCAGCAACGACGTCACGATGGTCACGATCTTGCCGTGGTCGTTGAGCTGCTTGCCCGCCTCCTGGATGAAGAAGTAGGCCGCCTTGGAGTTGATCGCCGCCATCGAGTCGTACTCTTCTTCGGTAGTCTCCGTAAACGGCTTCTTCAGCACCTTCCCCACCGTATTGATGGCGATGTCGAGACCGCCGAACTGCTGCTTGGCCGCGGCGAATACGGCCACCACCTCCGCCGTCTTCGTGAAATCACCCTGAATCGCGAATGCTTCGCCGCCAGAGTCGCGAATGGCGGAAACCGTCGCATCGGCGTCCGCCTGGGTCGCTGCGCTGTTGTAGTGGACACAAATGCGCGCACCGGCCCCGGCCAGCGTTCGGCTGATCAGGCCGCCGAGATTCTTGGCCCCGCCGCCAACCAGCACCGCTTTCCCCTTCAAATTGTGTTCGCTCATGTCATTCCCCTTCTGAATACCTCTTCCGAAAATTGGAACGCTAGCATCCGCGGCCCAGACCGGCCGAGGCGCAAGAGCGGTCCCGCGGATTTCTGTACGTGCTATCCTCCCAGAAAAGTCAACTTGAGGCTTTCAAAATGCCCCACGTCCTTTCAAAATCCACTCCACCCCCGGATGAGACGTTGCAGGCAGGTCGGCCGGTCACCCTTTGCGCGGGCCGATGGCCAGGCGTCGAGTTCTTCGTCAAAACGCAGGACATCTCACGGCTGACCACCTGGACCATCACGGACAGCCGCCACACGGCGATCGTGCACCTGGATGGGCCCATTCATCGCTTGGAGACGGAACTGCTAGGGGCCGGCCGCGCCTGGGAACCCCCGATGCCCGGCGAGGTCTGGGTCGTGCCTGGGCGGGCCCGCTACGCCAGTCTCGCGCACGGGCGCACCGTCCGCTACGCGGAACTGTTCTTTGATCGCGAACATCTGGCCCGGATGACGGGCGCGTCCGAGGCGCTACGCCCGGTCCGGCCGCTGGCTGGTCACTATGACCGGTTCCTGCATAGTGCGGTGGAGCGCCTGCGGCAATTGACGGACCGCCGGGAAGACATGGCACGGCTCGCGGCCGAATGCCTCAGCCAGACCCTCTACACGCACTTCTTCCTGCAGTTCGCCGGCGACGCGGCGCCCGCGCGGCGTCGCCGGCCCGCACCGCAACTGCCGGAGGAGACCATGCGCCGGCTCAGTGACTACGTGGAAGCGAACCTGGGCCAGCCGATGACGCTAGCGGATCTGGCGTTCGCGGCCGGCATGCGGCCGCAGCCGTTTCTGCCGGCCTTCCGGACGTCCTTTGGGACGACGCCCGCCCAGTTCATCATCGAAAGGCGTTTGCGCCGGGCCCGCTGGCTCCTGCGAAACACAACCCTCGACATCACGAGGATCGCCCTGGACACCGGCTTCTCCAGCCACGCCCACCTCACCACCGCATTCCGTACGCGTCTGGGCGTCCCGCCCAAGGAGTTCCGGGCCGGATTGACGCTGCCGGAGTGAGCGCGGAGCGTCCCGGGCAGTGAGCAGGACCATGGCGTGCCTGGCCGCGCACCAAGCGTCGCCTCACACCGAGCCCCGTCCCGTCCCGTCCCGTCCCACCAAGTGTTCCCCCAAGCCGAAGGCTGGGGCTGCCCCGTCACCACCAAGCCCCACCAAGCGCTCCCCCAAGCCGAAGGCTGGGGCTGCCCCGTCACCACCAAGCCACACCAAGCGTTCCCCCAAGCCGAAGGCTGGGGCTGCCCCGTCACCGTCACCACCAAGCGTTCCCCCAAGCCGAAGGCTGGGGCTACCCCGTCACCGCCCCGCCACACCAAGCGCTCCCCCAAGCCGAAGGCTGGGGCTGCCCCGTCACGAAGGCTGGGGCTACCCCGTCACAGCCCCGCCCCACCAAGCGTTCCCCCAAGCCGAAGGCTGGGGCTACCCCGTCACCGCCCCGCCACACCAAGCGCTCCCCCAAGCCGAAGGCTGGGGCTGCCCCGTCACCGTCACCACCAAGCGCTCCCCCAAGCCGAAGGCTGGCGCTGCCCCGTCACCACCAAGCCCCACCAAGCGCTCCCCCAAGCCGAAGGCTGGGGCTGCCCTGTCACCACCAAGCCACACCAAGCGCTCCCCCAAGCCGAAGGCTGGCGCTGCCCCGTCACCACCAAGCCCCACCAAGCGCTCCCCCAAGCCGAAGGCTGGGGCTGCCCTGTCACCACCAAGCCACACCAAGCGCTCCCCCAAGCCGAAGGCTGGGGCTGCCCCGTCACCACCAAGCCCCACCAAGCGCTCCCCCAAGCCGAAGGCTGGGGCTGCCCCGTCACCACCAAGCCCCACCAAGCGCTCCCCCAAGCCGAAGGCTGGGGCTGCCCCGTCACCACCAAGCCCCACCAAGCGCTCCCCCAAGCCGAAGGCTGGGGCTGCCCCGTCACCACCAAGCCCCACCAAGCGCTCCCCCAAGCCGAAGGCTGGGGCTGCCCCGTCACCACCAAGCCCCACCAAGCGCTCCCCCAAGCCGAAGGCTGGGGCTGCCCCGTCACCACCAAGCCTATCTGGATCTGGCCATATTCGTCCGGGCCCTCAGTTTGTGGCGGACCCGCTGACAAACGTGCCGAGCGAACTGGCCGGCCATCAGGGAGAAGCCGCCAACGAAAAGCCCCGTGATCAAGATCACTGGACCTTCGTTCTCGCGCAAAGACGCCCACGTCACCCCTCTGCGGAATTGACTCGCCGCATGCGCGAAGACAGTGCCAAGTGGCACCAGCCAGCTCCGTTTCAGCGAGCTCAACGCCGCGCACAACGACGCAACGATCAACCAGAGACCCAGCAAATGGGAGTCTCGCAAATACACCGTGTCATTTCGACCCCAGGGGCTAGGGTATTCGCAATCGACGCATTCTGGTATCGGATGGATGGTCAAAACGAGAAGCGTCAAAACGCCGATCCAGATCGCGGCACTCTGGCGTAGACGTTGACCCATGGCATCCAAAAGTCTACTCGGCGGCCGGATTGAAAAAGATCTCTCGCACCTCGACCTGTCCCCGAGTGGCGGCGACGCCTTTGCGAGCCCAGGCCACCGCCTCATCCATGTCGGCGCATTCCAGGATCCAAAAACCGCCGATGTGTTCCTTGGTCTCAAGGTACGGCCCGTCGGTGATGTGAACTCCACCATCGGCCTGCGGTCGCAGCGACTTCGCGGACCCCAGGCCGCAAGCGAATTTCCTGACGCCGGCGGCAATCATCTCTTTGTTGAGCGCGTGGATCTGGCGGCCCACGGCTTCGTCCATTTGGGACGGGTCGAAGTCGTCGGGAAGGTAACCAGCAACCAAATACTGCGGCATGGAAGTCTCCTGGAATGGTCTTCAGGCAGGCTAGCGGCCGTGCCTTCACTGAGGACGTCGAACGGTGGGATCGGAATTCGACAAGTCGCCCAGAGAATTTCGGCCTCGTCTGCGTACGACGAGCCGCAAGACGTCCTAATCATAGCGCCCGCGCCCGGATGGGTGGATCCAGCCGAGCGGATCCTAAGCAGTGGTCATGTCCTCGGAGGTGAGGTCTGCCAGGAAATCAAGCGGCCTGTCTCGACGCACCGCCCGCCACTTCTCACGCAAACATCACCCGGACGGGCAATTCCGTGCCCCCCATCCCCGGAGCCAAGCAGGCACCCCTCGGATTGTGGGGTGTGATTCATCCTGCGCGGGACTTCAGGCCCGCCTCCTCGGAGCGCCCCGAACAGTCCCACGTCAGGACCCAACCCCGCCGCTATCAAGCCGGCCAAGCCGTCGCTGTCAAGCAAGCGGATCCTCAGAGGCGGCCAGGAGATGGAAGATGCTGTCTCCTGGGAAGTCGATCAGCAAATCTCAATGAGCCATTGCTCACTCAAGCACCACCCGGCGTGGCAATTCCGTGACCGTCCCGTCCCGGGAGACAAGGAGGCTCCACTCGGATTGTGGGGTGGGATTCATCCTGCGCGGGACTTCAGTCCCGCTTCTCCGGAGCTCGCGTGTCCGTTCTGTGTGTCTCGTACCTTGCTGCTAATGTCACTGGCTAACCTAGTCAACGCCAGGTGAAAGTTGCTTGTTGGAGGAACATATCAAAGGCCCTTCTCGTTTGACGCAAGAGCTCAAGATTGGACGGTCGACCGGTCCCGAAGAGGCCTGATTCCAGTACTTTAGCCACGCTTTCTGGGACATCTTGTCCGTCCTCCCGTCGGGCCTCGGCAACGCTGCCGTGCTCGCGGCGCCGCTGTCTCCACCCAAAGCAGCCGATCGGGCCCCATACTCCGTGCCCGTCGCCCTGAGAAGTGGATTGTAGAATCTCCGGCGACCCGGTCCGGCTCACGTAGACAAGGGCAACAAGGTACTCGAACCAATCGAAGGCGTCCTGGTAGTCTGCGTTGTCTGGCAGGAATTCTCGCAAGGGCTCTTTCAGTAGTCCGTCCAGATGGTTGCTAAGCGGAGTCGTTTTCCCCTTCTGCCCCGGGATTAACTTGACGCCGTCACCCTCGATCACAGTAGTGACATTGATTGCGTCCACAACGTGCTCAGGCTCCGAACCGACCTGAGGTCTAAGCTTCAATGGCAGCAGCTTGCCCAAGAGACGGTAATTTCCGGCCGCTATCGTTGCTAGTCCAATCCCGTAGAGCAGGACCAGAGCAGGGTAGCGTTGGAGCGAAGTGAAAAACGTTTGCCGGCCGTTTGGGTTCTCAGGCTGTGCAATGCGGCGGAAGCACTCCACAATCAGACTATCCGTTTCAGGCTTTGCCCAATACGAGGCCGCGATGCACAACGCAAGCAAGGCAGACAAATGGTGCTCATAATAATCCAATCGCCGAACCATCTCTTCACCGCTCGGGCGCATGGAGCCTCCAGAACTCCCCACGTCGGCAAGAACTCTGAACGTTCGCTCGGTCTCGGATGACAGCAGGTCCCGAATCCCAATTAGGTTCCCCGCCGTCAGATGTCTCTTGAGTCTGGCAACCCCGAGCTTGGTTGAGAGTGGGTGTTCCGCTTCCCCGAAGTCCTCGAGCGCGCGCACTTTCTCCGAAAAAACCCTGAAGAAATCGTCTGCGGAGGCGATCTTGATGGTCGTAGCACGTCGCTGGTTGATCAGTTTCTGCGCCACGTCCGACGGTTTGTCACCAAAAACACACCAGAACGAGCCGAAGCGGCGTGTTGGACAGCGCTCCAGAGACGCCTTCAACGCCAGGTCCCAATCCCCTGACCACCCGCAGACGATCACGCCATACTCATCGAAAATCTGATCAAGCAATCGGTCCATTGAAGGGACGTAAGCTTGCAACTCTATCTTGGTGTTCTTCAGGTGTGGGTCTAGGTAGTCGCCATGGACTTTGAGAATCGTGCAACGGGAATGTGCCAAAGGTAGGCAGCCTTCAGCGGCTTCGGGTGTGCTGACCAGACTCGGGCCGATCCCCAGGTCTGCCAAGGCTTGCTCCAGGAGCCTGTCGAAATTGGTGGTGATCACCACCCGAACAAACCCGGACTGGATCATTTGAGCGATTGCACGATGCGCAACCGTTGGGGCCTTCAGCCCCTGGGCACGTTCCTCTTCACTTGGCTCGAAGTAGCAACGGAGCAATTGGCTCCTCTCTGCTGGGGTCTTCGTAAGAGAGTCCAGCAGCTCTGAGTAGTCAGGGGCCTTGCCGAACCTCTTTCTGTACCAGGCCTCGGGTTCCGGTTTGGGGTCTTCGCCTAGTACGTGCGCCAGTTTCTGGATGAGATCGAACACCACCTCCCAGCCAGTAGGCACGCTGGCGGCACGCGAGATGCCGGAGCCGAGAAGGAGCGCATAGACACCTTTATTGCTGTAAACGGAAAACGCGAGACTGGTTTCTGGGTCGATCATTGTTCCACATCGTACCGTGATAGTTGCGGGAGCGCTTGGGCGCTCGCGGCGATGACTTCACCCCGTTTCGCTTCCGGAGATGGGTATCTCAATTGCGTTGTGTGACGGGCGACGATTGGAACCCTCGACGCTGCCGGAATAGTTGATGCCGGACACAGCGAGGCAGAAAGACGTCAGTTCCCAGTTGCCTGTCCGCATGCACTTTCTTGTGGGCGAGACTGTGAAGTGGCTGCGGCAGGTGGTACGGGGCCATTGTGCGTCCGTGTGGTCTCCAGCTCCAGCACGACCCGATCTTCGGGGGAATGGACCGCGATGCTACGTATGCGTCCGGCGAACCCATTGCGGGCAGGCCGCGCTTGATCAGTGTGCCGTCGAATCGACTTACGCCTGGATGGGCTTCCAGTTACTTGGCAGTAACTCGTCCAGTTGCTGGATCGGGTGTTCCGCGATGCGCCCGAGCACATCGCATAGATACGCCCAAGGATCAATCTTCTTTCGCTGACACGTCGCCATGAAGCTCGTCAGCACAGCCGCCGTCCGGCCTCCACGATCACTCCCGAAAAACGTCCAATTCCGGCGTCCGACCGCGATGCCCCGCAGACTTCTCTCGGCCGCATTGTTATCAATCGACAGGTCGCCATCCTCCGTGTACCGGCACAGCGCCTGCCAGTTCGACAGCGTGTAGCCAATCGCCATCCCTTCCGGACTCTTCGGCAACACCAGTAGCTTCTCTCGCTCCAGATACTCCTTGAGATGTTCCAGCACAGGCACCGCGTGTTGCCGCCGCTGCCACCGGCGCTCGGCACCACTCAGTCCCCGCCAGCGCCGCTCCATCTTGTACAGCATGCCAATGTGCGACAGCACGGTCGTCGCACGCACCACGTCACTGGTGCGCGCCTCGTAGTGCTTGCGCCTCGCGTGCGCCCAGCACGCAACCTCCACCAGACCGCGCTCCGGGTCCTTGTACAGGGCGTCATAGCCACCATAGGCATCGGCCTGCAAATAGCCCTTGTAATCTTTCAAAAATTGGTCCGGCCCCTCCCTCGCTCGCGTCGGCGTGTAGTCGTACACCGTCGCTTCCTCGCCCACGTACGTCCAGATCCGCCCTTTCCGTGTGTGCATTCGGGTCGGATCCAACACCGCCACCGGCGTGTCGTCGGTTTGTACCACTTTCGAGTGCAGCGCCACCGCTTTCAGCCGTTCGTAGAGCGGCGTGAGCAAGTCCGCCGTCTGGCTCATCCACCCGCACATCGTTTTGCGCGAAAGCTCCACCCCGTGCCGCTGGAAGATCACCTCTTGCCTGTGTAGCGGGCAGTGGTCGGCATATTTCGCTACCGCCACCTGGGCCAGCAGCGAAGGCCCCGCCAGGCCCTTCTCAATCGGCTGCGCCGGTTTTGGAGCCGTCTTCACCGCTCCGCCGCACTGGCATCCATACTTCGCCCGCGCTTCCTCAATCACCTTCAGCGTGGCCGGCACGTATTCCAGCCGCTCGCTCACTTCCTCGCCGATGCGCTGCATGGTCGACTGGCAGTGCGGGCAGGCCCGCTCGGCCTCGCTCAATTCGTATTCGATCCGCTCGCGCGTCAGCGCCTTCGGCAAGGCCTTGCGGCCGTGACCCCGGCGTCTCTTGGGCGGCTTCACTGCCGCCAGCAGTTCGGAGTCCTCGCCCAGGTCTTCCTTCAGTTCGGTATGCAGGGACTCGGCATCACCGCCGCTGGCCTCATACTGCACAGCGAACAGGAAGAGCTGGCGTTCGTCGATCTTCTCGGCCTTGTGCCCGAACCGCCACGCCAGCATGATCTCCAGAATGTGCTGCACGCGAGCCAGGCGGCGTTCCTGCTCTTCCAGTTGCGAGGCCAGACCAGCTACGATTTCCCGCAGCAGATCGGGATCGTCCGGCAACCGGTTGAGGTCGAGCTTCACAACAAGAAGTATAGGTTTTGTTGTGGCTAAAACCAAGAGAAAAATGCGTCCGGAGCCAATGTTTATAGGGGTTCTACGCGCTCTGTTGCAACAGCGGGAGATACCGTTTTCGCACTTTTACGTTCCGCAGATCAAGCCCTTCCAGCAGGGCTCCGAGTTCGCCGGAAGTGATCTCCTTCCGGCCCGTCGACTCGAATGGATAGGCGTAGGTGCCGGCCTCGAGCCGCTTCGCCCACACCGCCCAGCCGTCGCGGTCCCAATACAAAATTTTGATTCGGTCGCGCCGCCGACCGCAAAACACGAACAAATGTCCGGCCAACGGGTCGACGCCGACCACATGAGCGGCGAGAGCTCTGAGCCCGTCGAAACCGCGCCGCATGTCGCAAGGCGCGGTGTAGAGATAGATGCGCAGGGCGGATGGAAGGCTGATCATGCCTTGGGCCGCAGTACGTCGATTACCAACCGCAACGTCTCTTTGTCCACACCCGGTCGAATGCGGAGATGCCAGCCATCGGCCGTTTCCAGTTCCAGGGCAGAATCCTCGTCGCCAGCATGCAGAGAGATGTCCTGCCCCAAAAGCACGAACTGTCCCGTCGTGTGTTCCTCTTGATCCTCGCGGGCCAGCACACGGCGCCAGTAGTAGAACTGAGCGACGTCGAGGCCGCGCGCCCGGCAGAACTCAGTCGGCCCCTGGCCACTTCTGCGAGATTCCTCAATCAACGCTCGCCATCGCGAATATCGTGCTTTCTGCTCGGCACGCCGAAGCTCACCGCTGCTCATTCCCTCAGTGTTGGGGAACCCTCAGCACCTCGCAAGATGGGTTCACTGGACGCGTACATGCTACTGGGCCGCCCCTGTTCTTCTATGGTAATGGCTGCGGCCTGACTGGCCGATCCCAAGGTATCGGTGGTGACCCAGAACCGAAAACGAGGCAGCGAGAAGTTGTGGACCCGGCACTTCTGGGGTACAGGGTCCGATCAGGCATCGCCGTTTCTGGTCCGATGCGATCTGTAGCCTGCTTGTGTGAGGGCAACCGATTGAGACTCGATTGCCCCCTGCACAACAGGCCGAACGGTGAATGCCAAACAGCGACGGCACACCTCAAAAGGATCAGTCTCCATCGCGCCCTGCTCATTCACCGCCGATACCGGATATGCTGGCGATCACCTGTTTCCCGTCATTTGGCCGCGACCTATTGACAAACCACCCATGGAATACTATAGCCATTCGAAACTGTGACGTTGACAGGGTTCCCCGAGCCCCATTGCCAACTCGAATCGTAGCAGGCTTCGCCATAGGGGAATGATGGAACACCTGTACCGTAAGCAAAGTTGTTGACTCCGATGGTGATTAGCTCCGCCATCGGAAGACTTGCATTGCGGTATAGTGTCAGGCTGTACTTCTGATACTGAGTAGATTCATTGCCCACATCGTTACCAATCAACGCGATGTTGCTTGTCAAGCGGCTCCGGTTAACTGTATCACTGGGTGACGAGGGCTCCGCCATCGCATGCTTGATCTTTATTCCGCCGGCCGGATAGCCGCTAGTATTGTTTCCATAGATGTGATTATTTTCTATTGTAACATTCTTTACGTTCTGCGCTCCAATGCCCTCGAGGTAGAATGATCTAATCGTATTGTTACTTACAAGAATATTTTTCCCATAGAGCTCAAGTCCAGTCATCCTCGCATTCTGGTCGTATCCTGCCCCAGGGCCATAGAGGTTGTTGTTCGAGAACTCAAGCTTATCCGCGCACTGATCGGCAAAAACCGCACCGCCTTCATCGAGCCCGCTATTATGAACTAAGTAGTCATTGGAAAATTCGTTCCAGCGAACAGCGATCCATCGAGCCGCATTAACGGTGAGAGCTCCCTGTCCAGCATTGTGAAATATGTTGTGCTCGATTCGTATATTGCGAGGCTGATACGACAGGACGCTGTTGTGATATGGATTTGCTGTCTCAGAGAACGATACATCGCATCCAACTCCCTGATCATTTGGATACGAATATGGGTCAAGGCCAGTATAGAATCCCACAGTCGAAAATTCAAAATCGTTATCGTGAATATAAAGATCGTCGGCCCGAGTGGAGTTGTGTGTTACCGCAACCTGAATTCCAGCCGACGGTGCCTGGCTGCCGCCCTGTCCATAGTAGAAGTCGCAGTGCGATACCTCTACCGCATAAGGCCCATTGTAGGAAAAAGGATCGCTCGGCCATGCGCCGATATTTGCTTGTTCTATCTTGAGCAGTACTTTTCCAGACGGATACAATGGGGAAGGATTGTGAAAGCGCAGTCCATCTAGCTTTACCCCCCTGCCGCCGGGAGCGGAAAAGTTCACTTTGATGATTCCATCTACTGTGCCATCCGAGAAAAAATTCTGACGATTACCATCTACCGATATGATAGAGACATCACTTCGGCTGATGGTGATTGGTGGATAATACATGCCTTCACCATAGTAGCCGTTCCTGTAGCCGGGCGCATTGGAAAACCAATAGACGCCAGACGAGCCAATACTCCCAAATTTACAAACTCTCTTAATAGGATCGTCAATACAGGACTGTAGTTCAGATGGAGTTGTCGTGATCTGGCTATAGGGATCCGGCCACGCACCACCTTCGACCCACCCGGTGTCAACACCAATCGCGGTCAGAGACCTCCGGTACAGTTTGTACTGCTGGTTGTCAACCGACATAGCTGAATTTCTCGCAACAGGCACAGTTACACTTCCCGTTGTGCTTTGGACTGTGGTATTGAGTGTGTTTATGCTGCAAGCTGTTGTGTCGAGAGCTGTGGATGAAGTTCCCGGCGTAACAGGGCCTAAGAAGAACCCGGCGGCGGCGGAGTACGCCCACAATGCATTCCCTGTACGATCGTAATGAAAGAAGCAAAACGGATGTGAATCGTCAGTGGGGCTAGTGCCGATCAATAGCTGAGACCATTTATATGGAATACCTTCAAATCCCTGAATGTCTGCCTGATTAAGCTGGAACGATACTGTCGCGCCGGCTGGGTTGCTTGGGCTAACCGTTGGCGGCGGGATAGTAACGGGCTGCAGCTGGTACGAACCCTTGAGCTCCCATCCAGTATCAGTCGAGTTAACATTCATCGCACGCGTATATACGTTGAGCGGAACCTGCTGCTTGAATACTATAGGCACACTGAGCGTTAATGTTCCGTTATTCATTGATACACTGGCTGCTTTCGTGTTTACGGCACAGATAGAGTTGTAGAACTCTCCAGTAGCTTGGCCAACAGCTACTGGACCAATAAAGAAGCCACTGTCGCTGTAGAACCAAAGGCCTTGCCCCACAACATCGTAGTGTATAAAGCAAAATGCGTCAGGAGGATTAGCGGCCACAGATGCAAGGTCCAGTTGAACCCATGAGAGAGAAGGGCGCCCCGCGGGTACTGTATATGAGGCTGTGAATACCTGAGTAGATATCGATCCACTGGAAGGGATGACATTCCCAAGTGTAATATCCGCCGTGGTCCGCTGCGAAATACTTGCGTCAAGCCAATGTCTCTGTGCTTCTCGGGTTGGCTGTTGGCAATACGCACTCACGCCCCCAAGTAGAAACAGAATGATCGGCGTCGAGTATGACGATAAGATAAAATTATTCATGTTGCCTTCTAGTTGGTGTATTTTTTAATTTCCTCAATGGAAATGACTATCATGTTCAGCATGGTTGGTTTGCCCGCCAACCTCGATGGCATGCATCGGCTCGTGGTGACAGTCAATAGAACGTGCCGCGACAAGCCAGTTTACCGTGTCAGCTATTGGCGGGCTGAATCGCGAAGAAAGATTCGTACAAGAAGCAAGATCTATAGTTCGTGTCGATGTAGTCCTTGGAGCGACCAGTGAATACGCAGATACTCGAAGCCGCGCAAATATTGAAATTGAGAGAGGGCATCAGGCCGCACTAAGCAGGTAAGTTACGGAACGAAAAACAAAACACGTGAATGCCTATTGCAGACAATGCCATCAATCAATCCGGAACGCCGCAATAGAGTCTACCAGAGTCGTAATTGAAATGGCGGCTTCGGGGCTCTTGTTCTGAAATCAGAACGAGATGGCTCAATTGATAGAAAACTAAGCAGTGTTCTCTTGTCGATGGAGGCGTGCGCACACCACTCTGTTCCGTTTTCGGAACGCGCCCCGGACTGTACGTGGAAGTCAGCAATGGCTGAGCCATCTTAGAAATATTAAATGTTCATAATATATTGCCTTTGAGGCGCATGCCGTGCTACTCGAAGCCCCTCAGCCTGCCCCGTCCCATCGCCATTGATCAGAACCCGCCCACCGATTGGGGTTCCTCATCCAGAACAACGGCAGACTGGCTCCGGTCGTCTATCCTTCTTGGCACAATTTCCATCCGTCATACCCGAAACGATCGCCCCAGCCCACCTGGATCGCCGGATCCTGAGCTATGCCACCGCCGCTGCCAGGGAAGCCACTCGTTACCTCAACCCGAAACAGCCGCCATCCCCAGGACTTCGCACTCCGCCTATCCGCCAATCTTCGGCAGTTCCTTCGTACTCACAACAACCCGGCCCGCGAGATCAATCTCGCTGACCACGTTCTTCCCCCCACTGGTGTAGAACAGGACCAACCGGTCGCCGGCAACCCAGGTTGACCCCAAAAACCCGTCGATATCTTTCACGACCTCCACATAATGGGACCCATCAGCGTTAGCGACGCCCAAAACGAGGCGATCCTCCCCCGTCACGCTCTTGTCGCCATTCGTGTCGGCGGGTACGATCTGAAAGACCAACCATTTGACCGGCCGTTTCTCGCTGTCGGAGCCCGGGATAAGTCCTTCCGCTCCGTAGCGCTCCATACCCACAATTAAGCCCTTATGGTGGGGGATCAGCCAGCGGGAAGACTTATCGGCGAGATGGACGAAGAGGTAGTTCCGGACGGCTGAGGCTTCCTTGCCGAACGTACCAACCTGGTAAGACTGCATGGACGAAACCGGCGCGACCACATAGCCGGATCCCGCGACTGGTTCGAATCCTCCGAGCCACCAACGCTCCTCCCCTTTTTGCTCAACCGGAACCACATCATTGAGGCGATACGCCGCTTGGCTGCCAAGGAGGAAGGTCCAGGCGGCGAAACCAAGACCAATACACGCGCCGGCCCCGGCAACGAGAATAAGTACGGCATTGACTCTCCAGACCATCCGGAATGTCAGATATTTACGCATGAGAACTCCAGTCGGAATAAGTCTACTCCGTGCGCCATTTAAGATGCCCGCCTCCTAATCCAGCACTCACGATTTGGGAGGTTGCCACGCATCCACCTGTGAGCGGTGGATGCTGGAACCTCCCGAGCCCCGAGTCGCCGGCGCGCACACAAACCCAGATCAAGAGCACCACTACAACGAATGCGCTCCTGCCTGCCGGTCGATTGCCATGTGGTGGCTAGGGTGGCGCATCTGGAGCGTCTCCCGGAGATGCTCCTTGCTCACGTGTGTGTATCTCTGCGTCATCGCGATCGAACTATGCCCTAACACCTCCTGGACGACCCGGATGTCCGCGCCATTCCGCAGCAGTAGCGTGGCGACAGTGTGCCTGACCATGTGCGGTGTCAGCCGCATCGTGATGCCTGCTTCAGCGGCAAGACCGGTGAGAACACGGGCTACGCCTTGGGTCGACAGTGGTCCACCAGCCAGATTGACAAAGAGAGACTCGTGCCCGCAGAGTACCTTCCTCCGGCGAGGGAGGTATTCGGCGAGCGCAGCCAGGGACCGTTGATCTGTGAGGAAGGCCAATCGGTGCCTGCCACCCTTGCCTTTGACGTGGATGCTCTGCTCATCCTCATTCCAATCGGAAAGTCGGAGGGACACCAGTTCCCCAACACGCATTCCGGTGGCGAACAGGATCTCAAGGGCGGCAAGATTTCGGCTGGCAAGGAACGGTGCATCGCGTTGAACCTTGGTGTTGCACCTTTCTGAACTCATCCGGACCCAGGCCGCCTGGAGAAGACGGGTCGCATCGGCGAGTGGGATATTTCGAGGCAATTTCTGCTCCCGAGCCAGATCCAGTCGAATCCTCCACAGTGGAGAACTGGCGACCACCCCCTTGCGCACCCAGTAGCCAAAGAACACCTTCAGAGACGCAAACTTGCGGCGGACGGAAACGGCGGCGTACCCCTCATCGGTCAGGGCGCGGGCCCACTCCTCCAATTCGTCCGCTCTAATCGAGTCCAGATCACGGTCTTCGTTGAACCGTAGCCGGAACTGCGCTAGATCGGTGGTGTAGGCAGCCTTAGTCTTGTCGCTACGCTTACATGTAGAAAAGTAACCTTCGATGAACAGAGCAATCGCGTCGTGAATCAGCATCTGAGCGTTCTCCTTTGCCCTCATGGGGATAGATTTGGATTGTGTGGGACCCTGGGGAAGCTATCGACCTGTCAGTAGCCTTGCAGGAGGGCAGCCGCCGCGAAACGCTGGGTTCGACCCGACAGAGCGGCTGGGATCAATCCGAAGTACATCTTGTTGATACGGCCAGCGTAGACCAGCGTCGACAAGACCAGCGACAGACCAGCGTCGACCGCTGGTGCTTCACGTCGGACATTGCTAGAATCTGGCAGTGTTTGGCGCCGTCCGTTCGCCATTCGAGTGGCGGCTGATGTGGATAACTAGGAATTATCTTGCCCAGGGAATACACGCTCGATGACATCCACGCCATGTCATGGCAGGAATTTGAGAGTGTGGCTGTCAACGCCGTTCGGCGGCTGTATCGTAATTACGGCATTGACATTAATAAGACGCCCTACTCTCATGATGGGGGACGCGACGGTGAAGCTCAGCATGTCCTCGCAATCGGACTCGGTCCAGACCTTGCGATTACCATCAAGGTCTTCTTAGAGATCAAGAAGCGAGACGCCACCAACGTCGGTAAAAGCGACTTGGGTTCCCACGTGGTCGACGCATTTACGCAGAAGGTAACAAAGATCATCTTTGTGACGAACCGCGAGTTTGCCGAGCCGCTTTCGAAGTGGCTCGATGACTTTTGCGGGCCACTTGGAATTCAATATAGCCTGATCGCTGGACGCCGCCTCCTTGAAATGCTTAACGGGATTGGCGACTTGTCTATAGCATCTCCTTCAACCGAGCGCCCGCCGCCAGCCGGTTCACTCCCTTTTGCATCTCGTGCGTCCAAGATTACGGGCCGGCTGACTTTCAGCCTCCATCCCAATGACTCAACGGGTTGGTCCGGGCCATGTATCGCGCGAGCCGACCGGCCAGTTTTTGCCATCGTTGATCTTGACGTAGGCGATGCGGTATCCCCGTTCCACGGGCTTATCCGTCTTCGAGCAAACCGTCCCGGTACAGCGGCTCTTCGCAGCATGGTCCGGAACCGTCCGGTCCTATTCTCTCCCGGCGAGCGACAGCGATGGGTCTTTGCTGTGTGGCTGAATGCACCTGGCCAATGGGACAGTACCTGCTGCGATATCCTCCTAGAGCCGTCGGCAGTGGGGCTGGAGGTTCGCTTTACAAACGTAATTCACGCACCAGAGGAGGGGTTAGCAGCAGCTTCATCGGGCAGCCAGGGGCAAGCAGAGCGGGCGATCAGCAGCAGTTTGAAAGTTTGGCACCAGGGCGGTGGTGTCGCAATGAGAGTCCTCATTGCTCCCGCCGGGTTAGGCAAATCCTTTATCGTCGGCCGTCTGAGGAGAGAGTGGCAGGGATACGGTCTGCACGAGGTTATGCTTGATGGCGAGACCATCAGTAATGACGCGCAACTCATTGAGCGGACGTTCTCCACGCTGTTTCCGCTGCCGATGGGTCCATTTGACCAGAGCTTCCAACCTGCATTAGAAGGCTGGCTGGAGCACTTGGACTTGGCGGCCGATGTCTGTAAACGATTAAGTGCTGAGCTTTGCCGCTCTGGCGGGCTCCACTCCGGCCACTGCGACCCGCGGCTCCGTGCGGAGCTGCTTGCCTCCCTGATCGCCGAAGCTGGCGGAGAGGGCGGAGGGTTGGTTTTCGTTTTCGAGGACCTGCATAAGGTTTCTCCCTCGGTCCTGAGCATTCTGTCGGAGGGGGTGTGCTACCTCCGATCTCGCGGCCGCGGCAACGTGTTTGTGCTTGCTACCTCGCGGCCCTCGAGCGAGGCAGGTGCACAAGACCTGACGGCTAGTTGGCTGCGAAGGCTCCAGGTGTTGTCGGCGCTGGCAGAAGACGGAATTGACACCCTCCATCCACCAAGCGAGGGCGACGCCCACGAGATCCTGCGGGCTACGATTCCGACTCTGGCGACAACGCACGTCAGGCGAATCATCGAACAGGTTGGCACGATCCCGTTCAATCTGCGCGAAGCCGTGCTCTACTTGCGACAACTTGGCATCGTAAGCGCGCTAGAGCCCAACGGCCGGCCGGTGCTCCTCGATCCAAGCAGGCTTGGCTTATTGCTCGAACACGAGGGTTTGCATCGCGCGACTCAGCGGCGGATCGAGGTGTTCTTCCGTGACCGGCCTGACTGGCTCAGGCGCTTCGTCGAAGCCGGGGCGTGCTGGGGCCGCCAATTCTCCTACACCAGGGTGGCTGGCGCTCTCGGCGTGTCGGTTCAGACCGAGACTCCACATCAAGTCAGTGACTGCGCGCGCTGGAGTCTGCTCGCCCTATCGCCGGATGGGCGAGAGCACCTGGAGTTCGACCACGACTTGGTGCGCGCTTCGGTCCTCGAACTCATTCCTGATCTGCGCCGCAGAGAGCTAGCGGAACTGCTGCTCGAACACTCGCAAGACGATGATGATAACGCGCGGCGGGCTGGACTCGCCTATCAGGCGGGCCGAGCGGACGAAGCCTTCGACCTGTCTCGCTCGGCAGCACGACAGCAGAGAGCGGCAGGACGGCCCGCTGATGCGCTACGGGCGAACCATATAGCCATCCTCACCCTCGATTCAAACTGGGGACGCTTCCACGCGCGGAACTCGGCATGGGTAGACATCGCAATCCAGGCAGCGCCGGCCTGCCGACGGAAGGTTGCCGACTGGCAAGAGCGCGACAAGGAGGCACTAGCGATCCTGCGGGACAACCTCGATTGCCTAGGCACTCTGTCAGCTGGCAGCAGTAATCTGAGCGATGCCTTACTCTCTGAGGCACGGCTCGTCAGCCAGCGTCTGGGCGACCAGGCGGCCAGCGCCTCTCTACTGGCAACGGAAGGTCGCCTGCTGTTTGAACGGAATGAGCTTCTTCGTGCGGCAGCTCGCCATAAGGAAGCTGAAACGGCGTTTGCAGAAATTGGCACCGATCAGAGCAAAGATCGCGCCGAGAACCTCGTTCGCCTAGCAATCTGCCAACGACAACTTGGCCACATTGGCGAATCCTTAGGAACACTCAGGCGTGCCCTCAAGTATCGCGTAAAGTCCGATTGGACTCTCCTAAACAAGGTTCGATCGAATACTGGCGCAGCCTATCTGCTGTCAGACTGGACGACCGTCCGACATCATTGGGAGCGCCAACTGCGGTCAGCCAAAGTTCACAAGCTGCCTTCCCGGGAGGCCCACGCCCTAGCGAGCTTGTCCTTCATCAACCTCTTTGATGGCCGCCCGTCGGAAGGGCGAAGGCAGGCCGAAGAGGCGCTGGAGATCGCCAGACGTCATGCCTTGGACAACACTCGCGTCCGTTGCGACCTGAATCTGTCCGTCTATTTCCTCTTGACTGGAAATGCCGAGGCGGCCCTCTCCCACCTGAACGAGGCCGAGGCTCTCGCCACGCAACACCAGATTGACCGCCGCTTGTGGCGGGTGTACGCCAACCTCGCGACAACCTACGAGTTACTGGGCGATCTTGAGCAAGCACGTGCTCGCGACGTGCAGACGTTGCTAAGCCTCGGCGCTAGAACCTGGCCCGTAGAGCACTTGCTGAAGCGCGGGCGGCACCTGCTGCCGCTGCTCAACGTAGCCCTCCGTGCACCCGCGGCACCGCAGCTTTACGGATCGGTCTTCGAAAGCTGCCTGCCGCCGGACGTGGGGGGGCTCTTAGGCAAACTGGCCACCAAGCTGACAGCCGGCCAGCGCCCCTCGGAGCTAGGTGAAGTGCTGCTTAAATATCTGCTGGAGGTCGGCGGAAAACGGCGGTTCCTTTTGACGGAGTGAAAACCTTTCCAAAGGCTTCGGGAAAAGTCATCAGGAACTGCATCTCCCACGGCCGCGGTTCCCAATCGCCCCGGGCAAACCGCCAGAGGATGTTGGAGATCGGCAGAATCGCTAGCCACAGCCCACCCAAGAATTGGTCGTCTTCGGTGTGCGCTAGCCGATGAATTTTGTTGAGCATGCGGAGGGGTGCCGGCGCTTCGGCGCGGGCGTGCTCGTCATGAGCCCAGTGGGCGATATCATGGGGCCCGACGTAGAGCGCAACATGGTCGAGATCGCAGACTGCTGGTGTGCCGTCCGCACGTCGCATCAAGTGTTCACGCTTCATGCTCCCATGCTGGAGGCGAGGACAATCGTAGACCAGTGGCCGGGCCGAAAGTAAGAAGCGCACAACAGATCGCAGTCGGACGGCCACCTCAGGACTGACGGCCCAATGGTTCTTGCGGAGGTAGCTCGATATGCGTAGCAATTCTATCTGCGGATGGCACTGTCGAAGTGGCGGCTGCACCCCTAGGATGGAGACATTGAGGCTTGTGGCCGCATCGTCAACCAAACTGATAGCCGCCTCCTCGGTCCGCGCGTCTGCAACCCGACTGAGCGCTTGAAGAAACTGCTCCGCGTGGGGCCTTGGCACGGCTGCAAGCGCCTGAATCTCGTCCGATGCTTGCTTCAGCCGTGACTCCGCATCGTCCTCTGACAGCAGCGGCTCCTCCGATAGGAACTCCTGCACAAGAACCCCTCTCTCCTCATCGGCGGCAATGACCTTGGGCGCCACCGCAGCTCTAGATACGAATTTCGCCAACTTCACTAGTTCGGCTGGTTCGTAAACGGGCCGTGCGGCCATTCCACGGCCAGCCAAGCAACTGAGTGACGCCGGACGCCGCTGGTGGAGTTTTACGAAGTACTTCCCGGTCTCGGTCGTGACAATAAAGCTCGGCGTCGGACTCGACGAGACGTCTTGGCGCCCAACGATGCGACTTCCAAGCAGCGTCTCGACAACGGGCCAGGAGAGATCCGCAATGTGCCCGCGGACCGCCTCGGGCCCGGCCGCGGGCTCGGCGGCCGGCACAGCGCCGTGAGTCAGGCCTTCAAAGAGATCGATGTAACGCCTCGCCACCGCTGTGAGTTCGAAAGCAGTTGTGCTCCAGATCAGGGCGTTGCGCCCCATCCAACGGGCGAGGCTGGGACTACGAACGAACTGCGCCAGCGCCGCTGCCATAGCAACAGGATTGGCGCGATCAACCAGGTAGCCGGTGAGGTCATGGAGGACCAGGTCCCTCAAACCGCCGACCCGGCTCGCCACGATCGGTGCTCCGCACATCATCGCTTCCACGGCAACCATGCCGAATTGCTCCCTAAGAGACGGCACGCAGACTACGGTGCTACGGCTGTAGAGTTCGGCCAATGCCGCGCGCTCGACACGGCTCCAGATTTCAATGCGTCCGTTTCGGATGGCATTGGCACATCTTCTCGACTGACTCGTCATCGTCTCGACGAGCGCTGCCTCCTGGGCAGAACCGCCCACGATGCGCACCCGGAATGGACGCAAATCAGCAGCCAGTAAGAGTTCGACGGCATCGAGAAAGACTGGCAAACCCTTACGTGAATCGACCACCCGACCGACGTAGGTAATCGTAGGCATCGCTTGGCCGCGGAGAGAAGATATCGGAGTCGATGCCGTAGGGAATAATCGTGACCTTGTCTCTTGCCACATCCGGATAGAACCTCTCGAGGGCTTCCCTCTCTTCGTTTGTCACGCAGACCAGTGCGTCAGCGGATGCGAAAATACTACACTCCGACTCATCTCTGGCTTTATCATGGGGGGATCGTTCCTCTCCGAGCGCCAGCCGCACGCGGCCCAAAGACAATAAATGGTGAACATGCTTATCGGCAAGGCAGGGTACGAACGCCAGACCCACGATACCGGACAACCAGTTGCTCGTCTGCAATACGTCGAATCGGTGCTCAAAACCTAAGCTACGGACACCTGCCACTAGGTTGTCGCTGAGGCAGCCAAGGGAATGGTGATCGACTTCTTCTGGAGGCCCTACCTCTACTCGATGCACCCGACATAGTGGCCCAAGCTTCTGAAAGCGCGGTTTGGAGGAGTCATTCAGACGGGTCACGATCGTTACGTCGTGGCCCATGCGCACAAATTGCCTGGAAACATCGAAATAGAACGCGTGGCTGCCGCCGAAACGACCCGCGCCGGGTGGGTCAAAAGGATCATCCGTCAGCGTAAGCAGAAGGACTCGCATAACAATAATTCCTAGTTATCGTGCGGAAGAGCCGCCTGCCCAGGACATGGCGGCCTGCCTGAACTTCGCAGACTCCATCCCCTGAGCCGCAGCGCCCGTGTCTGGAAGGCCCCTCCTCTTCACCGGCAACGACTCTGCCAGCAATGACATCGAGCGCGCAACGCATCCGGTGACGTCAGGCCAGCCCCTCCCCCGCCCCCACCCGCTATCCTGAACCCATGGAGATCCTATACTGAAAAATCAACAAAAGGCCCTGGTACTGGGCGGCGGCGGATTTGCCGCCAGTTCCTGGACCACCGGACTCATCGTCGGCATGGCCGACGCCGGCGTCAATGTCCGCGACGCAGACGTGCTCATCGGCACCTCCTCCGGCGGCCGCGTGGCGCTGCAACTCGCCTCCAACGCTCCGCTGGAAGAGATATTTGAGCGGCAGGTGAGCGTCGCTTCGCGAGTCGCGCGCCCCGGAGTCGGCGTCGACTGGAGCCGGCTCCAGCGCGAGGTCGCGCAGGCGAAAGAACTGGGCGGCGAGCGCACCGAAATCCTCAAGCGCATCGGGGTGCTCGCCCTTGCCAACGGCGGCCCGGATCGACGGGCCCTGGTCGCTTCACAGTTGCCGATGCAGAGCTGGCCGGAGCGGCGCGTGCTGCTCACCGCGCTGAACGCCGAAACCGGTGTGCGCCGGGCCTTTGACCGCGAAAGCGGCATCGACCTGGTCGACGCCGTCATGGCCACCACGGCCTTCTTCGGCTTCCCTCCGGTGTGGTTCGAGGGGGCGCCCTACATCGACGGCGGCTTCCATTCCAGCGACAATGCCGATCTGGCGGCGGGCTACTCCAGGGTGCTGGTGCTGGCGCTGAAACCGCCACCGGGGGCCATGAAGCTGGTGGCGCTGGAAGAGGGCGTCGCGGAATTGCGGGCGACAGGCGCGGAGGTCGTAGTGATCCAACCGGACGAAGAGGCAACGGAAGCAATCGCGTCGGGCGGCACGCCCATGAATCCCGCGATCTGTGAGCCGGCCACCCGGGCCGGCCGGGCGCAAGGCCGCCGGGTCGTCCAGGCACGCGGCACGACCGGTTGGTGGTGAGCGCTCAGGCTCCGGTTTTGAGCAGCATGCGCAATGAGTCAGTGTACTGGCGGCAAGCCCCTCGGTCCGAGGTATGGGCACGGGAGAATCTGCGAAATTTCCGCCATGGGACTCAACATCAGGAACGCCAACGCGGAACGGTGGCAGCCGAAGTGGCCAGTTTGGCCCACTAATCCAAGACCGAAGCCATCTGGAGGGCCCTATTGGTCGGCCTGGGAGGCCGCGCCATGAGGGAACACCACGACCACCACCGGCTGATGCTCCAGCACCTCATTGGGCACGAACGCCACCACCGCGGCCAGATCAGACTCGCCCTGAAACTGGCGGGGCAACCCCTCTCCGATGACGGCGGCGGCGATGTCCACCTAGACCGCCTTCGATCGCTCAAATAATAACTTATCGGTACGGAATCGATCTCATAATCGCTCGCTATTTCCAGATGTAGCCGCATTTTTTGTCAGAGGCCAGTAGTTTATTGGACTATGACGGCCCACCTGGATAAACTATTCGCCATATGTCTCCCAGGTGGATCGCCATTCGCGCCAGCGCGGCAATCTCCATTCTTGGCAGTCTGACAATACTGTTGCTGGCGGGCTTGATGCTCGCCTTCGTGATGTTTGCTCCTCCCGTTCCCAATGCACCCGCGCAGCCCATTCCCGTAAAGCCACTTACGATTGGCATGGCGAACGTCTTCATCCTGCTCGCCGCTTGGGGCATCGCCACGGCGGCTGGCATCTTCCGTCGGCGCCGATGGGCACGCATTTCCATCCTTGTCTTCGCGGCAATCCTCACCTTCGTCAGCGTTGGTGCGACTCTGATGATCTTCGTGATACCCATGCCCGAAACGCCCGGAGCACCCTCTGGGCTGACGTCGGTAATCCGCGGCGTCATCGGAAGTTTCTACGGCGTGCTCGCGACGATCGGGATATGGTGGCTCATCCTGTTCAATCTCTCTCGCAGTCAGCCGTACTTCGCCGAGCCGGAACCAGGCAGGGAGAGCTCGCGGCCATTGAGCATCAGTGTGATTGCGTGGTACCTCCTGAGCGGCGTACTGTTCTGTGTCCCAATGGCAATCTTCCGCGCCCCGGCCATGCTGTTTGGCATTCTCTTCACCGGTTGGACCGCACTCACAATATACGTCGCCCTTGCTGCGACGCACGCGTACCTTGGCATTGGACTGCTCCGTCTCCGTGAGTCCGCGCGGGTCGCCAGCCTCGTCTACTTTTGCGTCGTCACAGTCAGCGGCCTTCCGGCCATGCTGCCGTCCAGACAGCGGGAACTCGTCATGCAGATGAAGGCCAGTTGGCCCTGGATGAATCAACCGGGTCAGGAAGTGTTCCTGCCGCAAGCCCACTGGCCGTTTGTTCTGATAATGCTGGCGGTGATGGGAGTGCCGGTCTTCTTCCTGCTGCGGCGGCGAAGCGCGTTTCAGCCGCATCCGGAACCGCCCAACCCCTCTGGTCCCGTAGCCGCGAATCCAGTCCAAATTGAACACGACAGCACGGAACTGGGAAACTAAGCACTCACCCAACAACAACGTCACATCCAGCGCCAACGGGGGCGGCGGCCGCGTGGGGGGCCGGGCTTCAGCCGGCGCGGGGCTTCAGACCCGCATTCTCTGAGCACCAGAACAACCCGCAAGAGTCTCACCGGCCCGCCCGCACTTCTCGCCGACTTCCCTGCGTCCCGCCACAACCAGTTCACAAATCCGAAATCTATCCCCGACGGAGCGGAAGCCTTGGCAGCAGTTGACGCTGGCTACGGCCGCTCCTCTGCTCGGAAGATGATCTTCACGGTTGAAGACGGCGAACTCCAGACACAGCCCTCCTGGATAAGCAATTCGCCATGTGTCTCCCAGGTGGACCGCCAGCGCGGCAATCTCCATTCTTGGCAGTTTGGCAATACTGTAAGTGCCAACGGGGGGGCCGGGCTTCAGCCGGCGCGGGGCTTCAGACCCGCATCTTCTCAGCGCCCGAGACTGCGCCGTTATTGTTGTGAGAGCCCCACGACACCCGCAAGAGTCTCAACGACCTACCCGCACTTCTCACCGATTGCCCCGCGTCTCGCCACAACCAGTTCACAAATCCGAAATCTATCCCCACCGGAGCGGAAGCTTCGGCAGCAGTTGGCGCTGATTACTGCCGCTCCTCAGCTCGGAAGATGATCTTGACGGTTGAGGGTGGCGAACTCCAGACACGGCCCTCCTGGATAAGCAATTCGCCATGTGTCTCCCAGGTGGACCGCCAGCGCGGCAATCTCCATTCTTGGCAGTTTGGCAATACTGTAAGTGCCAACGGGGGGGGGCCGGGCTTCAGCCGGCGCGGGGCTTCAGACCCGCATCTTCTGAACTCCAAGACAACCCGCAAGAGTCTCAACGGCCCGCCCGCACTTCTCACCGATCTCCCTGCGTCCCGCCACAACCAGTTCACAAATCCGAAATCTATCCCCAACGGAGCGGAAGCTTTGGCAGCAGTTGACGCTGGCTACCGCCGCTCCTGTGCTCGGAAGATGATCTTGACGGTTGAGGGTGGCGAACTCCAGACACGGCCCTCCTGGATAAGCAACTCGCCATGTGTCTCCCAGGTGGACCGCCAGCGTGGCAATCTCCATTCTTGGCAGTTTGGCAACACTGCAAGTGCCAACTGGGGGGCGGGCTTCAGCCTGCGCGGGGCTTCAGACCCGCATCTTCTCAGCGCCCGAGACTGCGCCGTTGTTGTTGTGCGAGCTCCAGGACAACCCGCAAGAGTCTCAACGGCCCGCCCGCACTTCTCACCGATTGCCCCGCGTCTCGCCGCAACCAGTTCACAAATCCGAAATCTATCCCCGACGGAGCGGAAGCTTTGGCAGCAGTTGACGCTGGCTACCGCTGCTCCTCTGCTCGGAAGATGATCTTGACGGTTGAGGGCGGCGAACTCCTGACACCGGAGGGCGGCCAGACCGGCTCCACAGAAGGGGAGACTGTGATGTTCTGGTGTCCCCGTTCAGCCACAAGTTCCCGGACCGTCGCCGCCGCGCGCTCCAGTTCGTCCTCATTGAACAGAGTCTCCACCCTGAGGTTGACCTTTCGCAGCCTAAACCGTTCCAGGATTTCCGGGACGGTCACCGTGTCGTTGCCTTGGTATTCGACGGATTGAATCACAGGCCGCTCGACGACCACGAAACGCACGATTGGACCTGAGCGGCTCTCCTCGGTCTCCCAGACGACATCGGAGAAGCGGCCAGTGTGCTTCAGAGCCTGAGCGTCGCGGCGCAAAGTCTCTATGTCATAGGGGCCACCTACGCGGGAGGCGATAAGCGCTCGCAGGACAGACTCCCGTAAGCGCGTCGCGCCACGGAATTCAATCGCCACGATGGCTGGCCCCGAGACCGTTACTGGGGGAGGCCTCGGGGGTTCGGGAACCGCTTCAAATGGACTGCCTTGTGTGGAGGATGGCGCTCGCCCCTGGGCTTCCGTCGCTTGAGCTGGGATGATTTCGGCTCGAAGCAGGAAGAGCCCCATCAACTGCGCCAAAACCGAGTTAAAGGACCTCATAAAACCGTGCCTTCCCGTTGGGCAAGTTCCGATTTCCAGAAATCGGGGCAAGTGGCTGGCCTGCCTTCATCTTATGCGTTCTGTTGAGCGTTCTGGAGTGAACCAGGCAATGCGAGATAAAGATGCTGCAACCGCCCCGCCCATCCGCGTTCTCCCCGCAATCCTGCCCTCGTCCGAACCCGGTCACACGCTTTCAAAATAAACTCAAATAGTCCATAACCAACTGACCCAAAGAAACTTACGACCATCGCCCGCCCACCCCAAGCGCCATTTCTTTTGGACTTCGTCGACTACAATCCCGGCCAAGGACATTTATGGAGACAAGATCAAGATCGGTACTGGCGCGAAAGAACGGGGCGCGCGCCCGCGGACCCGTCACACCGGAAGGCAACGCTCAAGCCTGGCGTCGCAGCCGAGCCGACATCGCCGACCCTCGGTTCCGGGCCCTCTTCGTCCACCGCCTCATGTTCCGCGCCCAAACTCCGCCCCCGTCCGGTCCCGGAGAGTCACCGACGGGCTACACGCCCAACCCCCAATCCCCACCCCCGCCCAGTCCCGGAGGGTCACCGACGGGCTACGCGGCCAAGCCTCAATCCACTCAGCCCGAGCAATCAAAGCCAATGCCGCCCGAGTCCCAACCCCCACCCCACGCCCAAACCCCGCCCCCATCCAGTCCCGGAGGGTCACCGACGGGCTACACGGCCAACCCCCAACCCGCTCACACCGAGCGATCAAAGCCAATGCCGTCCGAGCCCCAACCCCCACCCCACGCCCAAACCCCGCCCCCGCCCAGTCCCGGAGGGTCACCGACGGGCTACGCGACCAAGCCCCAACCCGCTCACACCGAGCGATCAAAGCCAATGCCGTCCGAGCCCCAACCCCCACCCCACGCCCAAACCCCGCCCCCGCCCAGTCCCGGAGGGTCACCGACGGGCTACGCGACCAAGCCCCAATCCACCCACCACGAGCAAACAAAGCCAATGCCGCCCGAGCCCCAACCACCACCCCGCGCCCAAACCCCGCCCCCGCCCAGTCCCGGAGAGTCATCGACGGGCTACGCGCCCAACCCCCAACCCACTCACACCGAGCAATCAAAGCCAATGCCGCCCGAGCCCCAACCCTCACCCCGCGCCCAAACCCCGCCCCCGCCCAGTCCCGAAGAGTCACCGACGGGCTACACGGCCAAGCTCCAATCCACCCAGCCGGAGCAAACAAAGCCAATGTCGCCCCACGGCCACGCCTGCCACATCACCCCCCTTCCGCATTCTCTTCGCTTAGCCGCCCGTTTGGCTCGCAGGGTAAAGTTGACGCTTTTCGGAGATTTCGATACGCTTATCGCTATTACGGGCCGCAGTGCCCGCGGCAAGGAGTGACGTCATGGTGGATCCTCAGAAGCTCTATGATGCGGTTCTGAACGGCGACCAGAAGACCGCCATCGCGGTGACGGAGCAGGCCCTCGCGGAAGGCATGGCCCCGCTGGATTTGATTTCCAACTACATGGTTCCGGCCATGGACGAGGTGGGCCGTCGCTTTGAGTGCGAAGATTACTTTGTGCCGGAGTTGCTCCTATCGGCCCGCGCCATGAAAGGCTCGCTCAACCTGCTGCGCCCCCTGCTCACGGCCAGCGGGGTGGAACCAGTCGGCCGCGTCGCCATCGGCACCGTCAAGGGTGACCTCCACGACATCGGCAAAAACATCGTGGCCTCCATGCTGGAAGGCGGCGGCTTTGAGGTCATCGATCTCGGCGCCGACGTCTCGCCAGAGAAGTTCATTGATGCCGTGCGCGAAAAAGGAGCCAAAATCGTGGCCCTCTCGGCCTTGCTCACCGTTACCATGCCATCCATGCGCAAGACCATCGATGCATTGAAGGACGCCGGCGTCCGCGAGCAGGTCAAGGTGATCGTCGGCGGCGCGCCCGTCACGCAACAATTCGCTTCCGAGATCGGCGCTGACGGCTATAGCGACAACGCCAATGCCGCCGTCGCCTTGGCCCGTAGACTGACGGCCGAGCGAGCGCCCTTATGAACCGCATGCGGGAATGGCTCGCCGGCGGTCCGCTCATCACGGACGGCGCCTGGGGCACGCAACTCCAGGCCCTGGGTCTCCCCCTGGGCGCGATGCCGGACACATGGAATCTCGAGCAGCCGCAGCACGTCGAATCCGTCGCCCGCGCCTACGTCGAAGCCGGAAGCCAGGTCATTCTCACCAACACCTTCCGCGCGAACCGCGTCACGCTGACGGACTCCAACTTGGAAGACTTGGTGGAACCCCTCAACCGCGCGGGCGTCTCTATCTCACGCCGAGTGGCTGGGCGTAAGGCTCTCGTCTTCGCCTCCATGGGGCCCACCGGCAAGATGCTGATGACCGGCGAGGTCGAGCCGGACGCCGTCACACACGCCTTCGCCGAACAGGCCCGTGTCCTGGCGGCGAACGGCGCCGATGCCCTGCTGCTGGAGACCTTCAGCGACCTGGAAGAGGCCAAACTGGCCCTTCAGGGCGCCCGTCAGACAGGACTACCCGTCATCGTCTCGTTCGCCTTCGATTCCGGAAAGAACCTGGACCGCACCATGATGGGCTCGACACCCGAGCTGATCGCGGCTGAGATGGAAACCGCCGGCGCCGCCGCCGTGGGCGCCAACTGCGGAGCGGGCATCGAACGCTTCCTGCCCGTCTGCCAGCGCCTCAAAGCAGCCTGTGCCCTGCCGGTCTGGATCAAGGCCAACGCGGGCCTGCCGGAGGTCAAGGAAGGCTCCGTCGTCTACAACACCTCCGCCGGGTTCTTTGCCGGACATTACTCCGCGCTCGCCGCCGCTGGAGCGTCCTTCCTCGGTGGCTGCTGCGGTACCAACCCCGATTTCATCCGCGCACTCGTCGCGGCCAGGAGCGCCGCATGCGCCTAAAACTGATCAGTTGCGAAGTCCTCTTCCGGGAGATGTGCGCCGAACTCGCGCGCTCGCCCCATCAGGTCGACGTCGAGTTCCTGCCCAAGGGCCTGCATGACTTGGGCGGCAAAGCCATGGCCAAGGCACTGCAGGAGAGGATCGACGCCGTGCCGGCCGGCCAGTACGACGCCATCCTGCTCGGCTATGGGCTCTGCGGGAACGGACTCCATGGCGTCGAGGCGCGTCACACCATCATCGTCCTGCCGCGCGCCCACGACTGCATCGCCTTGCTGATGGGAAGCCGCGATGCCTACCAGCGGTACTTCGACGAGCACCCGGGCACGTACTATCGCTCCACCGGCTGGCTCGAGCGCGGCAAGGGCCTGCAGCAGTTGACCCACAACACCGTGGGCATGGATGTCTCCGAGAGCGACCTCATCGCCAAGTACGGCGAGGACAACGGCCGCTACCTCTATGAACAGCTCACCCGCTACCGCTCCACCTACCAGCGCCTGACGTTCATCGAAACCGGCCTCGAAGCCGACGCCCGTTTTGAAGAAGACGCGCGCTGGGAAGCAGCCGAGCGCGGCTGGACCTTTGAGAAGCTCGCCGGGAACCTCATCCTGGTCCGCCGCCTGATCAATGGCGACTGGAAGGGCAACGACTTCCTGGTCACGCAGCCCGGCCAGAGGATCATGGCGAGCTACGACACCAACATCGTCCGGGCTGACGAGATCCAGCGGGCAGCCTCCGTTTAGCGGTACCAACATGACAGGCAAAGAGCGTATCCTCGCGAAGATCGGTGGCGGCGAGACGGACTCGCTGCCTCTGATGCCCATCACCATGATGTTCGCCGGAGACGTCGCAGGCATTCCCTATGGCGTCTACGCAAAGAACCATGAAGCGCTCGTGGAAGCGCAGCTCGCGGCCGCCAACCGCTTTGACTTCGACTATGTGTCGGCGATCTCCGATCCTGCCCGCGAGGCCGCCGACCTGGGCGCCAGCATCGAATGGTTTGAAGATCAGCCGCCCGCCATCAACGAAAGCAAGGCTCTGATCCACGACAAGGCTGTCCTGGCAACGCTCCACCCGCCTGACCCAGCCAACGGACGCATGAACGATCGCGTCTGCGCCGTCCGCCTGCTGGCCCAACGCGCCGGGGCGGACCGCATCGTGGAAGGTTGGGTCGAGGGCCCCTGCGCGATGGCGGCCGACCTCCGCGGCCTCAACACGTTGATGCTCGACTTCGGTGACGACCTCGACTTCGTCGAAGCGCTCTTCGACTACGCGCTCCGCATGGAGCTGCGCTTCGCCCAAGCGCAGGTCGATGCCGGAGCCACCCTGATCGGCGTCGGCGACGCGGCCGCCTCCCTCGTGGGTCCCCGCATCTATCAGAACGTCGTGCTGCCCATTGAGAAGCGCCTGGTCGCGGGCATCCAGGCCATGGGCGTCCCGGTGCGCCTGCACATCTGTGGCAACACCCGCCGCATTCTGAAGGGCATGGGCGAGGTGGGCGCCGAGATCGTCGATCTCGACTTCCCTGCCCCCGTCGACGAAGCCCGCGCAGCCATGGGGGCAAGGCAAGTCCTGCTCGGCAACATGGACCCGGTCCGGGCCCTCCGTGATGGCACTCCGGAATCCGTCACCGCGGTTCTGGCCGAATGCCACGCGCAGGCCGGCCGCGGCTACATCGTCGGCGCCGGCTGCGAGATCCCGCGCGGGACACCCCATGAGAACGTCGAGGCCATGACGCGCTTCGCCCGCAGCCGGCAGTGAAACTCGATCTCCAGCCGGGCCCGGGCCGACACCTGTCGGATCTGCTCTTCGCCACGGGTGTCGAGTTC
The DNA here is from genome assembly GCF_963665245.1 of uncultured Paludibaculum sp. Lineage (NCBI taxonomy): Bacteria > Pseudomonadati > Acidobacteriota > Terriglobia > Bryobacterales > Bryobacteraceae > Paludibaculum > uncultured Paludibaculum sp. The sequence goes on from NZ_OY762267.1 coordinate 2,761,890, forward strand.
CCGTGCGGCGGCGAGGCCAACTGCGGCGGCTGCCGTGTGCGGGTCCTCTCCGGCCAGGTCCCAGCCACCGCGCCCATGCGCCAGGTGCTTTCCGAGGAGGAGATCGCCGCCGGCTGGCGCCTTGCCTGCGTGGCGGAAGCCGACGGCCCTGTCTCCGTCGAGGTGGACCAGTGGACCGTCCGGATCCTCTCCGACGAGCAATCGGTAGCCTTGGAGCCGCGTCCGGGACGCGGCGCGGTCATCGACCTGGGAACCACCACGCTGGTCGTCCAGACGGTGGATCTGGCCACGGGCGAGGTCCTCGGTGTCGAGACGGACCTGAATCCCCAGGCCCGCTTCGGTGCCGATGTGATGAGCCGGATCCAGTATCAGCTCCACCACCCCGGTAGCCTGACCGGGTTGATCCGGGAGCGGCTGGGCGCCATGCTGCAGGGCTCGGGCCCGCTCGAAGAGATTCTGATCGTGGGCAACACCGCGATGCACCACCTCTTCTGCGGTCTGGACGTCGAACCGCTCTCCCATGTCCCCTTCGAATCGCCCACCCTGGGGGCGGTCCAGGTCGAACTGGACTGGCCCGGACCGGCTATCTTCCTGCCCAACCTGGGGGGGTTCGTTGGCAGCGATCTCCTGGCCGGGATCGTTGCGACTGGCCTGGATACGTCCAGCCACCGGACAGCGCTCTTCGACATCGGAACAAACGGCGAAATCGTCGTCGGATCCAGCCAGGGCATCCGGTGCGCCAGCACGGCGGCCGGCCCGGCGTTCGAGGGTGGCCGCATCTCCAAGGGCATGCGCGCCGGGGCGGGAGCCATCGACAGCGTCCACGCCGGGTTGGAGTGCCGCGTGATCGGCGGCGTCCCGGCGCGAGGCATCTGCGGCAGCGGCCTGGTGGACGCCGTGGCCGTGGCCCGGCAGCAAGGCCTCATCCTGCCCGGCGGCCGCGTCACAACAGCCGACAGGCGGATCCCCCTCACCCCGGAAGTGGCTCTCACGCAAGGCGATATCCGCGAACTCCAACTAGCCAAGGGCGCCATGGCCGCCGGGCTGAAGATGCTCAACCCCCATCCGCCCGAGAAGCTCTATCTGGCCGGAGCCTTCGGCAACTACATCCGCCAGTCCAGCGCCTGCGCCATTGGGCTCCTGCCGGAAGGCTGCCTCGTGGAGCCAGTCGGCAACTCCGCCCTGCGCGGCGCGCGCATCCTACTCCTAACACCTTCGACCCGCCGGGAGCGACTCGAACGCCTGCTTTCGATCACGACACATGTCGAGTTGGCCAGCGATCCGGACTTCCAGGATCTGTTCGCCGAGTCCATGACCTTAATGTCCTACACACTGGAGTGACCGGCGTCACGGTCCCGGGTCGCGCAATGAACGACAATAGAAGTATGATTCGTGCGGAAGCCCTGTTCGCCAAGAAGTCCGAGCGATCCACTCTGGATGCGCCGCTGGACCACCTCAAGGCCTGCCACCGGCGCATAGAAGAGCGCCTCGACACCATGGAGCGCGCCGCCGCCCGCCTGGAAACGCACCGCGACCGAGCCCTGGAAGCGTTTGAAAGCGCCTTCCATTTCATGGACACCAGTGGAGTCATGCACACCGAGGACGAAGAGTTGAGCGTCTTCCCGAGGCTCAGGCCGCTGATGGAGCCCGGTGAACTCTCTTACCTCGCCGGTCTGGAACACGAGCACACGGAGGCTCACCGGCTCTACACCGAGCTCAAGGATATCTACTCCGCGCCCGGCGATGTCTCTCAAATCAAAAGCGTTGTCTCCCGCCTGGCGACTCTCTACCGGGCGCACATCCAGTCGGAAGACAAGACTCTCCAGGGCTATGCCGCCCAGCACCTGGTGCAGGAAGATCTGGCCGCGATCTCCGCCGAGATGAAGGCCCGCCGCAACCCGGCCGCCTAGTTCTCCTACCTCGAGAAGACCGCGATGTATTGCGAATTCTCGACGGTATCGGTGGTCTCCAGCAGCTTGAACCCCTGCGCCTGCACTTCCTTGATCACCGCGTCCTTATCGATTCGGATGTGTTCCATCGGGTTTCCGCCCGGCCCCATTGCACCGGGACGGCGATAGTAGTCGACAACCGCGAACTTTCCACCGGGTTTCAGGGCCTTGCGAATGGAGGCCAGCATCTCGGCTGGATAGTCGTAGTGGTGGTAAGCATCGACAGTCACCGCCACATCGCAGCAGCCCGCGGGCAGTTTCACGTCTTTTTCGCTTCCCAACACAAATTTAATGTTCGTCGCGGCGGCATGCCGCTTCTTCGCCGCGCTGAGGAAGTCGTCGAAGATGTCCTCGGCGTAAACGTGTCCCGTCGGCCCCACGGCGGGCGTGAGCGCACTCAACAGCGCTCCGGCGCCGGTCCCGATGTCGGCCACGGTCTGGCCGGGCTGGATCTTGAGGATCTTGACGATGGTCTCGGCATGGATGCGATTGGGACGGTCGGGCGCACCCAGGCTGGTAAGCATGCCCTCCCGGCCCTCCGCCGTGCGGTAGCGGGCATTTGCCTTGTCGGCGGCCTGCCCATACAGCGTGGCGGTCGCAAGCAACAGCATCAGGATCTTCATCAGACTCCCTTCTCCATGGGCAGCGCCAGCGGCGGCTCCACCATGAACGGCAGGCGGCCCATCTTTTCGACGGCCAGGCGGACCGCCGATTCCGGTGAGTTTTCGAGGGTGATGACGAAGGGCAGATTGTGCTTGTCCAGATCAGGCAGCTGGAGCACGGCGTCGATCGAGATGGAGTGCTCGGCCAGGATGGAAGACAGGTCGCGAATGATGCCCGGTTGATCGGTGATCCGGAAGCGCAGATACCACGGGCGCTTCTGCAACCCGATCTCCAGCGGTTTCGACTCGGTGAGACTGGTGAAGGCGAAGGGGGGGACGCGATGAGCCGGCTCGGGGCGCAGAGAGCGCGCCACGCGCATCAGGTCACTCACAACGGCCACACCGGTAGGGTTGGGTCCGGCGCCGCGGCCATAGTAGAACGTATCCGCGCCAAACGTCCCACGCGACCACACGGCGTTGTAGGCGCCTTTGACGCCGGCCATGATGGCCCGCTTGGAAAGCAGCGCGGGCCGCACGGATACAAACAGGCCGCCGTCCACACGCCGGGCGGAGCACAGCAGCTTGATGGTGCAGTCGAGTTGGCTCGCGTACTGGAAATCCGTGGGACTGATGCGCCGGATGCCTTCCGTCGGGATATCGGCGGGCGCCAACTGCACGCCGAACGCGAGGGAGGTCAGCAAGGCCAGCTTCGATCGCGCGTCGAAACCATCGACATCGGCGGTGGGGTCGGCTTCGGCGTAACCCAGTTTCTGCGCTTCGGCCAGCACTGCGTTGAAGTCCGAGCCATGATCCTCAATCTCGGTGAGGATGTAGTTGCTGGTGCCGTTCAGGATGCCGAACAGGGTCTCGATTCGGTCGCCCGCGATGCCCTCGCGCAGGACGGAATGAATGGGGATGCCGCCGCACACGGAGGCTTCCATCGCCAGGGTGACCCCGTTCGCTTCGGCCTGCCGCCAGAGAGCAACACCCTCCAACGCGACCAGCTCTTTGTTCGCGGTGACCACGGACTTGCCGGCGGCGAGCGCGGCTTCCACGACTTCGCGGGCCGTGCCCGTGCCTCCGATGAGCTCGGCCACGACATCCACGTCGGGACTCGCGACTACCTCTCGCCAGTCCGGTGTGACCAAGCGAGGCTTGAGCCCCGCAGGCAGCGTTTTGGTCTTCACGCTCCTGGAGCAAACAGCCGTGACATTCAAACGAAAGCCCAGTTTGCGGGCGATTTCGTCCCCGTTTTCAGCCAGAATGGTAAGTGTCCCACTGCCGACATTGCCGAGGCCAACGATGCCTAAATTGACGTCCTTCATTAGAAGCAAGTTTAGCAACTGGAAAGGCCCGGCCCTTGCGGCCGTGGTGCTCGTCCTTTCGTTGACCGCCCTCGCCCAGTTCCCACCTCAGCCAAACGACGACCCCGAGCCGAAACGACTGCCGAACGGCAAGCTGCAATCGGAAGAGATCCTGAAGGCGGACCACAAAGCCAACCTGAAGGACCTGGAACTGCTGCGGAAGCTGAACGACGACATCGGGGCGGAGCTGGAAAAGAACAAGGGGCTCGTGCTTTCGCTCAAGTCTGTCAAGGATCTGGAAGAGATTGAGAAGATTGCCAAGCGAATGCGGACGAGGATGAAGAGGTACTGAAGTAGTAAACTGAACTGCGATGAGCGCAACGCGAGAAAAAGCCCAACTGATGAGCGCTTCCGAGATCGACCGTACCCTGGTGCGGCTCGCTCACGAGGTGCTGGAAAAAACCATTGACCTGGAGAAGCTGGCCTTTATCGGCATCCGGCGGCGCGGGATTCCGATGGCACAGCGGCTGGCGAGAAAGATCGAGGAGTTGGAGAAAGTCCATGTGCCGGTGGGCGTGCTGGACATCAAGCTCTACAGGGACGATCTCTCGACGGTAGGCCCGAAGCCTGTGGTCAGCGACACGAAGATTGACTTCTCGGTCGCCGGCCTGGATGTCGTGCTGATGGACGACGTGCTCTACACCGGCCGCACGATTCGTGCCGCCCTCGACGCCCTCTTTGAACTGGGCCGTCCGGCGCGCGTGCAGTTGCTGGTGTTGATCGACCGCGGCCATCGCGAACTTCCGATCGAAGCGCAGTATGTGGGCCGCAAGGTACCCACATCGTCCCGCGAGATCATCGAGGTGAAGTTCCAGGAGATCGATCAGCTCGAAAAGGTGCTGCTGGTGGAGAAGGTCGACTGAGGAGGCGCAGCCATGCCGCAGGGCCTACTCGGAATTGAGGGCGTCGAACGGGCCGAGATCGAGCAGATCCTCGAACGAGCCCGCGCCTTTCAGCCGCACGGTGGACAGACCTTCGCCAAGGTGAACACGTGTACCGGGCGTTTAGTGGTGAACATGTTTTTCGAAAACTCGACGCGCACGCGCTCGAGTTTTGAGATTGCTGCCAAACGCCTGGGCGCGGACACGCTGAGCATCACGGCCTCGGGCTCCAGCGTCACCAAGGGCGAGAGTCTGGTGGACACCATCAACACGCTGGTGGCCATGCGTCCCTCGGCCATCGTGATGCGGCATGCCGCATCGGGCGCGCCGCACTTCCTTTCCCGCCACCTGACGACGCCCATTGTCAATGCGGGCGATGGAACGCACGAACATCCTACTCAGGCCTTGCTGGACGCCCGCACGATTCTCGACCGCTGCGGCCGTCTGGAGGGTCTGCGCGTGGTCATCATCGGCGACATCGCGCACAGCCGCGTGGCGCGATCGAACATTCACCTGCTTTCGAAGTTCGGAGTCGATCTGGTGCTGTGCGGGCCGCCCATGCTGCTGCCTCGCGAGATGAGCCACGTCGCGCCGGGCGTCACGCTGGAGTACGACCTTCAGCGCGCCGTGAAGGATGCGGACGTCATCATGATGCTGCGCGTTCAGCTCGAGCGGATTCATGAACCAACCATGCCGGCGGGCGAGTACTTCCGCTTCTACGGCTTGCGTCAGGAGCATATGGCCCTGGCCCGGCCCGATGCGATCGTCATGCATCCAGGCCCGATGAACCGCGGCCGTGAGATCTCTTCGGAAGTGGCCGACTCGCAGCAGTCGATGATTCTCAGCCAGGTGGAGAACGGCGTGTCGGTGCGCATGGCGGTTCTGGAAAGGGTACTGCTGCAGTGAAACTGCTGATTCAAAACGGGCGCGTCATCTGCCCCGAGACCGGCCACGACGCCGTTGCGGATGTGCTGATAGAAGACGGCCGGATCGCCGGCGTGGCCCGGGGCATCTCCGCCGAGGGCGCCAAAGTGATCGACGCCGCGGGCCTGGTTGTGGCACCCGGTTTCATCGACATCCATGTCCATCTGCGGGAACCCGGGTTCGAACACGCGGAGACCATCGAGACGGGTGCCCGGGCGGCGGCGGCAGGCGGGTTCACCACCGTTTGCTGTATGCCGAACACCAACCCGGTAAACGATTCGGCGACCGTGACCAAGTACATCGTCGAAACGGCACGCCGGAAGGCGGCCATCAACGTCTTCCCCATCGGCGCCATCACCAAGGGGAGCAATGGCGAGGAACTGGCTTCGATCGGCTCGATGATCGCGGCCGGCGCCGTGGCTATCAGCGACGACGGCAAGCCGGTGATGAACGCGCGGGTAATCCGGCGCGCCATGGAAACGGCCCGCGCGCTGGACATTCCCGTCATCGAGCACTGCGAGGATCTCAATCTCAGCGCGGGCGGCGATATGCACGAGTGCGACGACTCGGTGCGGCTGGGATTGCGCGGCATACCTTCGGCGTCGGAAGACGTGATGGTGGCACGCGATATCATCCTGGCCGAACTCACCGGCGCCCGTTACCACGTCGCTCATATCTCGACACAGAATGCCGTGGCCATGGTCGCCTATGCCAAGCAGCGCGGCCTGCGCGTGACCGCCGAGGCCACGCAACACCACATTGCCCTCGACACGGGGCACATGAAGCCGTATGACTCGGCGTACAAGATGAAGCCGCCGCTTCGCTGCGCCCACGACGTGCAGGCGGTGGTCGGCGGTGTCGTTAGTGGGGCGATCGATTGCCTGGCGACAGACCACGCGCCGCATGCGGGCGACGACAAGATGCAGGAGTTCGAGCGCTGCCCGTTCGGCATCATCGGCCTGGAAACCGCGCTCGGCGTCTCACTCGAAGTACTGGTGCATTCCGGGCTGGTCAGTCTGCCGCGCCTGATTGCGCTCTATACCTCGGAACCGGCGCGTGTCATCGGGTGGAAGGGCGAACTGGCGCGCGGCGCGCTGAAACCCGGCTACGTCGGAGATGTGACCGTGTTTCATCCTGAGTATCCCTGGGTGTACGACGTCAGGAACAGCCTGTCGAAGTCCAGCAATACGCCGTTTAGCGGACGGACGTTCCGCGGCGGACCCATCCTGACCATCGTCAACGGCGAAGTGGTCTGGCGCGCATCGGGATTCTGAGTCCCGGCGCTCGCGGAGGGGTCGAGAATGGGCCCCTAGCCAGTTGACTTCCGGCGCTGTAGCCAGGTGTTGCCGAAGTAGCTGACAGCGGAGAAGTCCACCGACTCTTCGAAGGTGGGGACCCACCGGCGGCGGGTGAATTCGGGGTGGCAGCGGAGAAACTCATCGACAGCGACCGAGGGGTTGTCGTGACTCCAGATCCTTTCTCCCGTGGGGAGCGCGGCCAGGTCCGCCAGATTGCTGTCGGCCACTACCAGGTAGGAGCCATCGGTGACCAGAGGCGCGAAGTTCTCCAACTCGGCGGCCACGTGCCTGGCGGAATGGTCACTGTCGAGAAAGACGAAGACGCTGTCGCCGGGGGGAATCATGGCTTGGACGGCGAGCCCGGCGCCCGATGCGGCGGAGTCGGATTCGACCAGCGTCACCAAGCCGGCGGCATGCTCCGCCAGAGCCTCGCGCACACCTGGGCGAACTTCCGACTCCACGGAGATCACGCGGCCGTGGCCCATCAGCCGGCACAGTGAGGCAAACCACAGCGTGCTGCCGCCATCGTAGACGCCGGTCTCAATGATCACCGAAGGTCTCAAGCGCCAGATGGCTTCGGCCAGGCGCAGCATATCGTCGGGCAATTGCAGAAATTGCCGGTCCATCCAGGAGAATGTCGCCCAGTGGCCGAGATTCCAGCCCAGCTTCAACCATTCGCGCGATAGCAGGTGAAACGCCTCCGGACTGTAAAGCGGAAGGCTGGCTTCACGGCCCGCTTCGGAGACATCGAGACGCGCGCTGCTGGTATCAATGGTAATGATCATGGATTCTTTCCAATTCGACCTCGAGGAGATGAAGCGGCACGATGCGGAGGCGGAGCGGCGATTTCCGGGGCCGGACTATCGCCAGGTGCTGCGCTGGCTGCATGAGCATCTGAGGCCGAGAGTGTACGTGGAGATTGGCGTGCTGCGCGGCGACACGATGCTGCTGGCGAATCCAGATACCGTGGCCGTGGGCGTGGATCCGGCAGCCGACGTGCAGGCACCGCTGCCGCGGAATGCACGGCTCTTTCGCATGACTAGCGACGACTTTTTCCAACGGGAGGAACTGGACGCGATCTGTGCATCGGACAGCCTGGGGTTGGCCTTTGTCGACGGATTGCACCTGTTCGAGCAGGTGATTCGTGATGTCCACGGCCTGATGGACTATGCCGGCCCGGAGACCATCGTGGCCCTGCACGACACGGTCCCGCTGAACGCGGAGACCTCGACGCGGGTTCGGAGGACGGAGTTCCACACGGGTGACGTCTGGAAGGCGGTCGTCTATTTGCGAGCGCATTGGCCGGAGCTGCGAGTCCTGACGATTCCGGCAGCGCCGACAGGCATTACGCTGCTGCGCGGATTCGGCGCCAGACAGACGGCCACGCCGGATGGGGCGTTGCTCAGCCGGATTGCAGCGTTGGACTGGCCGTATTTCGAACAGCATCACACACGGTTCCTGAATCTTGGGCTGAACGAGCAGGCGGCGCTTCATTCCTTCTGCCAGTAAACACCGGTCCAATCCACCTGGTGGATGGTTGGGGTCAGACCGCGGAGGGCGAGAAACTCGTCTACGGCCTGACGGCAGGCGGGTATGCAGCCGTAGTCGTCCACGATGACAAAGCCGCCAGGGGAGACTTTGGAGTAGAGCGCCTCGAGTACGTCGCGGGTGGACTCGTAGAGGTCCGCGTCAATGCGGAGCAGGGCCAGTGTGCCGATGGGCGCGCACGGCAGTGTATCGCGAAAGAGGCCTTCCAGAAAACGTACTTGGGCATCGAGCAGATCGTAACGCACGAACAGACTCTTGACCCGTTCCAATGGGACCGCGAGGTTCGGAAAACGGGCGGCGCTGAGGTCCTCGTCCAGATCCTGGGGCAACCGAGAGGCAGGGATGCCGGCGAAGGAATCGGCCACCCAAACCAGGCGATCGGTGATGCCGCGCGCACGGAGGAATCCGCGCATAAAGATGGTGACGCCGCCCTGCCAGACACCGCACTCCATGAGGTCGCCGGGGATGGAGTCACGCAGGATGCAATTGAGACAATCCTCGACGTTCTCCAGGCGGAGACGCCCGACCATTGTGGGTTGATAGCCGAGGTTCTCGACGCGGTCGTCCACGAAACGGCCGATGCGACTCAGCTCCCGAAACTGCCGGCAGAACTCGGGCAAGCGCTGCTCAAGATGGAGTTCGGTGTCGCAATCGTAGGTACGCGTTCCTTGCGCGCAGTCGCGCAAATAGAGAATACGGGCTTCGTTCTCCCAGGAGGTTTCGCCGAGCAGACATTTCTTTAGCAAGTCGAGATAGAGCGTTTCCATGTGCCCAGGACCTCCTCGTCGGAGACCGCGCACCGGTGGTTCCACAGCCGGCCTCGGGCGATGAGCGACAGGGTGCGGCTGTTCTGGAATGACTGTGCAACCGATTCCGGCGCGGAGGCCAGAAACTCCAGGACGCTGTCGAGTTGGCCGGCGGTGGTCCAGTTCCTTAGCTGGAGCAGGGCGCGGTTGCGGGCCCACATCGCCTCCACCTGGGCGGGGGAGAAGAATCTCTTCACGCTAGCGCCTTGGGTATGGTGCACGACCGAGCCGGCGCAGAACAGGATTCGGTAGCCGAGCTTGCGGGCGCGCCAGCCCCATTCGACGTCCTCCCAGTAGAAGTCCGGGTAGGCCTCGGGATCAACGAACCGGGCCAGGAGCTGGCGCTGGAAGAGTGAGGCACCGCCCCCGGCATAGAAGCTGTCCACCGTTTGGGTGGACCGAGGAATGCGGTCAGCGAGCGTGACCAGCCCGTTCTCGTCCGCGAGGTCACACCAATTGGTCTCTTCGCGGAAGCGGGTCGTGTCTTCCAGGAAGATCTGCGAGGCGATGGCAAAGGTGCCGGGGTCGCGATGGGCGGCGGCCAAGGAAAGGGCGTTGGGATCGAGGCGGGTGTCGTTGTTCAGCAAGTACACCCAGTCGTGCCGGGCCAGGCGGAGGCCCGAAGCGACGGCCTGCGAAAAGCCCAGAGGCCGTTCGTGAAACTGCCACTCGGCTTGTGGGTGGAGGGCTTGCAGGGCGTCGTACGCGCCAGTGGGCGTTCCGTTCACCACGACAATCACCTGCACGGGCTCGGCCAGGTGGGACACGGCACATTGCAGGCTTTGGAGGCATGTTTCCAGGGAGGCCACGCTGTCCCGCTCAGGAATGAGCACACTGAGGCCGGGGTTGCCGGCGGGCGGAGGAACGGTTCTGTGCGGCGGGGACAAGTGGGCGATGATACGCGCCCATCGATCGATCTGGCGGATGCGTTCTTCGAGAGGACGTAGGGCGAGCCGCCGCCGCGCGTGTAGTTCGGGATCGACCTTCGGCTTGGAGGCGAGCAGGACCAGGGCGAAACCGAGATCGCGCTGGTCCGCGCCGGTGCCCTGCTCACTGGGGCGATAGACTTGCGTGGTTCGGAACTCGATGGGCAATGGGCTGGGCTGGGGGGAGGGCGTCGGGAAATCGAGGCCAAAGGGCATCATCTCGGCAAAGGGGTTTGTGACTACGCCGACTACATCGCCGGCGCAGCGGATCTCCAATTCGTTGGTCCCGCCATTGGACGCGGGGGGAAGAAGCCCAGAGACATGAAGGGATCCGGCGTCGGCGACGGAGGCCAGGACGGCCGTGGCCCGCTGAGTGGACCAGATATGCTCGTCGCCTTCTCCGGCGTGCCAACCGTGGATCAACTGCGGGTTGTCCCCGCGGGCCGCGACAATGGCGGGCCGCAGCTCGGTGGGCACGTAGGCGGTCTTCCACACGCAGGCGCGGCATTCGGGGATTCCGCCGCCATGGTACTGCTCACGGAAGCGGCGGTAGAGCGGGCCGTTCCAGATCTCCTCCATGGATTGTTCGAAGAGATTGCCCAACGGCTGGCGGTCTGACACCTCGCAAGCGACTATGTCGCCGTTCGAGAGGACGTGCGCGGTCTCCCAAGGATTCTGTTCGCAGTTGTGGATGGCCGCACCGGGGGGCAGCGGCCAGGGATAGGAGATGGGCACTTCTCCGAGACACGGCGGATCGGCGGTGAGTAGCGGATTGCACATGGTGAGCCGGACATCGGGATAGGATTCCCGCGTGGTGTCCAACTCCTGGACGAGGCGGGACCGGAAGTCCGGGCGAAGGCCGCCCGTGGCATCGACTTCGACGAGGAACGCTTCGGGGATGGGGTCCCGGCGCATGACCGGGAAGATGAGAACGTCGCCGAGGCCGAGGGACTGGGCGAGAGCGGTCACCTTTGGCAGTTCCGTCAGGTTGCGATCCATGGCGACGAAGGCGAGGTCGACCAGCGGGGGGTGAGCCACGGACCGGCAGTGGGCCAGGAGGCTTTCGAGTTTCGCGGCCACCGCCGCGAAGGAGCCGTGGCGGTAGATCTCGGAGTACAGGTCGGGCTGAGTCGCGTGCACGGAAACCGTCAGGCGATTGAGTCCGCTTTCGGAGAGCGGCTTGAGCATGTCGTCGCCCAATGGGCTGAGCACGGTGACCAATTCGACATAGGCGCCGACGGATCGCGCCAGTGCTATAGCAGGCAAAAGGTCTGGATAATAAGTGGATTCTCCGGAATAGTTGAGCACCAGCCGGCGCGGATCGACGAGAGACCGCATCAGCTTCTCGAACTCAGCGAAGGGGAAATGGCGGCCGGGGCCCCGTCTCAACTTCCGGGAACAGAATATGCAATCGAACGCGCATTTGGATGTGAGTTCGATCCAAAGAGTCCTGGGCGTGCGCGCCGGCGCGGCTAATGGGACCTGAAGATTCGGCATTCCCGACCACTAGCGTAGCGCGAAATTGAGTACTCGCCGGAGCATACCATCGGCGCGATGAGACGCCATGCCTTAACGCGGAAACCCACATAAACGGAAATCCGCAATTGTGAGAGAAATGCACCGATTCGGCGGCAAAACGGTGCACGCGTCCGCTGGTTCAGGGCCTGGCAGGCGCAGCACGCCAGAGCGGCAAGGACGGGAACGTCTGGCGAATCACATGATGCTGCGGCTGGCCAGAGCCCGCGAACTCGTGGAGAACGCGTCGCGCTCGGCCCTGGAGATCGCGCTCGACGCCGGATTCAAGACACCGAGTCATTTCGCGGCGCGGCTTCGCGAGGAGTTCGGGGTGACGCCGAGGGCGGCGCGGGCGGGTGTTGGGCGGTGGGACGGCGGACTAGGGATATAGGATCGCCAGACAGTTCATCCAACAGCCCGCCGGTGTGGCAAACTGGTCTTTCCATGGGCTCTCCCCGTTTACCTACGGCTGCCGGATTGCCGCCAGAGGCCGACGAGATCGTCCGGCTGATCGCCAAGGGCAATTCGAAGACGGCGCTGGAGGCAGCGAAGCTGCTGCACAAGCGTTTAGGCACTCCTGCGAGCGAGGGTCTACTTGTCGACGCGTACGTAGCCCGGGTTCGTTCCATGCTGGAGCGCCGGATGACGGATGAAGCGGAAGCCCTGCTGCGCCTGGTGCGAGAGCGGCATCCGTTGTTCGCGGCGCGACTGGACAGTCTGCGCAGTGAACGGACCGGCGCTGGAGCCGGATTGGGCGAACTGATTGCCCCTTTGGCTAACCCGGCCATCCCGCCCGAAGAGCGCGAGCGGATTGAGCAGACGCTCCGGTCGGAGCTCACCAATCCTTCCACTTTGGCCGAATGCAAGGCATTGCCGGAAAGCCATCCATTGCGCCGCGCCGCGGACGCGGTGGCCCGCGCGTTCAATGCAGTGACCAGCGGCCGCGTGGAGGATGCCGCGCTGGCCCTGCCCGAAGTTTCCCGTCGAAGCCCACTGGCGCCGTGGAAGCCGCTGGTCCGCGCCATCGCCAGCTATTACCGCCGCGAGGATGCCGCATGTGCCGACCACCTGCGAGCCATCGATCCCCACTCGGCACCGGCTCGCCTGGTACCGGTGCTGGAAGCCCTGCTAACCGGTGAAGGCGGGTCGAAGCTCAAGCCCGCCGCAGGCCGGTTAGCGGCACAGACCGCGGGGAGCTTCGAGGAATTGCGCCGCGCGCTACAAGCGATTGAGACGGCATTCGAAGAGGCGGAGGACGACCCCGTAATTCTGCAGGCCATCCGCCACGCATCGGCGCTGATCCAGCGGGAGTGCCCGTCCATCCAGGCGGAGTTCCGCACCAGGGTGTCGGTGCGGGGCATGATGGATGATTTCGATGCCGGCCCAATCAACGGAGCTTTGGGTGGACCGGCCCGCATGGATGCCCGATATTTCCTGATGCAGGCGCGGGCTCTGGAGGAGTCCGAGGCGCCGGCGATCTTCGCGTGCCACATGTGGGAGCGTTTCCGTTTTGCGGCCAGGAAAGAACGGTGGTTCCCGCCGCGCGGCCCGGAAATGGCCGTTCTATTGCTCCACATGGCGGAGTTAGCGGGACAGGTTGAGGAAGAGGACCGGGCCGACCAGTACCGGGAGGCCATTCAGGCGGTGCACCGGGATAGCCTGGACGGCGTCGAAGCGGACGAACCCGTGCTCGACTATCTGCATGCGGACGCACTGTTCGAGCGGGCTGCCGAGATGGACCCGTGCGCGGAGGTCTTTGAAAATTGGGTGCAGTGGGGGCTGGACGAGAATGTGCCGGAGGCCGTCACCTCCGCCGCAGAAGCATGGCGGAAGGCGCTGCCCGCGGACCCGCGCCCGCTGCTGCAACTGATGCGAATGGCCGAGGACCGCAATGCGCTGAAGAAGGCGATGGGGTATCTGCGCCAGGCGGAGGCCCTGGACGGTGTCAATTCCGAGGTCCGTCGCGCCCGCTTGCGCCTGCTGATCAGCGGCGTGATCCGCCACCTGAAGCAGCGCAAATCGCGCCTGGCAGAGCCCGGGCTGGCCGAACTGGAGACCTTGCCCCAAGCTCGCGAGAACGACCGGGCTGTGTTCGTGGCGTGTCTGCGCTATGTCGCGTCGGTCTTCGACGGCAAGGAGGACGCCATGGCCGAGGCCCATGCACGGGTGGTGGCTGGCTTGGGACAGCCCCTAGCCGGCGGCTTCGCTTTGGCTGGCGTTAGCGCGCTTTGCGGGCTAGCCGTCGGGATTGATGTCGGGAAGACGCCCGGAGTTTGGATTGAAGCGATTCCACGGGTCTGCGAGATGGGATGGGATCTCGGCTTCCGCATTTGCCCACCGTACGATGTGAAACGTCTGATTGCCGGGGAGTTGCGCAAAGCTGATAGCGGGACGATCGAGCGGATCGGACATACGATGGTGCGCCTGGGATGGGATGATGTGGCGTTCTCGGCATCGTCCGCCGGACTCGCGCTGGGTAAGGGTCAGGAGGCGCGCTTCCTGCTGCTGCGCGGCTTGGCCTACTCCGAGGCGTACTATGACCGGCAGGAAGAGTGCCTGCTAGCGGCCCTGGCTCTGGCGCGCATCGACGGAGACGAAGGCCTGGCGGCGAAGGTGCTGGAGGAATGGAGGGCGATGAGCATCGATTCCTTCCTCGGCGGGCACCCGCCCACAATGACGCAGCAGCAGGCGCAGTGGATACTGAAGCGCGAGCGCAAGGCGCGGCAGCCCTCCCCCGAACGGTATGATCCGTTCGAGGACGAACTCGATGAGCCATTCGATTTCGAACCTCCGCGCCCACGCCGGCGCCGATCGCGGCGGCCCGTGGCCGACGACCCGTTCTTGCCCTTCTAGGAGCTCTCATGACAGCGACCGATCCGTACCAGGTGCTCGGAATTGAGCAGACGGCGTCCGACGAAGAGATCCGCGCCGCCTATCTACGCATGATCCAGGAACATCCACCGGACCGCGATCCGGTCATGTTCGAACGAGTGCGTGATGCGTATGCGGAACTGCGCGACCCGAGAGAGACCACGCGGCGACGGCTATTCGGCGGCCCCGCGGTGCTCCCACTCAAGCAACTCCTGGATGGGCACGCCCCGGAACGCCGATTCACTGGCCCGAAAGCGTGGCTGGCGGTATTGAACGAAAAATGAGCCAACCTGATCGTGAGTTGATTCTCAGCCGCTTTACCGATTGGCTGGACCTGGCATTGACGCGCGAAGGCGCGCCGCCCGGCATCCCGGAGGAATTACTGGACGCATCGGCCGGCGCTCCGGAAACCGATCTTTACGCGGTGCAGGCGGCGCTGACCGCCCTGACGCAGGAGGTGAGGCTCCAGGGTCGAAGCTTCAAGCAACTGAGCGAGACCGTGGCACCCATCTCGGAGATGGCTCCAGCTCTGAACTCGGCGGCCGGGCAGGCGCGTCGTGAGGCACGCAGCGAAGTACTGGACCTGCTGCTCGACCTGCGCGACCGTCTGCTGCGCGGTGAAGAGACTGCTCGCGCCAGCGCGGCCACCCTGGTTGTGCCGCGCCGCTGGTGGCATCGCAAAGAGGGCCCGGACTCCGGGGCCGTGGTGGCGGCGCTGAGGGAAGGATACCTACTTACACTCGGCCGGCTGGAGGAAGCGCTGGTCACTTTTGGAGTCAGTGAAATTGAGTGCACGGGCCGGCCGTTCGATTCGAGTATCATGCATGCCGTAGGCATTGAGGAGACGGAGAGCATGGAGGACGGGACGGTGGTCTCCGTGTTGCGGCGCGGCTACGAATGGGATGGAGTGGTCTATCGGCCAGCCGATGTGCGCGTGGCGCGGCGGCCCGACGCGAAGAGGGAGCAATCCAATGGCTGACACGGAATTAGTGCTGGGCATCGACCTCGGCACCACGAACTCAGAGATCGCGGCCATCGTTGACGGACAGGTGCGCGTACTCGGTCCGAAGCCGGGCATGTTGGCGTCGTGTGTCGGCCTTACGCCGTCGGGCGAATTGCTGGTGGGCCAGGAGGCGCGGCGCCAGCAGTTACTCTATCCCGAACGCACGGTGCGCAGCATCAAGCGCAAGATGGGGACCGATGAGAGGGTTTCGCTGGGCGAGCGGACATTCACTCCGCAGGAGATCTCGGCGTTCATTCTGCGGGAACTCACGGCCTGGGCCCGGCGGGATCTTGGACGCGCCGTCACGAAGGCCGTCATCACGGTGCCGGCTTACTTCTCCGATGCACAGCGGAACGCTACCCGGGAGGCTGGCGCATTGGCCGGTCTCGAGGTGGTGCGCATTCTGAACGAACCCACCGCGGCGAGCCTTGCCTATGGCTTTGGCGACGGAAGACGGCGCACCGTCCTTGTCTACGACCTGGGCGGGGGCACGTTCGACGTCTCGCTCGTCATGGTGGAGGGCGATGTCACGGAAGTGCTTGCCAGTCATGGCAACAACCGGTTGGGCGGAGATGATTTCAACGACCTGCTGTATACCCGCCTGGCCAGCGACTTCGAAAAGCGGCACGGCGTCTCTCTCAACGACGAGACCGCCGCACGCACGCGGCTCTGGTGGGCGGCCGAGGAGGCGAAAAAGAAGCTCAGCTTCGAGCCCTATGCCCACGTGCGGGAGGAGAACCTGGTGCTGCGCGACGGCACTCCGTTGCACCTGGATGCGGAGATCTCGCGAACGGACTATGAATGGATGATCCGGCCACTGCTGGATTCCACGCTGGATAGCGTGTCCAAAGCCCTGGAGGATGCCCGGCTCACAGCCCGCGACGTCGATTCGGTGGTGCTGGTCGGTGGCTCCACACGGACGCCGTTGGTCGTGAAGCTGCTTACGGAGCGGACGGGGCTTGAGCCATTGCAGGACGTACATCCTGATCTGTGCGTCGCCTTGGGCGCGGGGGTACTGGCGTCGCGGCTCGGCGGCCACGACATCAACCGGGTATTGGTGGACGTCTCGCCTTACTCGTTTGGGCCGTCCTACCTGGGCATCCGGGGCGGGCTGCCCTACACCTATTGCTACCGGCCCATCATTCGCCGCAACACGCCGCTTCCTGTTACCCGCACGGAGAGCTACTACACTGCTCAACCGGGGCAAACGTCCGTACAAATCGAGATTTTTCAGGGCGACGATGAGGATGCGCTCAAGAACGTTCCGGTGGGGCGGTTTGGCATCGACGGCCTGCGCGGCGGCGACGAGCCGTCGGAAGTGTTGTGCCGCATGAATCTCGACCTGGACGGCATTCTGCATGTGACGGCGATCGAGAAGGAGACCGGCAAGTCGAAGCACATCACCATCCGCAATGCCTTCGCCTCCAAGAGCCCCGAAGAGGTCTCGGCTGCCCGCAAGCACCTGGAGGCATTGTGGTCGGGGCGTGAGACGGACTTTGTCGACGTGGACACGGTGGAGGAAGACGCCTTCGAGGAAGGACAGGCGCCAGCCGCGGACGGCATTCCGATGTCAACCGACGTATCGGGCCGTGACGAGGCCCGGCAACTGCTGGAACGGTCGCGCCGTCTGCTGCAGCGAATCCATGCCGACGATGTGGAAGAGGCAGTGGCGCTGAATGAGCGGATCGAGACGGCGATGTCGGAGAACAACGCTGAAGAGCTGAGCAAGGCCACCAAGGAGTTGCGCGAGTTGCTCTTCTTCCTGGAGGTGCAATGAGCGGCTGCCCGGTCTGCCGGGCGGGCTTTCGACGGACCGCGATCTGTCCCCGATGCGGCGCGGATCTGACTGCCCTGATGTCGGTGGCGGTGCGAGCGTGGCGGTTGCGTGAGTCCGCGCGGGACGCTTTGGATGCAGGCGATTGGGGCACCGCTCAGGACTGTGCGGCCGCGGCCCAGCACCTGCAGGACACTCCGGCGGGGCGGGCTCTGTTGGCGGTTGCGTCGCTGAGGCTTTTCTGAGTGATGGCGGGGTAGTTTGGGCACGAGGCCGCGGCTGGATCCGCGGTGAGGCTATGCGATAATCGCGGGCATGCGCTTCGCCCCGTCTCTCTGCGCCACAGCGCTGCTGCTATGCTTTGCCGTCTCCGCACAGCCACCCGGCGGTGGCCGCGGACCCGGACCCGGCTCCATGTCAGAAGGTCTCCGCCAGGCAACGGCTCTCGACCTGGAGGGGAAGTATTCCGAAGCACGCCAACTGATCCAGAAGGAGATCGACTCGGCGGCTGATGCGCGGGCCAAGGCCAACGCGCAGCGGTCGATGGCGATGTCGTACGCCTTCGAGAGCAACTGCGGAAAGACCACCGAGTACGAACGGATGGTAATGGCCTACTGGAAGACACGCGAGGCCGAAGAGCCGGCGACCGCGTTCTACCAGCAGGGCGAGATGGCCAACGAGGCGGCGCGGGTCTGCATCGATTCCGGCGACCTGGATGCCGCGGCCAAGCTGTACAAGCTGGGCACGGAACTGGGCCTAAAGGAGCCGGGCATTTCGGCCGACCGCAAGGCCCTTTGGGAGTACCGCCTGGCGCACGCCGAGGCGCGCATCGCGGCCCGCCGGAACAAACCCGCCGAAGCGAAGAAAGCGATCGTCGCGGCCAGGACGGCCCTGGACAGCATGACCACCTTGAAGCGGCAGCAGGAGACGTTCTTCCCGTATCTCACCGGCTATGTTGCGCTGTATCTGGGCGACTACCAGAAGGCCCTGGCGGAGCTGCTGCAGGCGAATCAGAACGACGCCTTCATTCAGTGCCTGATCGCCCAGACATACGAGAAGTTGGGGGAAAAGGAGAAGGCCCTGGAGTACTACAAAAAGGCGGCCGGTGCCCGGGCGCACAATCCGCCAGCTGCCTATGCGGTTCCCCTAGCTCGCAAGAAGCTGGGGTAGAAACTATTTTTGTGGGCGTGTCGATTCCGGCGAGGGCCGCTCGTTATTGTGCCGTGGACGGCTTGCGAGCCGCAGTCCATAGTTGCGACAGAAACAGGAGAATTCCAATGCCACAGTACATGCTGCTGCTTCATGAAGATCCCGCCGGATGGGCGAAGCTGAGTCCCGAGGAGATGCAGACCGCCATTGAGAAATACATGGCTTGGGCGAATCGGCCGTTCAACCGCGGCGGGAAACGGTTGAAAGACGAGCCCGGTAAGGTGATCCGGCACACGGCGGCGGGTCCGCGGGTGACGGACGGCCCCTACAGCGAGACCAAGGAGATGATGGGTGGGTTCTACACCATCGAGGCCGCGAGCTATGAGGATGCCGTGGCGCTCACGATGGATCATCCGCACCTGGAGCACGGGACGGTAGAGATCCGCGAAATCTTCGAGATGTAAACGTGGCTCCGGAGACGGGCATTCTGCTGGAACACCTGTTCCGGCATCAGGCGGGCCGGATTGTGGCGCACTTGGTGCGCCTGCTAGGTCCGGCCCACCTGGACCTGGCCGAGGAGATGGTGCAGGAGGCCATGCTGCGGGCTGTCCAGACGTGGCCGTATCAGGGTCTGCCGGAGAATCCGGAAGGCTGGCTATTCCGGGTGGCGCGCAATGTGGCGCTGGATCATGTCCGGCACCTGCATATGGCCGGGGGCAAGCAGGAAGAACTGGTGGCGGAATGGGATCGGCCTGCGCTGCTGAACGAGACGGATCCGGATTTCGAGGAACACCTCCGCGATGACGAGTTGAAGATGATCGTCATGTGTTGTCATCCGGCGCTGGGGCGCGATGCCAGCGTGGCGCTGAGCCTGAAGGTGGCCGGCGGGTTCAGCGTGCGGGAGGTCGCGCGGGCGTTCCTGGCGGAAGAGGCGACGATCGCGCAAAGGCTGGTGCGGGCGAAGCGGCAGATCCGGGAGAAGGGGCTGACGTTAGAAATGCCGAGGGGCGCGGAGTTAGCAGCACGGGTCGACGGCGTCGTCGAGGTGATCTACTTCCTGTTCAACGAGGGCTACGGCGCGCACGAGGGCGAGGCGTTGATCCGGCGGGAGCTGTGCTTCGAAGCGCTGCGCCTGGGACGACTGGTGGCGGGGTCGTCGTTGGGCGGTCCGCGAGTGCATGCGTTGGTAGCAGTGATGGCGCTGCAGGCGGCGCGCCTGCCGGCCCGGACTGACGAGGCGGGGGATCTGATTCTGCTCGAGGAGCAGGACCGGTCACAGTGGGACCAGGGGTTGATCGCGTTGGGGTTCCAGGCGTTCGAGCGGTCGATGGTTGGAGACGAGCTAACGGAGTTCCACGTGCAGGCTGCGATCGCGGCGACGCATGCGCGGGCACGCTCCGGGCCGGAGACGGATTGGCCGCTGATCCTGGAGTTGTACGACCAGCTCTATGAGCTGAACTCCTCGCCCGTGGTGGCGTTGAATCGAGCGGTGGTGGTGGCGCGGGTGTACGGGGCGGAGACGGGCCTGGCTGCCTTGTCCGATTTGGATGGCGTGGCCCCAATGCAACGGTACTACCTGTATTTGGCGGTGAAGGGGCATCTCCTGTTGAAGCTGGGGCGAAAGGAAGAGGCGGCGATGTGGTTCCGGGCGGCGCTCGATCGCCCTTGTTGTGAGCCGGAGAGGCGGTTTCTGCGCAGGAAGCTGGGGGAGTGCGGCGGCACCGCGCAGGGTGCCACCGCGATGGACGAGTAATTCACTTACCGGATCTGCGAGCCGGCCATGGGCGTCAGCAGCACATTCGAAATATTCGAGACAGTCTCGGCGTCGCTGAGACCCGGCATGACCCGCAGTTTCGCCCATTCCGGACTGGTGGCGAAGGCCTTCCAATTGGCCTCGCGGGCGGCGAGATTGTCGAAGGCCACCATGTAGGTGAGGTTCGGCATCTTGGGGCCGACGAGGGTCTCGCCGAAGAAGACAGGCAGCAGACCGTACTTGCGGAAAATGGCGATCTCGCCGTCCTCGAACATGCCGATCTTCTTCGCTAGAGAGGCCGGCGTATTCGATTCGTACGTCCGGAGCTCAAAGATGCGGCCGGGGCGTTTGGCGTCGCCGGACGGCAGTTCGACACCCGGGAAACCCTTGAAGCCGCGGAGCAGTTGGACATCCATGCGCTCGAACGGCAGGGCCGGATGCGTGTTCAAAGGACGGGCTGCCGCCAGCACGCCTTCATCGGCGTTCATCTTGTCCCAGCAGGTTTCAAACGCGGCAATGTTCGCGTGCTGGACCAGCAGCAGGATGTACGGGGTGTCCGGACCGATGGAGCTGCTGAAGAGGCCCACCGCCCCCGACCCCGCACGCTGCAGTGCGGCCACGACGGCGTTGCTGAGGAAGTCGGAGACCCGGCCCTTCTGGTTGTCCATCGTGTTGCGGAGGCGGAAATAGCGCAACTCGAGGATGGAGGGTGATTTCGATTGAGCCTGTGCGGATGTCATAAAAGATGCGCCGGCGGCGCCGGCCACGAAACTGCGGCGTTGCATGATGACGCCGATTCTATCGCACGGCTTGCAGCGGAGTGACGGCGCCGAAGCGGCGCTGGCGCGAACGGAAGTCGTCCAGAGCGACGCGGAGGTCGGCGGCGGTGAGTTCGGGCCAGGCTACCTCAGTGAAGTGGAACTCGGCGTAGGCGCATTCCCACAACAGGAAGTCGCTGAGGCGTTGCTCCCCGCTGGTGCGGATCAGCAGGTCGACATCGGGGCCGAGGGCCGCCGACAGGCTTTGCTTATCCTTTGCCCCTGCCTCGACCGCGCGCAGAATGGCGTCCCGGGAGGAATAGTCGATGGCCACGCGCAGATGCAGACGAGTGCAGCCGCTGGTGTGGGCCTCGGTCTCTTCGATCAGCGAGACCAGCGGGCCGGCCAGCCGGTCGCGGCGGCCGATGACCTCGAAGCGCACACCCTCCTTGCGGAGTTTTTCCGCTTCCTGGCGCATATAGCGCGCGAAGAGGCGGAACAGCGTGGAGACCTCGGACTGCGGCCGTTTCCAGTTGTCGGTGGAAAAGGCGTAGAGCGTAATGGTGCCGATGCCGAGGCCGGGCGCGGCCTCGACCACGCGGCGGACGGTTTCCGCGCCCGCGCGGTGGCCGGCTGTGCGGGGCCAACCGCGAGCCTGGGCCCAGCGCCCGTTGCCGTCCATAATGATTGCGACGTGGAGCCGCGAGGAATTGTCGTTCATCGCTTCAGTGGGGAAATCAGACACGGCCACCCCGCATGGCCCGCACGAGGGCTTCCATGTGGTCGAGGTAGCGTTCGAACACCTTGCGTCCTTCGGGCGTGAGCTTGTACTCCGACTTGGGTACCCGGCCTTCAAAGGACTTTTCGCACGCGATGTAGCCAGCCTCCTCCAACTTGCGGGCATGGACACTGAGATTGCCGTCCGTGGTGTCGAGCAACTTCTTCAGGTTGGAGAAGGTGAGCGTGGGCGCCGCCGCGAGAGCGCTGACGATGCCGAGGCGCAGTTTTTCGTGAATGAGCCGGTCGAGTTGCGGGATGTCCTGCTGTACCGACGTGAGACGGACATCGTCGCCGGAGGGTTCGAGCCTGCGTGCCGCTTTAGCCACCGTACCTCCTATAGATCCAGAATCCGAAAACCAGGTGAAGACCACCGAATCCAGCGGCCAGGGGAAGATCCTTCAATTCGGGTGGGGCCAGCATCGCGATCAACCCGAGGGCGAAATAGGCCACACCCATGGCGGGGACGATACGAACGGAGAAGGCGCCGCCCGCCACGACCGCCGCACCATAGAGCATGAGCCAGGAGGCAGCCACAATGTGAAGCAGGCCCGCATGGTAGAGCGGCCAGGTGAGCAGCGCGCCGGCCAGAATCGGCGGCGCAAAGCTGAGGGCAAATTTGCGGCCGGCATCGCACCACAGCGGGGCACCGGAGCGCCTGGCCTTGTGGACCATAGCCAGCGAACCGATGGCGACGGCGAGCACCATCTCAGTGAGCCACACGGTAACCCAGCCCTGCGGTGTCGTCTGGCGATGGGCCAGCCAGGCGGCCAGTAACGCCGTAGCGCCCATGACCATGCCGCCCACGCCGGGTACGGCGGTAAAGGAACCAGCGCGCTCCATGGCGGACCGGATATAACGCAGGTTTTCGAGCGCGTGGTCGTGAATGGGGATCGGTTCTACTTGTCCCACTCGCCTATTGGATCACAAGACCACAGATTGGTCAAGTACTTTATGACGCAAAGATAAGATCTAGAGATCCTCGGGGAAGACTGCGTAGCCCACGGGTGGGGGGTAGAGATCCTTCAGCAGCTTCAGGCGGCGGCGTAGAAGATTGGACGGAAGTTGACGCGGACCCGTCTCGACGTCGATGTCACAGCAGATGCCGTGCATGTACAGGGTGAGGGTATCGACAAAGCTCTGGCGGATGTAGGCGCGCATGCGTTTTGAGGGGCGAGCGGCACGGCGATCCTTATCGTCAAGTTCCAGCTTGCGGAGCCACGAGTCCTCGTCGACCTCGCCATGTGCTCCCTTTTCCAGTTCCTCGGCGAGCACTTGGGCGTAGCCGGGCGGGATGTCGCGGCCGGTCTTGCCGGCGATGAGCTCGGCGATGCCACGATAGAGGCGGTAGTGGTAGTCGGCGACCTCGGTATCCTTGACGGCAAAAGCGAAGACGGCGCCAGCGCCGGTAAGCAATGAGCCGAAGGTGACGGCCCGGGAGTCCTGCGGCTTCTCGTTGGAGACCACAGGGCCATTCGACTCGGCGGTCTTGGCGGTTTCACCCTTCTCGAGATAGGGGACCAGGAGGATCCGGATCTCGGGCAGCCGGGCGGCGATTACGGGGGGGAGGGCGGCGACGGGCTCGTCGAGGTATTCCCGCAGGTCTTCCTCGCTGAGGGCGACGGAGGCGCAGAAATAGCAGAACCGGCTTCCGAGTGGGATCATCTCGTTACGGAAGCGATCGGCGAACTGCCCCAAATTAAGGCTTTGCAGGGGAATCTGCGCTGGCATTTTCACTGGCAACTCCAGTCTACCAGAGAGATCCAAGGGGACCTGACGCTAGACTATGACTTGTGTCCTTAAAGATTCTGGTGTCGGCGGGGGAGGCATCGGGCGACCGATACGCAGCGGGCGTGGTGGCGGCGCTGCGGCGGGCGCGGCCGGATACCGACTTTTTCGGGTGCACGGGCCTGGAGATGCGAACGGCCGGCGTACGGACGGTGGTGGACGCCGCCAGCCTCTCGGTGGTGGGTCTGGTTGAGGTATTGCACCATATTCCAAGGATTTACAGGGAGTACCGGAAGCTGATCGCGGCAGCCGAGCGGGAGCGACCAGACTTGGCGATTCTGACCGACAGTCCAGATTTCCACTTGAGGCTGGCGCGGCAACTGCACCGGCGCGGGATTCCGGTTTACTACCTGGTGGCCCCCCAAGCCTGGGCATGGCGGGAAGGACGGGTGAGGCAACTCCAACGAAACGTGAGAGAACTTCACTGCATCTTTCCCTTCGAGGAGAGTTTCTTCCGGCAGCGCGGCGTGAACGCGTATTACATTGGTCATCCGCTGGCTAGAGCTATCGGTCCGCGGTACAGCCGGGAGGAGTTCTTCCGCAAGCATCGAATTCTTGGGGATCGGCCGTTGATCACACTTTGCCCTGGAAGCCGGAAAGGCGAGATCGCCCGGCATCTGCCCACGCTGCGTGAGGCGGTGGGCCGGATCGCGGCGCAACGGGCGTGTACGTTTCTGCTGGCGGCGCCGGCGGGCACGGCGGAGAGGTTTGGGGCGGGCTTCTTCGATGCGCTTACGGGGGACGGGGTCGTGAAGATGACAGAAGGCGAGACCTGGGACGCAATGGCGCATTCGACCGTAACGCTGGCGGCCAGCGGGACGGTGACCATGGAAGCCGCGCTGTTGGGGGCGCCGATGGTAACCTTCTACAAAGTGACGCCGGTTTCCTGGGCGCTCGGCAAGATGCTGGTGAAGGTTCCGTACTTTTCGATGGTGAATCTGGTCGCGGGGCGCAAGGTGGTGGCCGAGTTGATTCAACAGGATATGACGGCACAAGCGTTGACCACGGAGACACTTCGGTTGCTGGACTCGCCTGAGTCCATGTCCAGGATGAAGGAAGAGCTGGCGGCGGTGCGTTCGGCGCTCGAGACCGGCCACGATCCGATGGAAGAATCCGCCTGCAGGATTCTGGAGTCCATCAAAGAGGAAGTACGATGAAGTCCCCCGCTCAACTTGTCAAGGTGATGGCGGCCACACTGCTGGTGCTGGCCGCGACGGCGAACGCGCAACCGGACCGCCGGGCGGCCATTGATGTGGATGGTTACAAGATTCAGGCTACGGTGGATCCGGCGCAGCAGACGCTATCGGCCAAAGCCCAGGTGACGTTTACTCCGCAGGAAGACCGTGTGAGCACGGCGACCTTCGAGCTGAACAACGCGCTGAACCTGAACAGCGTGACGGATAGCACGGGGCAAACACTACAGACGGCGAGGGGGGGCCACGACTATTCCGTCCGGGTGAGTTTCCCGCAGCCGCTGACGAAGGGCACGCCAGTCACCCTGGTCTTTGACTATAGCGGTCGCATGGCGGGGACCGAGGATTCGCCGGTTTACGGCATCAGTTTCGCGGCCATCAAGGCGGATCGCACCTATCTGCTATACCCGGCGCGGTGGTTCCCGATCAGCGGGTATACCTCGGATCGCTATCAGATGGAGTTGACGGTGTCAGTTCCGGCCGGCTTCAAGGTGATCAGCAGCGGTTTGGAGTTGCCTGGCCAGGGCGGAACGACGTTCAAGTCGACCCAACCGGGCTTCTACGGGAGCCTGGCTGTGGTGCAGGGTTCGGCCCAGCGGATTAACGCCGAGGGCGTCACAACGGACATCTGGTTCCGGCCTGAGCGGCACGCCGTGGCGCAGGCAATTGGCGAAGAGACCGCCAAGCAGATGGTTTTCTTCACGGGCATCTACGGAGTGCCGCCACAGCGGAACCTTGTGCTGGTGGAGACCGGGGATGGCGCGCCGAACGGGTACGCGGCACCGGGGATTCTGTTCCTATCGCCGGCCGGCATCGGCAAGCAGCCCTCGCAGCGGCTGCTCAGCAACCAGATCACGAGGCAGTGGTTTGGCAACCTGATCTCGCCGGTGAACCGGAACCACATCTGGATTGTGAACGGCATGGCACGGTACGCGGAGATCATGTATCAGGAGCATTTGAATGGGCCGTCGGCGCTCGAATCAGAGATTCATGATCTTTACGTGGACGCGCTGACGGTGACGGACGCTCCAGTGCGGCAGGCGGCGCGCTATGACGATTACTCGCCGGAGTTTTTCGCGGTGACGGGCAGCAAGGGTGCGGCGACGTACAACATGCTGCGCTGGATCATCGGCGATCCGGCGTTCCAGAAGACTTTGAAGACCGTGATGGACCAGTACGCGAACAAACCCATCTCGACGGATGATTTCCGTAAGGTGGCCGAGGCGGCCGGCGGCCAGAATCTACAGGGCTTCTTCATTCAATGGCTGGAGTCAACGGGAGCGCCGGAGTTCAAGATGGACTACACGATCTACCGTACGCAGAAGGGTTTCCGGGTGATGGGCAAGATCACCCAGGATCTGGACACCTTCCGCATGCCAGTGGAACTGCGCATAGAGACGGAGGGCAACCCGGAAGACAAGCGCGTGGACGTGGTGGGACCGACGACCGATTTCTCGGTGGATACATTCGGCAAGCCGCGCAGGGTGATCGTCGATCCCAACGGCCGGATGCTGCGGTTGAGCCCGGCGATGCGCGTGGCGGTGGCGATTCGCCGGGGCGAGCAGTTTGTGGAGATCTCTGAATACAACCAGGCGCTGCAGGAGTATCAGAAGGCGTTGGAAGTGAGCCGGACGAGTTCGCTGGCGCACTACCGGGTGGGCGAGGTCTTCTTTTTGCAGGGAAACTACCAGTCGGCCGTGAATGAGTTCCGCGAGGCGTTGAACGGCGACAACGATCCCAAGTGGACGGAAGTGTGGAGCCACATCAACATGGGCAAGATCTTCGACGTAACGCAGCAGCGCGAGCGCGCGGTAAATGAGTACACACTGGCGATCCGAACGAAGGACAACACGCAGGGCGCGCAGGAAGAGGCGGCCAAGTACCGGCAGACGCCTTACCAGCGGAAGGATACGAATTAGCGCGCGGCGTCTGTCTGGCCGCTCGAGTTTCCCCAATAAGCCTCCGGGACGGCCTCGAAAGCGATCCCTCCAGTCCATGCGGCCAACACCAGGGCAGTTCCCATTGCACGGGCCAGAATTCGGCCTACAATATCGACTCAAATGCGATATTGTGGCGTTATGAGAGGTCTCCTTTGTTTCCTTCTGGCAGTGCTTCCGCTGCCGGCACAGACGGTTGGCAGCTACCTGCCTGAGTCCCTGATCACATACCTGCAGCTGACTGAGGCGCAATCTCAGAAGATTCTCGACAATAATTCTACGTATAGCACTCTGGTGACGCAGAAGAACCACCGCATTTACGAGGTGCAGCTGGAGATCGCCACCGAAACAGCCAAGGAGTCTCTGGACTCCAGCGCCCTGGGCGTCCGCTATATGGAGATCGAACTGATCTGTCGCGATATCAAGAAGGCGGGAGAGACCCTATTGCAGGACAATGCCGGTTTGCTTATGGAAACGCAAAAGGCCAGGCTCTCTGCGTTGGAGGAAGCGCTGAAACTCGCTCCACTCATCAGTCAGGGGCAAAGTGCGAATCTGCTGCCCGGCGCGGCCAGCGTGCGAAGCGGCGACTTCTCAGCGCTCGTGCCCGTGTTTGGAGTGTCCTGGACGACCGCGAGTGGATGCCCTAAACCTGGGCCCGTGTTCGGTATCGTCACCGTGCAACCGCGCACCTGGCCCTGTCGCGACGCGTCGTGCGCCGACGCTAAACATTGATGGTACAGGGGCTTATTGGAGCCCAGTGAGCCGCTTCCGGATGGCACGTGGTTCAACGAAGGAGTCCTTCGGCCCCGAAGTGAGGACAAGGCGGGCACTTTCGCACCCGGCGGAAATAGCAAAAAATGGCTCCGTCCGAAGCAGGGGGTTTCGGACGGAGCCAGCGGCAAACCGCAGTCAGTTCGCTGGAAATATCGCTATAGAGCAAACTGCCAGGTGCGCATACGAAAAGGGATGCCGCCGGTCTTGACGGCTTCCCAGAAGTCAGAACTATGGCCCGCGCCGGACGGACGGAGGCGGCCGCCTTTCGCCGTGACGAATTCCGCCTGCCTACGTCCACTTGGTCCGCTCGGGGGACGGGCGCTTCCGGGTTTGTCCAGTTCCCTGGTGCAAACAGACAGGGAGGGCGGACGATGCGGGAAAACCGGGGTGATGAGGCCAGGAATACTCGGCTTCCAGGCGCAGTATGGCAGGCGGGCAACGGCCGCGCACACAGCAAGCACGTATAAACGGAACCGAATCACGGAGCAATCGTGGCCGAGGATCCTGAGCATGGAGATTCCTGAACGGACTTTTTCCTCGACGTGGAGAATCCAGGCGAGCATATCAATGAAGTGAATCATTTTCAAGTTCGGGCCCAGAACTTATTCGAGAACGGTTCACCGTGATCGCTAACAATCCACGGCCAGCAGCGAGATGCTGCTATCAGGAGTTTGGCTGCCGCCGGGCAGCATTCACGATCTATTCCGGCGTGACCCTGGGCCGTAGACCGCTAGGGCCCCAGCGGCCGATGGATGACCGCGTGAACCCTTTCACGAGGAGCTTCAGTCCGGAGTCGGGCCCGGCGTGGCGGCCGGAAACCGGCCAGAATGCGGCGATGGAGCGGTCGGCTCGGGGCCTAGCTGCGAGCGAAGTACAGGTGGACGGCGCGCTCAATGTCCGGCTTTGTGACCTGTAGGGGCCGGTTTTCGTACTGACTGATCGAACCGATAATGTTCACGATATCCATCGGATAACAGGCACGGAGCTCCGTTCTGCCACCGGAAAGGCAGAGCTTGCGCAGGTATTCACAACTGTCGTACTCAGCGGGCACATTCTTGGTGGAAATGACGCGCTGGAAGATCATGTCGAAGACCTGTGGCGCGACCGGCTCGACCTCGATCTTGTTCTGAATGCGGCGGAGGAACGCTTCGTCGGCCAGATCGGAAGGGTCGAGGTTCGTCGAGAAGACGACCATGAGCTCGAAGGGGATCTGGAACTTGACGCCGTAGCGGAGGGTCAGGTAGTCGACCCGGCGGTCGAGGGGCACGATCCAGCGATTCAACAGGTCGCGCGGGCTCATCAACTGGCGGCCGAAGTCGTCAATGATGAAGATGCCATTGTTGGCCTTCATCTGAAGCGGCGCGGCGTAGATGCCGGACGCTTCGTCGAGGCGCAGTTCCAGCATCGAGGGAATGAGTTCACCGCCTACGACGATGCAGGGACGCTTGCAGAGCACCCAACGGGGATCGATGTCGGGGTCGTCGAGCTCAAGGCGCGTATGCACCACAGGGTCATACAGACTCAGGATCTGGTTGTCGACCTCCACGGCGAACGGAATGAGAACGGCATCCTGGTAGACGCGCAGCATGCGTTCCGCAATCGACGTCTTGCCGTTGCCAGACGGCCCGTACAGAAAGATCGAGTTCTGGGAGATCAATGCCGGTCCTAGTTGGTCGAGGAGCCGGTCTGGCACCACGAGGTCGGAGAAGGCGGCCCGCAGGGCGCGCCGGTCGATGTTGACCTTGGCGGCCTGACGCTTCGTGGCGGCATGGTAGTCGCGGAGGGCCACGGGGCAGGCGCCGGCATACTGCGAGATTTGGAAGCGGTCCGATGCCAGTTGCTTGCCGGACTGCGTGAGCACGAACTGGTAGTCGTTGCCCACCATGCCTTTGACTTCAATGATTTGTTGCTGCCGCAACTGACGGAACGCCTGATCGATGATGGGCAGTGAAAGGCGGAGCGCCCGGCTGAGGCTCTCCAGAGTGCTGAAACCTTCCAGCATTGTGCGTCTGACCAGAAGGTCGATCACGAGGGATTGGGAGATGCCCAACTCCGCCAGATTCTGGGGTACCGGGGGGGCATAGTTGGCGCGAGGACCGACCAGGGAAGTCATTGCACTGGTCTATCGGCATGAAGCCAGGGAGAGTTTAGTCTGGCCGTGGCGAATGACCTTGCACGTCCCGGGCCGGGCGAACGTCAATCCTGGTGTATTGGTGTCTCTTCGCTCCTACAGCCTGGCTCTATGTCTCTGCTCGGCCCTGATGGCTGGGGAGAGCGCCCCCGCGCTCTTCAAGAAGGCGCGGAAAGCCGAGAGCCGGCGGGACTATGCGGCTGCCTATCTGCTGGCGTCACAAGCGGTTGCCATCGATCCCAACAAACCTGAGTACTGGAATTTCGCACAGGCCGTCCGCAGCAAGGCGATCCCCAACCTGAAGATTGACCTGCCGGTTTCGCCGGTCGCCGCTGCCTCTGACGGCGGACCGGGCCCGGCCAGGGCGGACACGGACGCCGCACCGGGCGCGGGAGACACTGCCGCTCCGGATGTCCAATCGTTTGCCGGTATTAGCGACCAGGAGATCAAGGAGGCCCGCCAGGTGCGGCCCCCGCCGACGTTGTTGGGCGCCCCCCAGTTGAAGAGTTTCAACCTGCGCGGCGACGCCAAGCGGCTGTTCGAGGAGGTCTTCGCCGCGTACGGCCTGAGTGTCGTTTTCGACGCGGACTATCAACCCGGCTCGCCGGTGCTCTTCCGCACTGAGAACGTGGACTGGAAAGAGGCCATCCGCTCCCTGGAGAATGTCACGAGTTCCTTCGTGGTGCCCGTGAGTTCGAAGGTGGCCCTGGTCGCCAAGGACACCACCCAGAAGAGAACGGAGATTGAGCCGGTGATCTCGGTGATCATCCCTTTCCCCGAACCACTGAGCCCCCAGGAGGTACAGGAAGCCGCGCGGGCCGTGCAGTCCACCTTCGACATGACGAAGATGGGCATCGACAACGGCCGGCGTCTGGTGCTGTTCCGGGACAGGGTCTCCAGGCTGCGGCCCGCCATGCAGTTGTTTCAGGAATTGATGGTGCATCGCGGACAGATTGTGAGCGAGGTCGAACTGCTGTCGGTGAACAAGGATTCCTCGCTGAACTACGGTATGACGCTGCCGTCCAGCTTCCCCTTTACTTATCTTGGGGATATCTCCCCGTTTCTATACACGCCGACATACACCGCGGCATCCAGCACTTATGCCACGATTGGCGGTGGCCAGACCAAGTTCGCGATGGGGCTCGTCGGCGCGGGTCTCTTCGCCAGTATGTCTCGCGGGCAGACGACGTCTCTGATGAAGATGGAACTGATGGGCGTCGATGGCCAGGCGGCCCAGTTGCACGTCGGTGATCGCTATCCCATTATCACTAGCGTCGTTTCCGGAACCGGCACGAATACCACCGGCTCCTATGGGACCGCCCCCAGCATCACATTTGAAGACCTGGGCATTGTGCTGAAGGTCACGCCGCACATCCATGGCACGGAGAGCGTGACACTGGAAATTGAGGCGGAGTTCAAGGCACTGGCCGGTTCGTCTTTGAATGACATCCCCGTGATTTCGGAGCGCAAGTTCGCGATGAAGACGCGAGTAAAGTTCTCGGAAACCGCGGTGATCGCCGGTCTGGCGCGCGAGACGCTCACCCAGAGCTGGAGCGGCATCCCTGTCGTCGCGAAGATCCCGGCCTTCCGGTCGAATGACAAGTCGATGGAGCAAACCCAGATTCTGCTCACCGTTCGTCCTCGGATTGTCAATCTGCCGCCCTCGGAATACCCGGCGCCGGCCGTTTGGGTGGGTTCTGAGACGAGACCGCGCACCGATCTGGATCCGCCGGCCAATTGACAGCAACCCACCCGATGCTGTCCGATCAAGAATAGACTATGCTTGGCTTTGCACCGCAAGTGCGAGCAAAGGAAGGAGACGGTGAATGAGCGAAGGAATTGCAAAATCCCCCGAGGACCTGGCCGCCGAGCTCGAGAAGCTGAAGGCCGAGAACGCGTCACTGAAGAAAGCCCGGAACGCAGGCGTCAGCTTCAAGGTCAGTGAAAAGGGGGCCGTTTCTGTCTACGGCTTGGGCCGTTTTCCGGTCACGCTGTACAAAGAGCAGTGGGAACGGCTGCTGGCCTCCGGCGACCAGATCAAGTCGTTCATGGCGGATAACGCCGACAAACTGAAGATCAAGGAGTAAACTCCCCCCGACATGTCAAAGATGCTGGCTGAGATCCGTGAGCAGCCCACAGCGCTCGAACGGACCCTAAAGGCGGAGCTGCGCGGAATTGAGCGACTGCGCGCCCGCTTCGCGAAAGAACCGCCCCGCCTGGTTGTCCTGGCGGCCCGCGGGACTTCCGACAACGCTGCCCAGTTTGGGCGCTATCTGATTGAAATTACAACCGGGATCCCGGTTTCTCTGGCCGCCCCTTCGGTATCGACTCTCTATCACTCAAACCTCCGGCTGGATGGAGCTCTCCTAGCCGCGGTTTCGCAGTCGGGCGAATCCACCGACACCAACGTGGTTCTGGAAGAGGCCAAGAAGCAGGGCGCGTTCACCCTGGGCATCACCAACGAGCCGGAAAGCACGCTGGCTCGAATCGCTGACCATGCCATTTTGGTGCGGGCCGGGCGGGAAAAGAGCGTCGCGGCCACCAAGACCTACACCGGACAGTTGCTGTCCTTCTATCTGTTGGCCTACGCGTTGGGGGCGAAGATCCGTATTGACGATCTACGCCGGCTGCCTGAGATGACAGCCCACGCACTGACACTGGAGAAGGAAGTAGCTGCCCGCGCCGAGCGGTATAAATACGCCAGGCACGCCGTGGTGATCGGCCGCGGCCTGAACTACGCCAACGCCTTCGAATGGGCGCTCAAACTGATGGAAACGTGCTACATCATTGCCGAACGCTTCTCGCAGGCCGACATTCTCCACGGCCCCATCGCCATGGTCGAGCCCTCGTTTCCGGCGTTCGTGCTCGCTCCTCCCGGCCCTACATGGCCGGTGATGAACGAGATGATCGCGAAACTGGCCGGACTGCACGCCGAGACGTTTGTGCTCACTGACCGGTCGAACAGTGAAGCCCCCAAAACGGCGCTGCGAATCCCCGCCAAGCTGGCGTTCAAGCCGGGCAAAGGTGAGGCGGCGCTGCCCGAGGACCTTCTGACACCGATCCCCTACATCATTCCGGCCCAGATCTTCGCGGCTTCTTTGTCGACGGTGAAGGGGTTGGATCCGGATCAGCCTCGGGGCCTGTCGAAAGTCACACTGACGTTATAGCCGGTGTATTACGATACAGGGCAGTCATGTTAAGACAGGCTGCCCTGATCCTCCTGCTCCTCTGCCTACCAGGCAGGTATTCGTCCTTTCTTTTCGCCGAAGACAAGATTGTGGGCGGTCCATACGCCGTGAATGTCACGGGAAAGAGCGCCACCATCGGCTGGGTCGTTCAGTCCGGCGAGGTGAAGGTGGGCGATGCGCGGGTTGTGCCCGTCCTGCGCTCGGAGAAAGTCACGATGACCGGGTTGAAGCCGGGCGAACCGGTGAAGTACACCATTCCGGGCGGGCTCACTGGGACCTTCAAGACGGCGCCGGCGAAGCCCGTCGCTTTTGAAGCCGTGGTCTTTGGGGACACACGCACACGGCACGACCTGCACCGGAAGATCGTCGGGGCCATCGAGAAGATCAATCCGGATCTGGTCTTCCATACCGGCGACCTGGTCACGGACGGCCTGGACACTGAGCAATGGCCCCGTTTCTTCGACATCGAGCGGACCCTGCTGGCCAAGACCGCCTTCTACCCGGTGTTGGGCAACCATGAGCGCAACAGCCGCCGCTTCTACGAGTTCTTCGATGTCTCCACCCCGTATTACTCGGTGGATTGGGGCGGCGCGCACTTCGTGCTGCTGAACTCAGATCTCGGAAACTCGGCCTTGAGTGCCCAGGCCCGGGAAGCGTTCTGGTCGGAGCAACTGCGCTGGCTGGACGAAGACCTGGCCAAGGCGCAGAAGGCCGAGTTCCGCTTCGTGGTGATGCACCATCCGCCCTTCACGGCGGTGAAATCCAGGCAGTCCGGTAACACACCGGTCAAGGCCATGGTTCCGATCTTCGAGAAGCATCGGGTGACGGTGGTATTCAGCGGCCATGATCACAACTACCAGCACCATCTGAACAACGGAGTACACTATGTCGTCACGGGTGGAGGAGGGGCTCCGCTGTATCCTGTCGACGCTCCGATTGAGGGCACGACGATCAAGGTGGAAAGCACGGAGCACTACGTCAGGCTGCTGTGCGGGCCGGGTTCAACGAAGATCGAAGCCATTGCCCTGGATGGCCGGATGCTGGAAAGTTTCGAACTGAAACCGTGAGGCACGGGGACGACGACGGTCCGGGAGAATTGGGAACAAGCCCCTCTCTTTGTGCTTGAAATCGGACCCGGACCTCCGTAGCGATCTCCGCTGGCATGGCTGGGCAGTATATGATGTTGTTTCGGTTCGCGCACCATGACCCTACATCTAATTGACTACGTCGTCCTGACCCTGTACTTCGGGTTCGTCCTGGGTATCGGCTGGTTCCTTCGAAAGAACGTCAAATCGAGTTCGGACTTTCTGACCAGCGGTCACTCGTTGCCGCTGTGGATTACATCTCTTGCGTTCCTGGCCGCCAACATGGGGGCACTGGAGATGATCGGCATGTGCGGATCGGGCGCGAAGTACGGCATGATGACGTCGCACTTCTATTGGGTGGGCGCCATTCCGGCCATGCTGTTCGTGGGCGTCTTCATGATGCCGTTTTACTACGGCAGCAAGGCGCGCAGCGTGCCGGAGTACCTGAAGTTGCGCTTCGACGAGAAGACGCGCGGCTTCAACGCCATCACGTTCGCGATCATGACAATCTTCAGCTCGGGCATCTCGATGTACGCGCTGGGCATTCTCCTGCAGGCGATCTTCGGCTGGAGCTTTACCTTCTCGGTGTTGGCTTCGGCGGGCATCGTGCTGGCTTACACCTATCTGGGCGGCCTGTCGAGCGCGATCTACAACGAAGTGCTGCAGTTCTTCCTCATCGTCGCGGGGTTCACACCCCTGGCCATCCTGTCGGTGAACAAGGCCGGCGGCTGGGACGGCATCGCCTCGCGACTCAGCCCGAAGATGACGCAGTCATGGCAGCATATCGCCAACGCCGGCGACAATCCCATGGGCGTCGAGATCATCGGCCTGATCATGGGCCTGGGTTTTGTGCTGAGCTTCGGTTACTGGTGTACGAACTACCTGGTGGTGCAGCGCGCCATGGCTGCCCGCAACATGACGGACGCGCGTAATACACCCATCGTCGGCGCCTTCCCGAAGATGTTCATCCCGTTCGTGGTCATCGTGCCCGGTATTGCCGCCGCCGCGCTGGCTGCGATGAGCAGCGGCTACACGCTGCCACTGAAGAACGGCGGGCCAGATTACGACAAGGTGCTATTCAGCCTGATGGCCCAGTTCTATCCCAGCGGGATGCTGGGCGTGGGCCTCACGGCCCTGGTGGCTTCGTTCATGAGTGGCATGGCCGGAAATGTAACCGCGTTCAATACGGTTTGGACGTACGACATTTACCAGAGCTACATCCGCAAGCACGCGCCCGACGAGCATTATCTTTGGATGGGTCGCATGGCTACCATCTTCGGCACCGGGCTCTCCATCGGCGCCGCGTATCTGGCGCAGTCGTTCAACAACATGATGGACTTCCTCCAGCTCATCTTCGGCTTTGTGAATGCGCCGCTGTTTGCCACGTTCCTGCTGGGCATGTTCTGGAAGCGGTCGACCGGTCATGGCGCCTTCACTGGACTGGTGAGCGGCACCACAGCCGCGGCCATTACCTACGGGCTGACAGAAGCCGAAGGCAAAGGCGGGTGGCTGGGCGTACAGTATCACTTCCCTTCCTCGATGGCTCAGAATTTCTGGGTTGCGATTGCCGCCTTCTGCTGCTGCCTGGTGGTCACGACCATCGTCAGCCTCGCGACGAAAGGCAAACCCGACGCCGAACTCGTTGGCCTGGTGTACAGTGTGACGCCCCGCCAGACCGAGGAAGCGGAGTGGTATCGCCGTCCCGCAACCCTGGCCATTGTGGCGAGCGTGATTTGCATCGCCCTGAACTTCGTATTTTTCTAAAGGAAACGCTATGCTGGATCTAAGAAAACCGGCCGGCTACTTCTTCGGGCTGCTCGGCCTGCTGCTAACGGGGACGGGGCTCATGGGTCACTTCACCGCTCCGCTGCTGGACACCAACCTGAACCTGCAGTTCGGGGTCTTTTCCATTGTTTTTGGAGGCATCTTTCTGTGGCTCGCGCGCCGCGCATAAAGCACTATCACGCCCCCGGGCGCGTCAATCTCATCGGTGAACATACGGACTACAACGCCGGATTTGTCATGCCAATCGCGATCGCGGTCGGCTGCGACGTTCGAGTCTCCTCCATTCGGAAAAAGGAGATCCGGCTTACCTCCAAGCAGTTTGCCGGTGACTTGTCCTTCCCCCTGAATTCCATCGCGGACATGACAAAGACCGGCACCTGGGCCGACTACGTGATGGGCGTGGCGAAGGAGATTCTGGCTCTCGGCTTCGAGCTGAAGCCATCGCATCTGGCCATCGATTCTTCCGTGCCCACGGGGAGCGGATTGAGTTCCTCCGCGGCCCTGGAGGTATCCAGCGCGTTGGCACTGTTGGGTGACAACGAAGTGCCGAAGGTCGAACTGGCGCGGTTGTGCCAGAGGGCGGAACGGGAGTTCGTGGGCATGCCCTGCGGCATCATGGACCAGTACGCCTCGGTGTTCGGCGAAGCACACAAGGCGATCATGCTGGATTGCCGCTCGACGACTCACAAGCTGGTCCCCATCCCGGATGGCGCCGAGATTGTCGTGGTCAACTCCATGGTGAAGCATGAACTGGGTTCGTCGGCCTATCGCAACCGCGTGGCGGAATGCCAGCAGGCTCTCTCCCATTTCCCCGGCAAGCCGGCCTTGCGCGACGTGACCTTGGGCGAACTGGAGAGAACCGCGGCAAAGATGGAGGAGATTCCACTGGCCCGGGCACGTCACGTCATCCTCGAAGATCTGCGCGTCGAGAACTTCCTCGTTGCGGCGGAGGACGGTGACCTGCCGATGATGGGCAAGTTGATGGTGGAATCGCACCGCAGCCTGCAGCACGATTACGAAGTCAGTTGCGAGGAACTGGACTCGCTGGTGGACACGGCGCTTACCATTGATGGCGTCTTCGGGTCGCGCATGACCGGCGGCGGCTTCGGAGGCTGCACGGTCAATCTGGTGGACCCGGAGTTCGTCGATGCTTTCGAGCGCGAAATCAGCGCCCGCTACCAGGAACAGTGGAAGCTGACTCCGGCCATCTATCGGTTCTCGCCCTCGGCCGGCGCGCGGCGTGTTGAATAGACTCCTGCACGGGCGGGCCGCGTGGCTCGCCTGTGTCTTTACTCTCGTCGCTCTCCAGTTCGCGCGCCAATTCACCGCGGCCGTCCAGGAGACGCAAGTCTTCGATGAAGGCCTGCACCTTGCCGCTGGCTACTCCATTCTCCTCACGGGCGACTACCGGGTGAATCCCGAGCATCCACCCTTGGGCCGCATCCTGAGCGCCCTGCCGCTGTTGGTTCTAAAGCCCGAGCTGAAACTCGATACCGAGGCGTGGCGGTATGGTGATGCCGTCGCGATGGGCCGCCAGTTGCTATATCACCAGCGCAACCTGACGCCGGAACAGATCCTGCTGCCCTCCCGGCTCGTCACCATCGCGATGACTATGATCCTGGCGCTGACCATGGCGTTCTGGGTCAAGGCGCGCTACGGTCCACTGGCGGGCTTGCTGGCGGTCTTCCTGCTCACGCTCGACCCGAGTCTCTCGGCGCACGGCCACTACATCACCACGGACTTCATCGCCACCCTGACGTTCTTCCTGGCTGTGATCGCCTTTGACCGGATGGTGCGGCGCGGCCGGCCCATCGACATTCTCTGGGCCGGACTGGCGTTAGGCATCGCGTTGGTCTCGAAGCTCTCGGCCATCTTTCTGCTGCCGGTGTTCACCATTCTGTGGGTGCTGAATCGAACCCGATGGCGGGCGGTGGCGCGGCAGGCCGCCGGCCTGATCGTGCTGAGTGCAATCGTGGTGGCGGTCGCTTACGGGCCCGAGACGGTGCGCTCCCTCCATGCGCGGCGGCTGAACGAAGTGGTGACGAAGGAGACCGCCATGGGGTACGCGCTACGCGTAGGCGGACGGTATCTCCACCTGCCGGCGCACCAGTTCTTTCTGGGCCTCAACGAGATGGCCCTGCACCAGAAGAGCGGCCATCCATCCTACATGCTGGGCACGATCCGCCAACACGGTGAATGGCCTTACTTCCCCTTCGTCTTCCTTGTCAAGACGCCCCTGGGGGCATTGCTGTTGATTGTTCTGGCGCTACCGCTGCTGTGGCGTTTCAATCGCGACCTCTGGATTCTAGCCATCCCCCTTTGCATCTACTGGGCTTTGTGCCTGCAGAGCGGCATCAACATCGGCATCCGACACCTGCTGCCGGTCTACCCCTTCACGTATGCGCTGGTTGCGGTTCTGGTGGCCCGACACGCCGGTGCGTTCTACAGAAAGGCTGCGCCGGCCCTGGTCGGCTTGGCCTGTGTACTGGTGGCGGTCGAGTCGGCGCGCATTGCTCCGCATGACATCGCGTTCTTCAACCTGGCGGCCGGCGGCCCGGCGAACGGCCCCAAACTGCTGGTCGACTCCAACCTCGACTGGGGCCAGGACCTCGGCAACCTGCGGCGCTGGCTGGACGCGCGTGGCACCAACGACGTGTGCCTGAACTACTTTGGCTCGGCGGAGGAATCCTACTACCGCTTCCAGGGATGGGCCATCCTCGCCAATGAGAACCTGCGGACTGGAGAGCGGCCGCGCTGCCACCTGGCCGCCATCAGTGCGACATTGCTGGAAGGCGTCTATCAGAAGCGTGAATGGTACGCCTGGCTGCGCGCCCGGAAGCCCGTGGCGATCCTGGGCTGGTCCATTTACGTGTACGACATCACGGACGTTAAGGAAGGGAAAGTGCCGCCGGGGAGTTTCTGAGAGTAAGCCTTCGCCGGCACTAAGCCGCGGTGCCCACGTGGCTCCAATCGGTGTGGCCTTCTGTTTTGCGGGCCAGATGGACGGCCATACGGTGAATGGTGGGAAAGACGGCGCAACGGCGCCCCTGGTACGCGGCGATCACCAGGCAAACCCAGGCCAGGACGAAGCCCAGATTTAGGGCCAGCCTGAGCTCGCGGGCTACGGTGCTCAGAAACCACGGTGTGATCTCTTCCGCCACGCGTAACGCACCCCATCCCAATCCCCACGTCGCCGCCATCAGCGTGGCATGGAAGGCGTGGAACCGAACGGCCCAGGCCGCTCCGTAGTGCGGGAGGCGCAGGATCAGTGCTCCGGAAACCGGTCCCAGGAGGTAGCACATGACACGGGCCTGGGCGTCGGAGAGGTGGCCGGAGATATGATTGCGAATTGATTTGAGCATGGTGTTGGTCCAAGGCCGTTCTATCCTGCTTTGTGAAGTAGCAATCCACTTACCATTCCAGCCGATGTCGATGCTGCCCCAGGTAACCGAAAGAAGAATGTCAGCGCGACAACGCCAGATGCAGAGTCAACCCCAGCAAGAACAAGGGGCAAGGCGCTACCGCAAGCGGATGAGTGTTGTTTCGCTGAGGACCCGCGCCACAAAACAGCTCGCTGGATTCTCGTGGAGGAAGGGCCCCAGAGGCACAAGCTTCGCCTGAAACGGCAACTTCGTCTCCCGCAAAATTTCCCCGAAATTGGTCCAAAGTGCGGGTCCAGGGCAATCGGCTGTCGTCTGGCGCCAAGACGGGCCTCCGGTGCGTCGCACAATCCGTCTGGGGAAGGAAGCGGCAATAGCCGCACAAAGCGCCGCGGCCTTACTGGGGCTCAGGCTCCGCGTGAGCTTGGATCGGTTGGCGGTGCTCTTTCCTCAAATACTCCGACAGCTTGAGCAAAGTCCGCCCGCCCCGGTCGACATAGCGATTGGCGGCCTTCTGGTAGCGCCTGAGGACTTCCCGGCGGTTCGCGTCACGCAGCTCGCACGACTCGATGTCCAATAGGACTTCGACCTCCCAGGATTGAAAGGTGTTGCGTTGGATCCGGCCGCGCAACAGTTCCTGCATCAGCTTATTAAACTGGTGCAGGCGCGCCTCTAACTCGTGAACAGGTAGGTTCATTTCCTCGGAGTTCTGATTCTATCTGGATTTTCCGCGGAATGGCTCAATCGAGTCACCGAACTTTCTCTCAGGGTGTCACTAAACGAAGCCAGTATTCCACCTGACTGGCACGCGCATTGTCGCCCGCGCGGCGGTAGGAGCTCCACAGGTTCCTCAACATCCGCGCCACGATGGAGCGCTTCTCGCAGGGCGTGAACTGCACGGTTTCCCGTAAGCCGGGCCGCGCCGTCAGCTCGCTGAGCTTCTCCAGGCAGTCGTCCTCGGTCAGCAGCCGGCCCTGATCGAACACATCGACGTAGACGCGCACCAGTCCATCGTTGTACTGGCATACGAAATGCGCCGGCAGTGCTACCCCGTAGACCGGACGGGACAACCGTCGGGCAACTTCCAGATAGATCACTGAGAGGGTAATCGGCAGACCCTTGCGCCGCTCGATCACCAGCGGCAGGCAACTGTTCTCAGCCGCATAGTAGTCCTCTGCATCGCCGCGCAGTCCGGCGCCGTCGAAGAGCACACGGTTGACGGCACTGAGAAAATGCGCGCCGGCGGCACCCGGCATCAGCATCTCTTCAATTTGGCCGGCCCATTCGTCCAGTTGGCGCAGGGCCGGAGCCGGGTCGGTATATCCGGTGTGAAGTGTGGAAAGCTCCAGCGCGGCGGCATCCAATTCCATAGCCTGTTCGTCGCCGGACAGCAGGGCTCGAAACGCGCCAGAGGGCTCCATCAGTTTGTTCTCTCGCAGTGTGTGCTCTCGTTCCTGGCCACGGTCCGCCTCAGGCGAGTCGACTCAGGCCGGCCGCCAGGACGGCCACGCCAATAGCCGCAATCACCATGCCGGCCGCTCGCAGGCCAGTCAGATTTTGAGGAGTTTCAGAATGACTGTCGCGTCGTGAACTCCAGGATGGCGCGCCGAGTAAGGTGCCCTGGAAGCGCTGAATGCCCATCATGAAGTCCTGAGCCAGATGCCAAGCCTCGGCGGGCTGTATCGCCATCCACACGCCCAGATAAATCAGGACTGCCCCCAGGCCGACCGGGTACAGTCCGCCACCCGAGTTGGTAAGGTGCGGATGCATGCCCAATGCTACCACCGCGACACACACCACGGAGACCGTAAGCGCGGTCTTCCCTGGGTACCTACTTGAAGAAAATGTCAAGGAACTTCGTATTGCGTCCGGTCGCGTCCACGCAGTATTCAAATGGGCTGTAGCTGACGTTGCGATCCTTACGGTCCACGTAGAGCAACACCTGCTCGGAGGGGAACTGGAGGATTTGGATTACGCCACCGTCACAGGAACGGGTACGGCGCACGTGGGCCGACGCGATGTTGGCATGGGGGCTGCTGGGGCCCCAGTCTTCCAGAAACTTCTGCAGGTTATAGTCGCGACACGGCTTGGCAGGATCGCACCCCCACAGGCGATAAGCATCCTCGTATTTCTTTTCCTCCAGCAGATCAAGAAATCTGGAGATCTGGCGCTTTTCCTGGAAGTCGTGCAGAAAGAAGTAGCCACCCAATGCGCAGAGGACGACAGCCACGGCCCCGATGACAACGCGCTTGACTCCACGTTCGCGTTTCGCGTCGGAAACTCCGTAGCTGTCCAGATACCCGGCCATGACTCGGGCCCTCCTGTGTTCAACTACTTCTTCGACGGATAGGCCTTATCGTAGGCGGCCGTGACATCCGCCGAGATATCCATCGTCGGCTTGAAGTAGAGGAGGTTCGCTCCATCCACAACCAAGTCCAAACCCTTCTCCTCGGACACCTTTTTGACGACTTCCTGAAGCCGCTGCCCGACGCGCTGCAAGATGTCCTGTCTCTCGCGGTTCACTTCGTTCTGCAGGCCTTCGCTGTTGCGCTGCAGTTGCCGCTGCTTCAACTGAATCTTGGCCGCCATCTCGGCCAGGGCGGGTTCGGTGAACTTGGATTGATTGGCTTCGTAGTCC
Source organism: uncultured Paludibaculum sp. (assembly GCF_963665245.1). NCBI lineage: Bacteria > Pseudomonadati > Acidobacteriota > Terriglobia > Bryobacterales > Bryobacteraceae > Paludibaculum > uncultured Paludibaculum sp. The sequence continues at coordinate 2,803,687 of NZ_OY762267.1, forward strand.
TGGGTCAGCTTGGCAATTTCCTTCTCCAGGTTCGCCAACTCTTCCTGCCGGGGTCCAAATTTGGCCTTCAGATCGGCCTCGGCCTGTTTGATTTCGGCCGTGTCCTGCAGGGCCTTCTGTAAGTTGACCGCCGCGACCTTTATTTGTGCCGAGGCCAGCATAGTGGCGCAGAGCATGAGCGCAGCCAGACAGGCGGGACGTTTCCAGCGGATTGCAATCATGAGAATCTTCAAACTCCTTAAGCAGACTTTCGGCGGCCCGGCTCTAGCCGAGCACCGCCAGAATTTCGTCCTCGCGCAGTATCAGGTACTCTATGCCGTCGATCTTCGCTTCCGAACCGGAGTACTTGCCGAAGAGAATCGTGTCACCGGACTTCACCTCGAGGCTCGCCCGCTGCCCACTTTTCAGCAGCTTGCCGGCCCCGACCGCCACCACTTCACCCCGTTGCGGCTTTTCCTTCGCAGTGTCCGGAATGATTATACCGCCCACCTGCGATTCGCCTTCCTCCACGCGCTTGACCAGCACTCGGTCGTGCAACGGGCGCAGTGCCATAGGTTCTCTCCCTCGTTATTAGACGCCAGAACTTCAAATTCGGACGTACACACGCCTGCCCAAACGCAGAGGTGTTAGCCCATCTTGCATTGTAGAATCCTTGGAGCCCCATCCTCAACTGCCGAATGGCCCCATCGTCCGTTATCATGATCTCTGGGTGATCGCCTGCGGCGAGGGCGCGAGGAGTTGTTCCCGCATGCCCCAAATGATGTCTTAACCGTTGTATGACGGGAGCAAGCCCCCAGGCGTTTCGGAAAGATACGACGCCGAATGAACGAATTGAGCGACGAAGAGCTGGTGACCCGGGCTCTCGAGTCCGGCCGTCCGGACCCGTCGAACCCCTGGCTACACGAACTTTTCTCCCGGCATCAGCGCCGCGTCGTTCTGTGGTGCCTCAGGTACTCGGCCAATCGCGAAGAAGCCCTGGATCTCGCTCAGGACGTACTGGCCAATACCTTCCGCCGGCTGGAGACCTTTCAGGGCAACTCCAAATTCACCACGTGGCTGTTCACCGTCTGCCGCAACCACTGCCTGAACGCCATCAAGAGCAAAGCCAGCCGGCCCGAGTCGGGCGGCGAGGAGTTGCTGCTGTCCCTGCCCGCGCCCTCCAACGGCTCGATGGAAGACCGGCTGACCCAGGAATCTCAGCTGAAACTGGCACACACCTGGATTCGCGAATCGCTCGACAAGACCGAACAGCGTGTCTTCGTGATGCACTTTCTGGACGAAATGCCTCTCGACGCCATCACCCGGGCGCTGGGGTTGACCAATGCCAGCGGAGCCAAAGCCTATATTGTCAGTGCCCGCCGCAAGCTATCCGAGGCCGCGCGCCGCTGGAGGTCGCAGAGTGAACGATAAGGATGCTTTCCGCGCTCCCGGCCACTGCCTGGAACCTGATGAAATTGAAGCTTTTGTCGAAGGCTGTGCCGCGCACCTGGCCGGTCACGTCGAAGCTTGTCCGGTCTGCAGCCACATCGCGGCCTCCTATCGGGAGTTCCTGGACGCTGACGTCCGAGAAGAAGAGAAGGCGGATCTTCAATGGATCGAGTCCCGCCTGAAGAAACCGGCACCGAAGCGCAGTTGGTTCGGCTGGCTTGGACCTTCGCCCTTGCCCCGTTGGGCCTTCAGCATTGCCGCGGTTCTGTTGATCGTCGCCGGATCGCTGCAGTTGCGCCGCATGGCGGGCCCCGGTTTGCGGCCGCCCGGTTCGGATGCGGCGGTCGTTCGCTCAGTCCAAGTCCATCTCGTGGCCCCAAGCGGCGATGTGGATGCGGCCCCTTCCGCTTTTCAATGGGACCCCGTCGACAAAGCCGCGGTCTATGAGTTCCAGATCACCGAAGTGGACGGCACGCCGCTTTGGACGTGCCGCACAAATCAGACGAAACTAAATTCCGCGCCGGACATCCAACGCTTCATGCTTCCGCGCAAAGCCCTGCTTTGGCGCGTCAAGGCCTTGAATAGTTCCGGTGGAGTGATCGCGGAATCCGCTCCAGAGCGATTCAAAGTTCTTCCCTCCGCCGGTCAATAGTCACGCTATCCTATTCAAAACGTTGGATCGGGGATGAGGGGACAGATCACATGAAACTGGCACTGGTATTCTTGATAGCCGGGCTGGGACTGTTATCGGCCGGCGATTATTCGGGGTACTACGGCGGCAAGTACAAGGGCCTCTGGCTGGAAGTGTCCAGCGAGTCGGCGCCACCCGGTGGGGTTGCACAGGTTCGCATTACGCTCACAGAACCGAAGCCCATAATCCGGACGAAGTTGTATCTGCGGTTCGACGAATCCGCCGTGGAAGAGATTATCTCCGTCGGCGCCTACAGTGAGAACGCAGAGGCAACCGGCATCGCAACGCGGCAGGGCAATCTGCTAAAGATCGAGGCGGTTTCCCCCACCGGCAACCTGGGAAAGATGCCATGGTTCCCCATCCTCTCCATTTCGGTGCGGCTCCGCGACGGCATCCAGCCGGGATCCCAATCCGTCTTCTCGGTTGAACCGGAGTCGGAGTTTGACCAACCGGACGGCACACCATGGACTATCGAGAGCAATAAGGCCGGCACTATTGCGGTCGACGGTGAGCTATCTATTGATGATGTATTCCCCGGGGGCGGCACCATCGAACCAGGAGAATTTGTGCGGATTCAGGGGCGGGGGTTCACGCCGGCCAGTCAGGTGAGCACTTATGCGGCCCCGGGTGTCGCCAACTACGCGGCGGAGGCTCTGAACGTGGAGTATGTGTCCCCGACGGAGCTTCGCGTCAGCTCGGACAACCCGTTCAGCCTGGATCTTCGCTATCTCAAAGTTGTCAATCCCGGCCAGTCCGAGAAGCGATTTTACACCGCACTTTACGGGATTGACACCGCCCCGAGCCTGTATGACAACCTGAGCGCGGCAAAGCCGCTCTTCGCTCCGCGGACCTTCGATTCCGCCACGCTCCCGGTCGACCCGGTGGACCCTTCCGGCGCGATGTTTCAAGGCGTCGCGGTGCAGAATCCGTCCCAGGACGCCGTCGCCGTGCGGCTGGAACTCGTCGACCCGACCGGTGTTGGCTTCGCATCCACAAACGCCACGCTGCTGCCTCGGGAACAGATCCTGAAGGACCTGGAAGAGGTGTTCCCCTCACTGTACATCCCGGCCGGCTCGTCCCTGCGGATTCAGTCCAGCGCGCCCGTCCGGCTGTTAGGGGTGACAGGCGACAGGAATGCTGGCACGATGCTGCCGGTTATCCCTTCCCCACCCTCCGAGAACTGAAGGCGAGACCGGCACCGACCATCAGTACGGCCGCTCCGCTGAGCAGCGAACTCCAGGAGATATAGGGAGTTATTGGGGTCGAACCGTCGCCTGAGAGCACAAAGGCAGCCCAGTCCTCCCGCGGCGCACCTGCTTGCATCACCTCCAGCTTGGCTGTACGCAACGCCGCGGCCAGCGTCGCACCGCGGCCCAATTCGCGGTAGAACTTCTGCATCAGATCGGCGGCCGCCTCATCCCGTACTGCCCAAAGCGAACCCACCACACTGCCTGCGCCGGCCTCGAGAAAGGCGCGGGTCAGGCTCAATGGCGCGTCACCCCGCGCGGCGGCTCCAGCTTCTGTCTCGCACGCCGAAAGCGTCACTAGCTCAACACCTTGTAGTTTGAGTTGACCTACTTCCCTTAGGTAAAGGTACTCAGGGCCGGAGAACAGGATCCTCGACCGCGCGGGATTCTCAAAGTCGGCCGCCGCGTGGGTCGCCAGATGAAGGACGCGGAACTCGTGCGCTTCGCTGAGCGCCGCCTTCCGGGCTTCGCCCTTTACCCGCAGATCGGCCTGCCCATTCAGCTGGTGGGAAACCGAGACCAGCTCCGCCCCCGCACGGGGAAGGTGCGCCCATTCGGGATCGCCGGGCAAGGCGGTGCGGATCTCCGGATCTCCAATGCCCAGAAGTTGCGCCTCCCAGGGCCACCGGAATCCGCTCCTGGCCGCGGCCGACCTGAGAAAAGTGGAGGAAGGCAGATTCCAGGTCTCATACCGCTGCACCACCCTCGTCCCGTCGCTCCACGCCAGGGCATCGAAAGAGACACCAGCCAGCGGCCCATCGGGCACCAGAATGACGCGGCTGACACCGGACAGGGGCGGCAGGACATCCGGGGCAGACCGCGCGGGCACATGCACGTCGGACCATTTAGTCCCTGCCTGGGTCACCTGGAGAACTCCGGCCTTTTTGCGGCCTACCCAGTAGACCAGCAGTGCGGTATCGGGTGGGAGCGATTGCCGCAGCACCGCCAACGGTAGCGGCGTGCGGCCCCGGGAGCGCTCCAGCCAGTCGAGCCGTTCCGCGTCGTCTCCGGCCGACTCGATCAAGGCGTCGAATACGTCGCGCTTGTCGGCCAGGAACCCGCCTCGCAACTCGGCGCGCCGCAGGTCGGACCGCGTGGACTCGATCACCGCCGCCGCGGCCTTCCACAGTGTCTTGTCGTGGTCAGCCCTACCCAAACCATAGAGGGCTTTCCACTCCTCCTCGGGCGCCTTCAAAGCCCGAGCGGATTCGAGGACCGCGCTCCAGCGCAGACGGGCGGCAGCCGGGTCGCCGGCCAGATAGAGAGTTTCGCCCAGATACAGCTCGCACTGCATCGTTTCGCGTTTGTTCCCACTGCTCCGCGCCAGGGCCAGGGCGGCCTCAAAGCCCACTCGCGCCGCTGCAAAGTCCTGAAACTCCATCGCTTGGGCGATGGCAATATTCTTCATGGCGCCCAACTGGCCGTCAACGTCTTTGGATTGGCGAAACAGAGCCATCGCGGCGCGCTCGGTGTCCAGGGCCTTGTAGGGATCGCCCAGTCTCCGATAGAGCGCGCCGAGGTTGGCCAGAACCCGCGCCTCTTCCTCCGGTGCCGTCTTGTGACCGGCGCGCCGCACCTTGAGATAGATCTCCAGCGCGTCGTGATCCTTACCCAGTTTCTGCAGCAGGGCCGCCCGGTTGACGTCGATGAACTGCTGCACATCGGGCGCCCACGGTTCCGCGGTGTGCACCTCTACTAGCGAAGCTGCCCGATTGTAGACATCCCAGGCTTCGACATAGCGGCCCCGGTAAAAGTGCACGGCGCCGATGTTCACCCAACACTCGGCCTCCTGGCGGGACTCACCCTGCTGGTGATAAACCGCCCGGGCCCGATCGAACGACTCCAGGGCCTTCTCGTAGTCGCCGCCATAGAGAAACTCGCCGCCCGCCTTGTTCAAGGCTTGGGCATCCTGTTTTGTCTGACCGGAGCAGGTCATCGAGAAGGCGACCAATACAGCACAGCAGACGATCCAGGAATCCGGCCTGGCAGCCGCCCGCTTGTCGTGAACACTTCGCATCGCATCCATCTGACTGATTGCCCTGGGTTTGTACACCCTCGTCAATCATATCGTCCGGGCGCCTGACTGGATCACCTTCGGGCATACTCGGCGTAGAGCTTCCCTATGTCCGGGGATCCTTCGTAGATCACCGTGCGATAGCGCAGCACCAGTTTGTCGCCGGCCGGCAGCGTGTAGCCGCCATCGGCTGCGGGATCCTTGGTGAAACTCTTGAGCGCAAACGGATTGGCGGCATTCAGCCCGTAGCCTCGGGCATGCCAGCGAGTGGGATGCCGCAGGTTGGCCGGGTGATCGAACATGGCCACGCCTGCCCGGACGCCATCCACCATTGCGGAGTAGTCGACCCACAGAGCCGGCTTGCCCCAGATCTCCTTGGTGCCCTCGTGCCCTTCTGAATTGCGCAACCGGGCGCCCTTGTCCTCCCGGAACGCCTCACACAGCCGGAAGGCAAAGCCGCCGTCGTCACTATCACCGAAGACCAAGCTCTGGCCAGCGTCGGCATGGATGGTGATCACCGCATCCAGCATGCGCAGATTGCCGTGATCGGCGAACTGGAACTCCTGGCGCATCGAGCCGATCGGCTTGCCGGAAGGCGGCGTCATGGCCAGGTCGACCGCCACGCGACCCCTGCCAGCCCGGGGACTGGCTTTGTTGATCAGCCTCGCCGTCTTGTCGCGGCCTTGTTCACGCCAGAAATCGGCTCCACTGATGCTGCCGTGACCGTACCAGAAGCCCCGATGCCAAACATGGTCCTTGCTGTCGCCTTCGCGGGGCTCCAATGGCCAGCCGCGCGACAGCACCTTACCCGAGACGGTCTTGATGGGGTACAGGAACGGCTTGTCCCACTCCTCACCCGAGTAGAAGCCGGCCGCCGTCCGCGACCCCACCTGGATCGCCAGCGGTTGATCGTTCGCGGCCACCAACGTGGCGGCGCTGCCCAAAAGGAAGTTTCTTCTATGCATTGGAGCCCTTCTGAATGGACGACTGCCGCGCGGCGAGCCAGTGCCACACCGTGCCCTTGTCGCCCGCCTCGGTCGGCCGGGCCAGGAGGCTGGCGGCCAGACCCGTGACGAAGAGGATGATATTGCCGGCCGCGCCGATTGTCAGATCGTCGCCGGGATAGTTCCAAGGAGCCAGATTCACCAGCGGCGAGGCCCCCTTGGTGAGCACGGCCCATACCGTGAAGACCGAACTGCACGCGATTCCGACCCAGGCGCTGTTCCGCGTCGCACGCCGGCTGAGGAACGCGAGGAAAAACAGCCCGGCCAGGCCACCGGAGGCGATGGCGGAGACGGCAAACCACATCGACAAGGCACTGCCCTTGGTCTGCACCAGAATGATCGCCGTGACTACGTTCAGCAAGCCAACGACGATCACGATGAGACGCGCTACTCTCAGCCGTGTTTTGTCGCTGGATTTCGGCCTGGCGGAACGGTAGAAGTCCTCCACCAGAACCATGGCCAGCGTGTTGAGGTCGCTAGCCAGCATCGTCATCGCGGCGCCCGTGAGGGCCGCGAGCAACAGGCCCATCACACCTGGAGGCAGATGGGCACTGAGGAAGTAGGGGAACATCTGATCGGCCTTCTGGATGGTCGACGGAATCCTGTCGCCGGTAAGCCGGAAGAACGACCAGACGCAGGTACCAATCAGCATGAAGAAAGCCCAGACGGGCAGGCAGAGCAGGGCCCCCATCGCCACACCTTTCATCGCGCCGCGATCGGACTTGGCCAGCAGGTAGCGCTGCACCATCGTCTGATCGGCGACATAGCGTTGGCCGTACCAGAACAACCCATAGAGGATCGCCACGGGGATCGTCGGTCGGGTGAAATCGAAGTCGGTGCTGCCCATGGCGAACTTCCCGTTCTCCGAGGCAAGGGCAAAGACAGCGCCCGGGCCTCCGGGCGGCAGGAACAACAGGTAGCCCAACGCCACGGCAATCCCGATCCACATTACGAAACCCTGGACGACATCGGACCACACCACGGCTTCGATGCCGCCGATCACGGTGTAGAACACCATCACCACGGCCACGGCGCAGATCACCGTCACGATGTCCCATCCGGTCATACTGGCGATGGTCAGCGCCATCAGGTAGAGGACGAAGCCCATCTTGCTGAAGTGGGCCAATGAGAAAGCCACCGCCGCGTAGACCCGCGCCGGCCGCCCAAAGCGACGCTGGAAATACTCATACGCGCTCATGCCCACTTCCTCGCGATAGAAGGGGATGATCACCTTCCCGATGATGGGGAGGAGCGCCAGCAGAAGAAACCCGGGGACCAGCAACGACCAGTCCTTGGCGTAGGACGAACCCGGGTAGGCAACGAAGGTGACACTGGAGACCATCGTCGCCAGCATGCTCATACCCATGGCCCAGGAAGGCACGGAACGCTTGGCGACAAAATAGTTCTCCGTCGAAGTCTGGCGGCGGGAGAACCAAAGCCCCAGCCCGGCCATGAAGGCGAGGTAGGCGGCGACCACTACAAGGTCGAAGACGCGGGTCATGAGGCGACCCTCATCCCACTCGCCTGTCCAATCAGTTTCATCGTCAGCACATACATCTTTTTACTGCTCATCCGCTCTCGACATCCCTTGGAACGAATCTCTATCCAATCGCGCGGTCGTCCGCCGCAACTTCGGTGACCGCGCGATTTCGCGGCCGTCGGCCAGAATCCGTAAACCCTTGCCCGCTCCAAATCTCCGCCCGGTCTTGTCCCAGACGATGGTGAGCGTCCTGCCGTGATACGGCACGTTGTCCAGGCAGAACCAGTCCCATTGCCCGGTGGGCAGAAGCGGATTTACGTCCACAACCTGATCGGCTCGCGGCCGCAGGCCCACTACGCCGGTGATGATCAGATCATTGTAGGTCGAGTGGTTGTAGTGATCACCGCGTGCCTGGAACTTGCCCTTCTTCATCGCCAGAGCACGGGCCCACCATTCACCGGTTTGCGGGTGGAGGTTCTCGTCGATGAACGGGACCACGGATCCGTCTGGGCGCCGCAGGGTCTGACTTCGGGTATAGGTCAGGAAGGTCTTGAAGTAGTCGGCCACTGAGATGGCACGTTGCGGGTAGTCGTTCAGTACGTTCGCCAACGCCGTCAGTGTAATCGATGTGGAGAAGGGCCAACTCGGGCCATTCCACTGGCAGTTGTCACCCTCTTCCCGAATTGCGTAGGCGGGGTGCCGCTGTTCCGCCGTGGTTGGACCATATGGAGCGAGGAATCCCCGCGGATCCATCAATTGCTTCCAGGCGACTTCGAAGCCTCGCCCTCGCTCAGGCAACTCAAACAGCCATGGAGTGAAGCCGATCTCCTCCCGTACGCCAGCGAGTTGGCCGGTATCCAGCCGTGCTTCGAAGAACTGCGCCTCCCGGTTCCACAGCGATTGCTGGACCAGATTGCGCAGCCGGTTCGCCTTGTCGTCGTAGACGCGCGCAAGCTCGGCCTGCCCAGCCAGGCGTGCGATGGCCGCAATCGCCTTCGCATTGCCAAACATATAGCTGTTGATGGTGGGCCTGGCGTTCTTGTTCTTCCTCGACCCGCTGGCCGACTCCTCCATGCCGTCGCGCACATCGTACTGCCAGAACAGTCCGCTGGGCAGCAGGCGCTCGCTCTCCCACTGCTCGTAGTCTTTCCGCAACACGTCCAACAGGGAGACGAGGCGCTTCGTGTCGCCATCGGCCAGCCAGCGTTCGTAGGCCGCCCAGGTCGTCCAGCCGCTGTACTGGTGGTAGTGCCTCTGCATTCCGCCCTGCTCGCCCTTGCGCAGCCAGAAGTCCAGGTCCTCATCCAGATAGCGCCGGTCCCGCAGCCAACGGCCCTCCGCCAAGTGATGCCCCAATGCGCAACTGATGGTGTTATGCGGTCCGGCATGGCGCACGGGCCGCAGGAACTCGGTCACCACGAATCCGTCGGGCGTCTGCTTGATGTGCTTGCGAAAGGTCCACCAGCGGTAGTACCAGGTTCGCTCTATGTCCGGATCAGGGCAGGTAAACAGCGGCACATTGCGCTGCATCCAGGCCCACGCCTGGACATCGGGGATCGCATTCACCAGATCCTCCGGAAAGGCACGGTTGAACTCACTCACATAGTGAGCGAAGTCCGCGCCGCGAAGCACCACTTGCCCATCGGCCATGCCGGCCGCGAACAGGAGTCCAATCAGGATGCGCATGAGTCCCCGGCCCGGCCCCACGCCCATCCGAAGTGGAGCCGGCGCCACATTCCTGCCATGTCAGAAACTGAGCCGGGCATTGAACTGCACGACTCGCGCGCCACGGGTCGAGGTGAAGCGGCCGAAGTTGCCCGCCTCGATCGCTGTCGAGATGCCAGAGAAGTTGGTGTGATTGAGAGAGTTGAACATATCGGCGCGAATCTGCAGCCGCCAGCGCTCAGTGAAGTCCAGGTTCTTGGCCAGCGCCATGTCCAGGTTCCAGAAACCGGGCGCGCGCAAGGCGTTTCGCCCGATGCTGCCGAAGTGCAGCGGAGCGTTCGCCGTGCCCACGGGGATCCTCGCGAACACAGCCTTGTTCAGAAACTGCAGCGTCGCCTCGGCATCGGCCGTGTAGGCATTGCCGCCAATGTAGTCGGGCCGAGTGCTTTGATATGACGTGCTCTGCGTAACGTTGATCGGCGGGCCGGACTCGGCGGTGTAGATACCAGAGAACTGCCAGCCGCCCAGCAGCAGCCGGCTGCCCCTGCCTGTACGCCCAGTCAACTTCATGAAGGGCAACTCGTAGAGGAAGTCGGCGTTAAATCGGTGCCGGATGTCGAATGGGCTCGGTCCCTTGTCGTCGCGAATGTTGCTGGAGTCCTGCGGCGGATTGGGGAAACCGATGTTGGCCGCATTGCTGTACGACATGGACCTAGCCCAGGAGTACATTCCGCCCATCTGGAATCCGTTCGCGAAGCGCCGGCGGACCGTGTTCTGCCAGGCGTTATAGGTCGTACTCTCGGAACCATCGTAGTAGTTGTACTCCGAGTAGCCATCGTAGGGCCGCAATCCGGTGAGCGGATTCACCTGGTTGATGCGCCGCACCACATTGGCGTGGATGGCATGGTTGCCAATGTAGGCGCTTTCCACCGACAGATTCCTGCCGATCTCGCGAGACACGCTCAGCGTCCACTGCATGCTGGACGGTTGGGGGAAGCGCTGGCCAATCACCGTGCCGGATATCGGACCGGCACCCTTCACCAAGGGCAGCACGGTCGCATTCGTGGTCGGATACGAGATGCCGAAGCGGCTGGCTTCCGCCGCGCTGAATACCACGCGGTTCGGTTCATCGATGGCGTTCTGGATCAGCTCCACCGGGCCGCCGAACTGGTTGTGAGCGCTGGTGAAGATACCTCCGCCGCCGCGGATCACGGTCTTCGGGGTGACGGTCCAGGCAAAGCCAAGACGCGGGGAGTAGTCAAACTTGCTGCCCTGGTAAATGCTGCCGGGGTCCGTGTAGGGTCCAATTCCGAAGGGACCCGTGCGATTGAAGATGCGGCCGGAGTCCTCGGTGGGGACGGAGAACCAATCGGCGCGCAGGCCGAAGTTCAGCATGAAGTTGCGCGTCACCCGGAAGTCGTCCTGGGCGAAGAAACCCGTGATCCAGTTCCGCAAGGTGTAGGGCCGGACGCCGAAGCTGATCGTCACCTGGCTGGGCTTGTTGGCCAACAGGTCGTTCGCGTTGGCAAACTGAAACTCCGGCACCGTCTCGTTGTTCCGTCCGGATTCGTACATCTGGAACAGTCCACCGAACTTGATGGAATGACGCCCGCGGTTCACGGCCACGATCTGATCGAAGCTGTAGTTGATGCCCAGGTTCTCCATCAGTTCACCGGAGTTGGAGAACCCCAGAGAGCCCGTGATCGCGCTTACGCCCAGAGTGAAGATGTTGTCGAGCCGCGAACGTTCAAAGCGGTTGTAGCCTACGCGGGTCTCGGCGCTCCAACCGGCGCTGGAATGGATGTAGCTGACGACCCCCTTGTGCGTTGTGACATCGAAGGTGCGCGAGTTCTGCGGCGAGACGCGGGGCGTCAGTTGAAAGGGCGTGTCGTAGGTGTAGCGAAGCGAAACCATATCCCGGCTGGTCGGCATGTAGTCGCTGCGCATCGTGTAGTGATTGCTGTTTTCCACGGAAGATCCGGCGCTCTGGTAGAAGCCGGTGACCGCACCTGGAGCGTAGCTGGAGTTCGGCAGCGGGAAGGTATCAAAGAAGGTTTTCATTGCGGGGTTCGCGGCTACCACCTGCGTGCGAAACTCGCTGGTCGGCACATTGCCGCTCACTGCCGTAAACGCGCGCGACCGGTAGCCTTCGAAGACTCCGAAGTAGAAGAGCTTGTTCTTCAGCACCGGCCCGCCAATCGATCCTCCGAACTGATTGAAGGTCACCGGCGGCCGCGTGGTGAGAAACTGATTGCGCGCCGCGACATTCTCCGTGCGATTGTTTTCGAAGAGCGAGCCATGCATGTCGTTGGTCCCGCTTTTCGTGATCACATTCACGTTCCCGGACATCGTCGGGCCAGTCTCGGCGGGCGCGATTCCGCTGGTGACGTTCACTTCGCGGATCGCCTCCAGACTGACGGCTTTGATATAGCCCAGGGAGGTGAGCGTCTCCGATTCTCCGCTTCCACTGGCATTCGCCCCGTCAACGGTAAACCGGAACCCGTCCTGCGGCAGGCCATTCATCGAAACGGCGTTGTTGCTGACCGTGAGGCCTGCGCCGAGGCCGAGGAGCGAGCTCCAGTCGCGATTTGCCGTCGGCAGCTCCTGCACGCGAGCCACATTCAAGTTGTGCGACTGCTCGGCATTGGCCGTATTTACCAGGGGCGTTTCCGCGCTGACGGTGACGGTGTCGGTCACCTCGCCCAGTGACAGTGCGTACTTCAGACGCAGTTCCTGCCCGCCCGAAAGCTCAATGCCTGTGTTGCGAGACTCCTTGAATCCTGCACCTTTGGTCGTGATGGTGTAGAGCCCGGCCGGCAGGAAGGTAACGGTGTACTCACCCTGCGTGTTGGTCACCACATTCCAATGCCCACCTGTTTGCTGATTGCTGACAGTCACAGCGGCCTGTGGAAGAGCCGCACCACTCGGGTCCGTGACCGTCCCATAGATCGTGGCTGTGTTTACTTGGGCCAGGCAGAGCGCCGAGAACACCAGCGCCGTGGCCCAAACCCGGGGCCAATGTCCGACTTGAGACATGGTTTACTTCCTCCTCAACTTCAGCGCCTGACGCTGCGCTTCAAACTCCGCGGGGCTTCGACCAATGGTCGCGATAGGTGCGCCGTGTGAGCTTCGCGGCCTCGGGGTCGCCGGTCACTGAGTCATTCTTCGCGTCGTAGCGAACGGCGCGCCCGGTGCGGGCCACAATATTCGCGAGATGGCAGTGGACAACGGATTGGAAGCCGATTTCGATCTCCGCGTTTGGAGCCTTCCTCGACTTCACGCACTCCAGAAAGTTCCTGACATGCGCTTCATCCTCACCCGGGCTTTGCTCATGCTTGACGAGCTTGCCCTTCTCGTCGAAGACCTTGTAGCCCCAAAGACGGTCCCACTTGGCGATCTGGACCATCCCGTCCCCGCCGTAGACCGCCACACCGTTCTCGGTCGCTTCCATTCCGTAGGGATTCCAGATGCGCAGTTCGAACATCAGCATCTTGCCCGGATAGCGGAACGTGGCGTTGATGGTATCGGGCGTCTGCTGATCGTCCTCGAAGAACAGCTTCGCCCCCATGCCCGCGGCCTCGGTGGGCACTTCGACGCCTAATGCCCATCGCGCCATGTCGATCTGATGGGCGCCGTCATTGCCCGCGTCGCCGGTGCCAAAGTTCCAGTTCCAGTGCCAGGTGTAGTGGAAGCGGTTCTCGTTGAACGGCATCGGCTGTGCCGGCCCGATCCAGGTGTCGTAGTCCACTTCGGCGGGCACCGGACTGTCATTCTTGTGGCCGATGTCGGCGCGCCGCTGCACGTCCCAGGCCTTAGCCATCACGACCTTCCCGATTTTGCCGGAGTGGATGTAGTCGATCGCCTGACGGGTGATCTCCCGGCTGCGCGCCTGCGTGCCGTGCTGCACGATGCGCTGGCTGCGGCGCGCGGCCTCGACGATCAGCCGCCCCTCGCGGATGTTGTGCGAGCACGGCTTCTCCAGATAGACATCCTTGCCCGCGTCGCAAGCCATGATCGCCGCCGGGGCATGCCAGTGGTCCGGTGTCGCGATGACCACTGCGTCAATCGACTTGTCGTCGAACACGCGGCGCATATCGCGGACCACCTTCGGTGGCTTGCGTCCGGCCTTCTCCAGCACAGCCAACGCGGCCGGAACAACCCGGTCGTCGACATCCACCAGGTACTCAACATTGGCGTCCGCCAGCTTCGCGAACCCGCCGGTCAAGGCACGGCCCCGTCCACGCACTCCGATCACCGCCACGTTCACCCGATCGCTGGCCGCCGCCGACCTTACGGCGTTCAGCCCAGCGGCAACCGCCGGCAGGAAGTATCTCCTCTTCATCTCAACTCCTTTCGGAATGCGAAAATATATTCGGATTTTGTTGCAGTTGACGTTATCATGCAATGGAGACCGCGTCAATACAGGTGTACAAAGTTTGCCATCTGAGCTAGCATGATGTTTTCGATGAAAGTTTCGGATACCGAGTCCTCAAAAAGCATGGTGCTGTCGCTCGCGAAGGGGTTTCGCGTGCTGGAGGTGTTCGACGCCCGCGAACCGGAACTCACCTTGTCGCAGATCGCTACGCGGGCGGAACTGGACCCCGGCACCACGTACCGCCTGGCGAAAACCCTTGTCATGCTCGGTTACCTGCTGCCCGCCGAAGGCAAGCGCTACCGTCTTGGATTGAAGGTGCTCGACCTCGGCTTCAATGCCTTTGGACAGATGGATCTCAACACCATCGCCCGGCCGATCCTGCGGTCTCTTGTCGGCCCCATCAATGAGGCAGCCAGTATCGCGGTGCTGGATGGCCCGGAGCTCGTGTACGTGGAACGTCTGCAGATGCCCCTGGGCCGTCTGGGCATCTCGCAGCGTGTAGGAGCCCGGGTGCCCGCCTTCTGCACGGCCATCGGCCACGCCATTCTCGCCCATCTGCCGTTGGAAGAACGTCTGCAAATTCTCAACGCACGCCCTCGAACGAAAATGACGCCAAATACCCCTGTGACCATTCCTGAGATTGAGTCGCGCCTCCAGAAGGTGCGGGAACTGGGCTACGCCGTCTCCGACCAGGACACGGTCATCGGCGTCCGTGTGATCGCCGCCCCAATCTTCGATCCCGACGATCGGCCCTGGGCGGCCATCAGCGCCGCGGCGCCCTGGATGGCCTGTTCGCTTCAGGAATTCGTGGAACACACAGCGCCGTCGGTGGTGAGCGCGGCCAAGCAGTTGACGAAAGTTTCGCGGATCTCCGGGTCCACTGGATTCGCGGCTGTGCGGCCGGGGGCGTGATGGAACGAGTGGGCATCATTGGAATCGGCCTGGTCGGCACCGCCGTTGCGGAGCGCCTGCTGGCCTCCGGCTACTCCGTGGTCGGGTTCGACGTTCGATCTGAACAACTGGACACGCTACAGGCGCTCGGCGGCGAAACTGCCTGCTGCGCGTCCGCCGTCGCCTCGGCCTGCGAACGCATCATTCTCAGTCTGCCCACATCGGCCATCGTGCGCTCCGTACTGGATGAGATCCAGGCAGAACTCCAGCCCGGCTCGATTCTCATTGACACGACAACTGGGGATCCCGAAGATGCCGTGGGCTTCGCATCGATGCTCGCGCCGTTGGGCGTGGATTATGTGGATTCGACGGTCGGCGGATCCAGCCGTCAGGTGAGAACTCGCGAGGCAATCTTCCTGTGCGGGGCCTCGCAGCCGGCGTTCGCCCGCTGCCGGGACCTCTTCGAACAGTTCTGCAAACAGGCCTTTCACGTCGGCCCCCCGGGCAGCGGAGCCCGCATCAAGCTGGTCCTCAATCTGGTGCTTGGTCTGAACCGCGCCGTTCTGGCGGAAGGGCTGGAATTCGCGCGCGCCTCTGGCATCGACCCAAACGTCGCTCTCGAGATCCTGAAGGCCGGCCCTGCATACTCCAAAGCGATGGACACTAAAGGTGCCCGCATGATCGCTGAAGAGTTCGAGCCGGAGGCGCGTCTCTCACAGCATCTGAAAGATGTGCGTCTCATCCTGGCCGCCGGAGACCGGCAAGGGGCGCACCTGCCCTTGTCCAGAGTCCATCTGGGTCTTCTGGAAGCCGCCGAGTTGGCCGGCTTTGGAGCCATGGACAACAGCGCCGTGATCAAGGCCTTTCAGAACGTACCGCACGAGTAGACGGGCTGCTTAGGGTGCCCGCCAGGAGCGGATTGCCACGCTTGCCGGTAGCCGGCGTCCCGTCCCTTACCCAAGGACCTTCTGGATGACCGCCAGCAGTTGCTCCGGCCGGAACGGCTTAACGATCCAGGCAGTGGCCCCGGCTGAACGCGCGGCTTGCTTCTTCTCTACCTCCGACTCCGTGGTGAGAACCACGATCGGCACATACTTGAAGGATCCATGAGCGCGCAGTCGCTTGATGAGCCCGATGCCATCGAGATTGGGCATGTTCAAATCTGTCAGCACCATCCCAAGCGGCACGGGGCTGGTGAGCTTCGATAGGGCATCCTGGCCGTCCTTCGCCTCGATCACCTCGTAGCCGGCTGACGTCAATGTGAACGACACCATCTGCCGGACCGTGCTCGAATCATCCACCGCCAGAATCTTCTTGTTCATTCCACCACCTCGTATACAGGTCAACTCGCGGGAGCGTTTCGATGCTCCTCAGCGCTGGACGGGCCGCGCTGCATTTGTCCTCAGAAGAACTCGATATTGTCCTCCGCGGCGTTCTCTCTGACGCCGCGCAGGCGATCGGCCTCATTGGTCGACCGTCCTGCCTGGAAGGCGGCGTGAATGGAGCGCTCGGAGTGCATTGTGTAGCTCGCCGGCACGACATCCGTGCTGCCCAAGTCACAGGACTGCGCGTCGGCCCCCAGACCTCGAAGAACGCCACTCGCCCGGTCCAGAATGCCCAGTGTCTCATCCTGAGTGCCAAACTCCGCCACGGTCCTCTGCAATCGCTGTTTCAACCCTTCAATCAGTTCCATCGACTGCCTGTAGCCGCTGCGCGCCAGCGCCTCCGCGTCGTGGAGCGCCGTTGTGTCGTGCCGCAGCCGGGCGATCTCCGCTTCAGTCGTCCCAAAGGACTCCGTCGTGGTTTCGAGTGACGTCGCTCTCTCACGAATCCGTTGCAGCAGGGTCTCGGTCTTCTCCGACGCCTGCTCCGCTTCGCCTGCCAACCACTGGATCGCATTGGCGACAATCTCCATGGAAGCACCCTCTTCACCCAGGCGCGCGGCCTGAATCGTCGCATTCAGCGCGATCCGCTGCATCATGACGCCCACCGCTCTGATGCCGGAGATCGTCTCGGCGATCTCGCAGACACGCTTGTGAACCGTCACAGCCGTCGACGCCAATCGGCGCTCGGAATCCCTGTTGCTGCAAAGGAGGTCCAGGCTGCCTTCCAGGTTGGATTTGACGCTGTCGAAGAACGCCGGCTCGCTCTGTCCTGAAGCTCCCAGAAGACAGGCGGCCTCGCCGGCCACTTCAGTGACGTTACCCTCAATGCGGGCGAGTGAGCCTCTGATCTGCTGCACTGTTTCCGCGAGCGTAGCTCTCGAATTGTCCAGTTGCGCGGCCTGCAGTCGTGCCACGGCCGGCAGCTCGCCGCGCCCACCGGTTCCGCCATGCAGGGCCCGCAACGCCTGCTGAACATGCTCAACCTGCTGGCGGACAATGTCCTGAGACTGCAGCGCCGTAACCAGATCTCCTACCGCCGCCGAAACCCCTTCAAATCGCGAAGCCAGTTGAGCATTCACACTGGCGACTTCCTTACGATGCTCCTTGATCTTCCGCAAACCCGCACTCGTCTGCTCCGTCAGCGGCCCCAGATTCTCTTCCCGCCGGCGAGCCGCTGCGCCCGCCTCTGCCGCTGCTTCGGAGGCGGTCTGGAGCAGGATCGCGACGGACGCCGCACTCGTGCCAACTTGTTGCCGGATCTGTTGCGACAACTCCAGAACCGATGCCGCCAATCCGACGAATCGACCCTCCTCCCCCACAAAACGCGCACTTTCGATCCGTGTCATCACCGCCAACACATCGAATGTGTGCACCAGTGGGCCAAAGGCATCGATTGTCGACCCGAGCGCCTTTGCGTCACATCGAATTCCCTGAACCCAGCCCGCAATCCGGTCTCCAGCCCCATCCCGTTGCGCGGCGGACAAGACACAGTCGAGGGACGCGATGGAAGACTCATTGTTCGACAGATGGCGCGCCATCTCAGCCAACTTCATCGCCACGGAGCGAGCCATTGACTGGATTTCCATCAGACGCCGGCCGACAGGCAGGAATACTTCCTCGGTCGAATGGTTGAAGGCGGTGAGGTCGGCATCCACGTCTCGAACTAGGGCAGCCGTCTCGGCCGCCGGCATCCGCGGACCTTGCCTCCGGAATGAAAGCCCCAGGTTCGACCACAAGCGGCGGTACGCCGTGCCGAGACGCCCACCGCTACGCACCACACTCAGTTTCTGTGGCATACCCGCACAACCTCACCGGTCATATCATGGAGCGGCAGGATCCGATCCACTGCACCCGTCTTGATAGCTTCGGCCTGCATACCGAACACGACCAATGTCGCTTCATCCTGCGCGATGTTGAAGGCCCCTGCCTGTTTCAGTTCCAACATGCCCCTGGCGCCGTCGTCACCCATGCCCGTCATAATCACCCCAATCACGTTTCGGCCTCCATAGCGCGCCGCCGATCGGAACAGTACGTCCACGGCAGGTCTGAGGCGGCTGACCAGCGGTCCATCCTTCACCTCGACGTAGCATCGGGCACCCCGGCGCTTCAACAGCAGGTGCCGGTTACCGGGCGCGATGAGAGCCTGCCCCCGGATCACGGAGTCATCGTCCGCCGCCTCTTTCACCGTGATACGGCAGCTTGTGTCCAGGCGTTGCGCGAATCGGGCCGCGAACGCCTCCGGCATGTGCTGAGCAATGACGATGCCAGGAGCGTCGAGCGGCATCGCTTCAAGAAATTCGCGCAAGGCCTCGGTCCCTCCGGTCGACGCACCCACCGCGACCACCGTCTCCGTGGACTGGAGGAGCGCCCGTGATGTGGGAGCGTCAATCACCGCATCCGCCGTCAGCTTCGGCCGGATGACACCGCCTCTGGCCAGTTGGCCGCGCAGCCGCGCGCGGGCTGCCGGTTTCACCACGTCGCAGATCCGAACCCGTGCCTTCTCAAGGAACTCGCGCTCTCCGAACTTGGGCTCTGTAATGATGTCCACGGCGCCCTTCTCCAGCGCCGCCAATGCCGTGTCGGAGCCATTGCCAGTGAGCGTCGAGCAGATCACGACCGGGATGGGGTACTGGCTCATGATGCGCTCCAAGAAGGTCAACCCATCCATGCGCGGCATCTCTATATCCAATGTCATGACATCAGGAACTTCCCGTTTGATCCGCTCCACGGCCACGTAAGGATCCTGCGCAACTCCGATCACCTGGATTTCGGGATCGGTCTCCAGGATTCCTTTCAGTACCTGCCGCACTGACGCCGAATCGTCAATGATCAAGACGCCAACTTTCCCAGCTCTCGTCATATCCGGCCACCGGTTCCGTGCACTCTACCCGAGCCTCTGATAGATCGAAGTCCGTAACGCGCGTAGCGGCACATCGAGCGGTGACAGTGATTCAGAATGACTGGCAAACAAATACCCGCCGGGTATCAGATTGCGGCAGATCTTTCTCACTACGGCCTCCTGAGTGCTCAGATCGAAGTAGATCAGGACATTACGAAAGAACACGACATCGAACATGTCCTTGATTCGGTAGTCAGCGCTCATGAAGTTCAGCTGGTGAAAGCTGATCTTCCGGCGTAGGGCCGGCACTACCCGAACCACTGGCTCCCTTCCGGTACGGCTGGCCAGAAGGTACTTGTTGCGCATAGCGCGGGGAATTGGCCCGATGAGGGACTCTTTGTACACTCCCTGACGGGCGTGGTCCAGCACCTTTGTGGAAATGTCAGTCCCCAGGATGGCAAAGTCGAAACCGGAGTGACCGGCCGCATACTCCGCCAACACCATCGCAATGCTGTACGGCTCCTCGCCCGAGGAACAGCCGGCCGACCACAGCTTCAGTCGTGATCCGGCCCGGCGCTCATCACGCAGCAAGGCAGGAACTGCGGAATCGCTGAGATAGTCGAAATGTCCGGCTTCCCTGAAGAAATCCGTCTTGTTCGTCGTGATGGCATTGATGACGTGTTCGCGCTCGCTGGCATGCGCGGAGGCGAAGAAGTAGGCTTCGTACTCGTCCAAAGATCGCATCCTGAGTTCGCGGACGCGCCCCATCAGCCGGCTCTGCACCAGAGCGAGCTTGGAGTCGGGCATCTTGATCCCCAACTCACCCGTGATGTACCGCGCAAATCGCGCAAACCCCGCCTGTGACAGCTCGATCAGACCCTCGGAGATCTCATCCACCGTCGCTGGTCCCGCTTGTGTCGTCCCGCCGTGTTCCATTCTCACCGCCATCCTGTATCGTCCAGCCTGATTCATTCCTATCCCGCGATTTGCTGCCGGCAGCCTGGACGTCGCCCGCCCGGGCCAGCTACCTCAATCTGTCCGGGCACCTCACGTTCAGTGCCGCGTGTACCGCCGCCACAAGCTCTTCCCTGGAGAATGGTTTTCGCAGGGTCTGGCAGGCCCCCATCAACCGAGCCACCTTCAGCATGTCCCTGCGCCCTCTCATCCCGCTCATCGCCACAACTGGAACATCGGGACAGATATGGCGCCGGGCACGAATCACCTCGAGCCCGTCGGCCCCCGGCATGTAGACATCGGTGATGATCAGATCGACCACCTCCGTTGTCAGCTTCTGCACCGCGCTGGCCCACATGGTGAACGCGGACACTTCGAATCCTGTGGCCGCCAACATCGACTCAACAGCCTCGAGTGTCGAAGGGGAGTCGTCAATAACCACGATCTTGGGCATCAGTACCTCAGTTAGGTAGTTGGGCTCCACTTCCCAATCGGCAAGGACCCTTCCTTCTATCTGGTTGCGGCGGCATCGGGCGCCGCACCGATCTCGGCAGCCGCCGCGAGATCCTCGGAGGAGAAGACGGCGTTGACATCGAGAATGATAATGAAGTCATCGCCGCGCCTACCCATCCCCTGAATGAAGTCGTTGCGCCACTGCATCGCAATGCGAGGCGGTGGAACCGTGTTGGCGGCGTCCAACTCAATTACCTCGTGTACGCTGTCGGCAATGCCGCCCAGCACCGTCGGCTCTCCTGCCAACTCCAGTTCCATGACGATGATTCGTGTGTGCACGGTGTCGGCACTGGGCGGCAGTCCGAACCTGACGCGCATATCGACGACCGGCGTTGCCTGACCTCGGACGTTGACTACCCCGCGCATATAGGGCGGGGCCGTGGGTACCTTTGTGATCTGGCAGACCTCCAGCACCTCCCGCACCTGCGCTACGTCGATCGCAAACAGCTCGTCTCCGAGCTTGAATGTCATGTGTTGACGGCTCTCGGTCATCGCTGCTCTCCCGGTTTCTTTCCTATTCCTGGTACTGGGAAAATTCCCGGTCCCGAGCGTCCGCGTTACCCAGGTTGCTATCCAGGTCAATGCTTGCCCCGTTGCTGAGTGCGCTGTGCATCTGGGCCAAACTGGCGGAGCTTGGCTTTGCCCCCGAGAGAGCGGCACCAGGCACTGTCGTCTTGGCCGGGCGGGTTCGTCGCTTCTGAGGGCCCCTGGCGCTTTGCTCCCCGCCCGTTCTGAAGAACCCAATGCTGGCCTGCAGCACCTCCGATTGGCTCGACAGCTCTTCCGCCGTCGAAGCCATCTCTTCCGACGCCGCGGCATTCTGCTGAATTACCTGATCCAGTTGCTGCATGGCCTTGTTGATCTGGTTTGCGCCAGTGCTCTGCTCCAGGCTCGCTGCCGCAATCTCTCGGACGAGTTCGGCCGTCTTCTGGATATCCGGCACCAGCCGGCTCAGCAAATGCCCTGCCCCCTCGGCCAACCGGACTCCGTCCGTTGTCAGGCGGCTGATCTCCGCTGCCGCCGTCTGGCTACGCTCGGCCAGTTTTCTCACTTCCGAAGCGACCACGGCGAACCCCTTGCCATGTTCACCGGCCCGGGCCGCTTCCACGGCCGCGTTCAGCGCCAGGAGATCCGTCTTGCGAGCAATCTCCTCAATGATGTTGATCTTCTCCGCTATCTCTTTCATCGCCTGCGCGGTTTGCCCCACCGCTTCCCCGCTCGACCGGGCATCCTCCGAGGCCTTCGACGCAATCTTGTCGGTCTGCCGCGCGTTGTCGGCGTTCTGCTGGACGCTCGACGCCATCTCTTCCATGGCCGATGTACTCTCCTCGGCCGCCGCGGCCTGCTCTGTGGCACCCTGCGACAGTTGCTGTGCCGTGGAACTCATCTCCTCGCTACCCGTGGCGACATTGCTTGCCGCGGTAGCCACATCGGAGACGGTCTTGCGCAGGTTCTCCAGCATTCTGATCAGCGCCTGACCCAACCGGTCCCGCTCCGAGCGTGAGTTGGCCTGCACAGTCAGGTCGCCTTCCGAAATACTAGTGGCCACCATCGCGGCGCCATTGAGACCATCCACCATTCCGTTGAGAGCCCGCAACATCTGCCCCAGCTCATCCTTCGAATCCACCTCGGCCTTGTGAGTCAGGTCCCCCTCCGCCACCTGGTGTACGAGTTGGGCCGCGATCGCCAGCGGTTTCGTCAGGCTTCTCACGACAATCACCGAAATGAAAATCGCCATCAGGATCGCTACGGCCAGCCCTACGACGATGCCCATGCGCGCGCTCCCGACGGATGACTGGACCACTTGGGAGGCTGAGTCGGCCTGCGCCTTGTTGAAGCTCACCAGGTTCGTGCTGGCCTCCAAGTACCGCCGGAATGCCGGCTTCTGCCGGCCGGCCATCTCCAACGCCTGCTTGGCGGCGTCGGGCGTACCTCTTCGCGCGACTTTGAAGATCTCATCGGCCGCGCCGTTATACTCAGCTCGAGCCGCTTCCAGTTGGTCGAACAGCTCTCGATCCCGCGCCTCTGTCACGCGGTGCTCATACTCGGTGTACATCGCGGTGATGCGCTTCCTTAGGTCCTGGATCTCCGAGTCCAGGCGCGCCGTCTCGTCCTTGTCGCTGCTGACGATGTACTGCAGTTCCAAACTGTACGCCGCTTGGGTATTGGCCTGGATCTGTCCGATGACGTAGACACCCGGCAACGACTTCGCCGTAACCTCGGTCGAAGCCCCATTGATCCTGTCCACCTGCATGTAGGCGAACAGCCCCAGCACGAGCGCTATGACGATCACAACGCCAAACCCTGCCCCGATTCGTGTGCCGATCTTCCAATTCTTCATTGTTCTTCTCCAATCCACCCTGTCCATCTCGCCAGAGTTGCGCCCCGCAACCCGGTGTCTTCCGCCCTTAAAATCCACCTGTGCCGCGCCGGACTCACGCCACAAGACCCGGTTCCAGAGAACGCCCCCTCACGGGTGGCTTGACCGGGCTCCGGTCCCGGTCCGCCAGGCGCACAAGCGCGGCAATGTCGAGAATCAACGCCACTCGCCCATCGCCCATGATCGTTGCGCCTGATACGACGTTGATGCTTCGGTAGTACGTACCCAGCGACTGGATAACGGTCTGATGGGTACCCAGTACGCAATCCACAACCAGTCCCACGCGTTGGTCTTCCTGTTGCACGATCACCACTTTTTCAACCGGAGGAGCAACACCAGTGATGCTGAACATTCGCCGTAAGTCGATGTAGGGAACCAGATCACCCCGCACCGCAATCACATTTCGCCGGTTGCCTCGCTCCCTCTGAGAGACCGTCAGCTCGACATTCTCAGTGACCGCCGCCATCGGAACGATGAATTGATCGTCGCCAACCTGAATCAACAGCCCCTCGATGATGGCCAGGGTCAAGGGCAAGGTAATGCAGATTCTGGTACCTTGGCCTGCCTCGCTGGTCAGCGAGAGGGTGCCGCGCAAGGCATCGATCTGCCGCTTCACGGCGTCCATGCCCACCCCGCGCCCGGACACATTCGTCACCTGCTTGGCCGTCGAGAACCCAGGCAACAGAACCAGTCCAAGCAGTTCCTTGTCGCTCAGGTTGGCATCCGCGGCAATCAACTGCTTCTCAATCGCCTTGGCCCGCACGGCCGCCCGATCTATGCCTCGCCCGTCGTCCTGCACGCGGACCACAACATTCGAGCCCGTGTGTGTAGCGGAAAGGTGGACCTTCACTCGCCTCGGTTTGCCCAGCGCCTCGCGCTCTTCCGGCGGCTCGGCGGCATGGTCGAGGCAATTGCGAAGACAATGCACCAACGGCTCACCCAATTGGTCGAGAATGCTCTTGTCCAGTTCGGTCTCCGCACCCTCCGTTACCAGATCCACTTCCTTGCCGAGCTCCGCCGAAAGATCATGAACCAGCCGCCGAAACCGCCCGAATAGCGTGCCAATGGGGAGCATGCGAATACCCAGGACGTTGTCGCGCAACTCCGCAACCAACCGCTCCAGTTCCTGCACCGGATTGGCCAGTTCCGGCAGCTTGTGATGCGCTACCGCCTGGGCCAGCCGCGACTGGTTCATCACCAGTTCGCCCACCAGATTCACCAGCCGGTCCAGCCGGCTCGATGGCACGCGAACCGTCGCCTCCCTGGCCGTTACCTTAGGCGGAGGAGGAGCCTCTCCTTGACTTGCACCAGCGCTGGACTCCGCCGCAGGGACCGCCATCCGGGTGTCATCAGGGCGCGTCTCGCCGCTGGTGCATTTGATCTCCAGCAGACTCTGATCTTCCACGAAAATGAACACGTCCCGGATTGCGTTCTCATCACAAGCGCTCGTGAGCAGAATGGTCCACCACAGGTAGCACCGGTCCGGCTGGATCGCGTCCAACTCGGGCACCTGGTCGAGGTGCGCCTCCACTGCGCAATGCCCCAACCGCGCCAGATCCCGCAGCAACGAGATCGGGTTGCCCCCGGTGGCAAACAGGCTCGGGTGCGGTCGAAATTCGATCTTCCATGCTCGTTCACCCAGAGTCCGGCCCTGCTCAACAGCCACAACCTGGGCTCTACTCGACAGCAGTTGATCGCCGCCGCTCGACCCCGCGAAGCTCCGCGCCTCGGCAATCAGCCTCTCGCTCGACCCCGCCGGCACCGCCGCTCCACCCAGCTCCGCGGTCAGCAGCAGCCGGATCTGATCCTTGGCCTTCAGCACAAGGTCCGCCAGAGCGCCAGATACCGGGACAACGCCGTCGCGCACCAGGGCCAGCAGGCTCTCGATGTGATGGGTGAACTCGGACACCGCATCCAGACCACACATCGCGCCTGAACCTTTGATCGTATGGAACGCGCGGAAGAGCAAATGAATAGTCTCGTCCGCCTGCTCTTCCGCGGCCAGCGAAAGCGCTGCCAGTTCAATCTCCGCCAGCAGATCTTCCGCTTCGTGGAGGAACGTCTCTACCGGATTATGAGACACGACCGCCTCCCGCTTCGACGCCCGACGTCGGACCTCCAGCGCTTGCGCCACCCGAACCGGCACCCAAGAGCTCAACGGCCGCCCTCTGGTCCAAGTCCTTGGTCACACCGAAGGAAAGCCCCAAGACCGCACAACACGCCTCCACCGCATCCGAAGGTGCCTTCAGTGTGAGCCTTCCGCCCAATCGTTCCGCAGTCTTCACTGCCGAACAAAGCAACTGCATCGAGGCCGCATCGCAGCTTTCGACTTCGGACAGGTCCACCATCGAGTTCGGATGTCCACCGACAACCCCGCAGAGCGCATCGTGCAACTCTTCCACGTCCGCAATCTCAACCGCCCCGCGGACCTTCCATTCCCGGTCCACCGCAGTTTGAAGGATCTCCACCTCGCGCTCCCTTCGTCCACGCCCAATCCAGGCATCCCGGACACCTTGGAAATGGGCATTCACAGTGGGACATATCGGCAGGCAGGTAGCGGCCTTCAAGGAGATTTGCGCGGAGCAGGGACCTCATGATTCGAGCCAGTGGCGTACTACTCGTGGCGCATCCGGCCTGGTCGATGCCGCGCCCGCCCGGCACGCCGCGCCGTCAGCCCCGTCCGACTTTCCATCCACAGGCGCCCCGCCCTGCGCGATAATCTAGCTCAATGTCGGAATTGGCAATTACCGCGCCAGACGGGAGTGTGCGCACCGTCGCCCTCGACCGGGGCCACCTCTCTTTGGGACGGTCAGGCGACAACAACTTGCCCTTCCCGGAAGACGACTCGCTGTCGCGTCACCATCTCCTCTTCGAGCCTTCCCGCGACCAGTGGTCCGTCACCGATCTCGGCAGCAAGAACGGCACCTTCGTGAATGGTGTACGCGTGACCGGCCGCCACCCTCTGCATCCCGGCGACGTGATCTCGGCGGGACGGGTTCGTCTTCAGTTTCGAGCCGCAGGCCCGCCACCTGTGCCCTCGCCCGCCATCTTCGACGAAGACACAACGCCCATTCGCCTCACGGCCTCCACCAACCTCGCCAGTGTCCTATCGGCCCATGTCGCGGGCGTTGCGCGATCAGACCGTACCATCTCGATCCTGCTTCACGCCGGCCGTGAGCTGGCCGCTCGGCGTCCGCTGGACGAACTTTTCCCCCTCATCCTCGACCTGGCCATTGAGGCCGCCGGCGCCGAGCGCGGCATTGTCCTTACCCTCGACAACGGTCAACTCACGGCCCGCGCCTCCCGCGGGGAGGGTTTTCGTATCAGCAGCGCTGTCCGCGACCGCGTCCTAAAACAGCGTGCATCGCTGCTCATCCGCGATACCAGCCTGGAGGAGTCGCTCCGCGACCGCCGCAGCATCGTCACCCAGAGCGTACGTTCGTTCATGGCGGTGCCCCTCCAAACGGAGGACCGCGTCTTCGGCCTCATCTATGTCGACGCCAGCGAGATAGTGCACTCCTTCACGCCAGGCGACCTGGATCTCCTCACGGTCATCTCCAATGTGGCCGCCATCCGCATCGAACACGAGCGGCTCGCCGAGATCGAGCGCATGGACCGTCTGCACGAGGCCGAACTGGAGCAGGCCGCTCACATCCAACAGGGTCTGCTGCCTGCGCATCCGCCCGACATCCCGGGCATCGACCTGGCCGGCTTCAACGCCGCGTGCCGCACCGTCGGCGGTGACTATTTCGACTATCTCCTGACCCCGGACGACCATCTGGTTCTCGCCTTGGGTGATGTTGCGGGCAAAGGCATGCCGGCCGCCCTGCTCATGGCCAGTCTGCAGGCCCGTGTGACATCGCTGGTCGAGTCCATCAGTTCCCCGTCGGCCCTCGTTCGCAGCCTCAATCGCGGGCTCTCCGCCTATTGCCCGCGCAATCGGTTCATCACGTTTTTCCTGGCGATTCTGGATCCGGCGTCCGGAGAGCTCACCTATACCAACGCCGGCCACAACCCCACGATCCTCATCCGCCGCGACGGGCAACTCGAGTTACTGACCGACGGCGGCCCCGTTCTCGCCATCGTCCCTTCGTTCCCTTATTCCGAGCACAAGACGCAGCTCTGCCCCGGGGATCTCCTGTTTCTCTACAGCGATGGACTCACGGAAGCGGAAGACGCCGAGGGCGAAGAATTCGGCGAGGCCCGCCTGGTCGACCTCCTCCGCTCCTCCCCCGCGACTTCGGCGGAATCGCTCATCACAGCAGTGCGCGACGCCGTCCAGGATTGGACAGGCGGACGTGCCCTGGCCGACGACCTGACCATGCTTGCGGTCCGCCTGTCCTGACCCTTTATTGCTGCGGCTTGCCGTTGCGGAAGACGCGCGACAGCCCCGTCAACGCTCTATCGACTTCCTTCTCCGTCAGGACGTAGGGCGGCAGCATCCTGACGACGTTCTCGTGGGTGACGTTGAAAAGCATGCCTAACTCCATGCCCTGCTTCACGAAGTGCTTGCACGGGAAATCGATCTCCACCCCGATCATCAGCCCAAACCCGCGCACGTCTTTGACGATGGCGTGCTTCTTCTGCAGCGCCCGCAGTCCGTCGAAGAAATAGGCGCTCACACGCCGCATCTGGGGCAGCAGCTCCTCCAGAATGTCGTAGAACTCCAGCGCCACCCGGCAGGCCAAGGCCCCACCGCCGAACGTCGTGCCGTGCATGCCCGGGCTGATCGACGCCGCGGCCTTCTCGTTGCAGAGAATCGCACCCAGAGGCAGTCCGCACGCAATCGGCTTGGCCATCGTCACGATATCGGGAAGGATCGCCGGCTCATGCAGTTGGTACGCAAAATGCGTGCCGGGACGCCCGATGCCGCACTGAATCTCGTCGAACACTAGCAGGGCGTTGTGCCGCTCGGTCAGCATTCTGACCTTCCGCAGCAGCTCCGCCGGCATCGGATAGATCCCGCCTTCCCCTTGGATCGTCTCCACAAACACCGCCGCCGTCTTGTCCGTCACCGCCGCTTCCAACCCGGCCTCGTCGTCCATGTTGACGAACTTCACACCAGGCATCAGCGGCTCGAAGTCATTGCGGTACTTCGGCTGGCCCGTGATCGACAACGCCCCGATCGTCCGGCCGTGAAAGCTGTTCTCCAACGCCACGATCTCGTACTTCCCAGGGTCGATGCGCCGCCCGTGGGAATGGGCCATCTTGATAGCCCCTTCGATGGATTCAGTACCGGAGTTGCAGAAGAACGTCCGCTGCAGCCCGCTGGTCTCACACAACTTCTTCGCGAGCGCACCTTGATATTCGTGATAGTACAGATTTGAGCTGTGAATCAGCAGGCCCGCCTGCTCCTTCATCACTCGTAGAATTCGCGGATGGGCGTAGCCCAGAGAGTTCACACCGATGCCCGAAATCAGGTCCAGGTAGCGCTTGCCTTCCAGATCGGTCAGCCAGCAGCCCCTACCTCTTTTCAGCACCAGTGGATAGCGCCCGTAGTTCTGCAAAAGATACGCGCGCTCCAGATCCATCACCGCCTGCGTCGGCGAAACCACGTTGTCCATTTACCTATGGTAACTTCCCCAGCCCGGCTGGTCAGCGTACGACAAATCCGTCCAGGTCGAGGAAGCAACTGGCAATGGGCTGCTTGCTCACATCCTGCGGAAACCGCATTTGCATCAGGTGCTCGCCCGTTGCCTCCGCGGCATACTCCGGCGATAGAGACTGCCACTTCGTCTCCTGCGAAAACTCGTTCAGAGGCTGCTCTGTCCCCTCATCAATGGAGATCAGCCCCGAGCACCGGTTCGCCGCCGCCGTGTACTTCAGTTGGATCGAGCGCCCCTTGAACCGCACCAGCACTCTCGACCGCGTGTCGTTCGTGTACACCAGCGTCCCCTGATAGGCTTGCGAGAACTGCAGATCTCGCGTCCATCTTCCGCTGAAATGGGTGTACTGAGTGACGTCGTCATAGGTGCCCGGCGGGGCATGCACGGGCGGCGCGCTATTCATCCCCGGCGCGGGCGGAGCCCACTCCCTCAACTCCATGTCTCCAAAGGACATCACCCGCTTTGTGTACCCGTCCAGGAAATCCCGCGAATACACATTCGTCACCGGCCTCGCACTCGACGCGGCCAGCGCGAGAAAGTACTTGATCTTCAGGTCCTGCGCCAGCCACGACTGTCCCTCGGCCGAAGTCGACTCCCGCAGCCGCGTCGAGAACAGGACACTGTGCCACGAGTTCGTAAACACGTGCCCGTGAAAATTCGCCACCGCATTGGACTCCATCCACGCCGCCCGCGAATCCGGATCATGCGCATTCAGCCAGTCCACCAGTTTCCGCTCCGGTGCCGATGCAGCCAGATACTCATCCACCTGAGTCTTGTTGAACACCTGGTTGAGCAGAAACTCGCGGTGATACGACCCCGCCGCCGGCAGAAAGCAGAGATTCAGCACGACCGTCAGGCCCGTCGCCCAACCCAACACCCGGCCCAACTGAGGCCCATACACCCGGAACGACGAAATCGCGATCCCGACCAGCAGC
Organism: uncultured Paludibaculum sp.; assembly: GCF_963665245.1. Taxonomy (NCBI): domain Bacteria; kingdom Pseudomonadati; phylum Acidobacteriota; class Terriglobia; order Bryobacterales; family Bryobacteraceae; genus Paludibaculum; species uncultured Paludibaculum sp. The sequence continues at coordinate 2,833,094 of NZ_OY762267.1, forward strand.
GTCAGCATCGGCAGCGCCGGATACGCATAGCGCAGATTCGATTGCCCCGCAAAGGTCGCCGCCAGCCCCGCCAGGCCCACCCATAGCAGGACGAACCCGGTCCTCGGCCACCGCCGGCGAAACCCAATCACAGCCACCGGAGTCAGCAGGAAAAAGAAGAATCCAAGACTCCCATCCAGCCCCTCCAGATAGCGCGACGAATGGAACGTCAGGTCATACCAGAGCTTCCACGTGGGCCGCGCCACAAACCGCGGGTCCGTAAAATTCTCCACCGTACTGTATAGTGGCGAGTGGAACACCGCATTGAAGAACGGGTACACCGGGTTCGACGTCCGGACCCACGCCGAAAAGTACGTGAGTCCACCCACCAGCAACGTAATCGGCAGACCCACGCAAAGGTGCCGGAATTTCGCCAGAATCACCGCCGCCACCATCAGCGGAGCCACAAACGCCAGTGCCCCCAGTTTCGTCGCCAAGGCGATGCCCGCCAGGAAACAACTGGCGTAGAAGTACACGCCGCGCCGCTCCTTCACGTGCACCCTCAACAGCAGCGCCGCGCCCAACAACAGCACCGCTTCGACATTCTCCACGAACAGCGATCCCGTCACCTGCTGCGTCAACGGTGTCGACAGGTAGGCCGCCGCCAGCAACCCGGACACCCAACCCGGCACCCGCGCGTGCAGTCGCTCCATCAGGATCCACACGATCAGACCCAGCACCGCGACATTCAGGAGCCGCGCGCCATATTCGCCGGCCAGTTGCCACCCGATGGAGTACAGGAAATCGCCGCCCATCGGCATCACCGCCCAGACAAACTCGTGGACGTTGAAACTCCATGCGTGCGAGTAGGTGAGCCTCGCCGGAACCACCATGTGCATGGCCAGGCCGTCCGAACTCACCTCCGGCTTCAGGCTCACCAGCCAGTGGCAGATCAACGGGAACAACGCCACCGCCAGCGGCGCCACGTCGTGCGCGGCCTTCGGATACTCGACGTCCAGCGCCGGCACCCACTGATAGCGCAGCGAATAATAGATTGGGATCGCCGGCAGAATCCAGTAAAGGGCCCGATAGTGAATCGGCAGAGCCGCCGTCACCAGTACGAAGAAGATCCACGTCGCCAACCCCGTCAACGCCGCCAGATGCGCGTTCCGTTTCATGAACTCCGGATACTTCCGGAACCAGATCCCGCCTATCGCGACACAGGACGCTCCGAAGTAAACCAGAGCCAGAGGAGCCAAAGGACCCACCGCCAGCATCGTGTACAACAGCGTTCCGCCGGCCAGCACCGGCAGGTACCACCGCGGCGCCCAACGCAGCATCACCACCGCGAGCAACGCATAGGACGCCGCAAACCACAGGAATCGCGCCAGACCCACCGGCGCCCACACGCTCTGCCGGAACAGTCCGTTGTGGACCACTCCGAAGCAGGTCAGGAGGAAGAGAACCGCCAGGACGGCCCAGGCTAGGGCACGTTGTACCATAATGCGGGAACCGGCCTACTGCGCCTGCCGGTACAGCGGTTGCGGTGCGTTGTCCGGAATCTCACCGAAGCTGATCCCGGACTTCGCCGCCTTCTGGATGGAATAGCTCACGGCTAGCTCCGCGGCCGACGTCTTCAGAATCTTGAATGTCCCCTTCAACGGCGGCTTAATCTCGAAAACCACCACCTCGCTCACCAGGCGGCCCTCAAAGTTGAAACTCACTTTGGGGTTCAGCTTTTCGCCTTCCTGCACCGCGTACGTGCATTCGTACTTCCCCTGCACGAGGTCCCCCTGCTGCGTCATCTCGGCCCGTGCCGACACCCACTGATGCACACCGTCCACCTTCTTGGCGTTCGGATTCGAGTACGCCCACACCCCGGCCAGCGTCGGCACCACCAATTGCGCGACCGCTGGTTCGGCCACAGCCTCGCGAAGTACAGGCGCCTGCCCCGCCGGCGCCTGCCCGGACGCCAGCACCATCAATAAAGCCACGGCAAATATACGCATGGATGGAAAGACTAGTCTATCTCGACTAAGTGGACCTGTCATCGATCACAAGCCTCGTCATGGACATATGGACATAGGACGTGGACCATCGCACCGGCCTCACCCCGGGCTCGCCTCCAATTTCACTGAGAATAACCTCTCGTCCCGTCACGATATAGAAGGAGGCCAGCCGCGATCATGCATCGACAGACCATGTCACATTAGTGGATATTCCGCTCTTCCTGGTTGTGTTCTCTGCTCTGTTTCTCTCTGGGTTTCGTGAGTGCCCGCGGCGTCCCCGAACCCATCCCGATTGACGAGATCGACGCCGCGGTTCCATATGTCTGAAGCTAAACTCGATACTCTCGATCTCAGCGGGCCCATCCGCCGCATGACGCCCGCCATGGCCTATCAGCAGGCTCCTCTGGCCCCCGCCACCGTCATCCTGTCTGAGTCCGAGGCGGACCAGGCCGCCCTGCCGCTGTCCCACTATCTCTGGATCCTCCGCCGCCACGTCTGGACGATCGTGGCGTTTGTCGCCGTCATGCTCGTGGCCACGGCCCTCGTGAGTCTCCGCCTCACTCCCGTCTATGAATCCACGTCCACGCTCTATGTCGACCGCCAGGAGGCCAAAGGCATCGTCGGCCAGGAATCCCAGAACCAGGCCTACTCCACCGTCGACGCCGAATCATTCCTTGCCTCGCAGATCCGCCTGATTCAGAGCGACTCGGTCGTCCGCCCCGTCGCCCAGCGCTACAACCTCCTCGAACGCGAAAAGCAGATCAAACAGGAAGCCGACTCCACCCGCGCCAAAGACGCGCCCATCCTCCTGAAACAGCTCAAGGTCGCTCGTCCGCCCAACACCTACCTGCTGCAGATCAGCTACCGCTCCACCGATCCACAGCTCGCCGCCGACGTCGCCAACCAGATTGCCCAGAGCTACATCGAGCACACCTACAACATCCGCATCCGGTCTTCTGTCTCCCTGTCCAGGTTCATGGAACGCCAGATCGAGGAGCTCCGCACAAAAATGGAGTCCTCCTCCGGCCGTCTGGCCCAAATGGAGCGCGAGCTCAACGTCATCAACCCCGAGGAAAAGACCAACATCCTCTCCTCCAGGCTCCTGCAGCTCAACACCGAGTACACCAGGGCCCAGGCCGATCGCGTCGCCATCGAAGCCGCCTACGGGTCCACCCGCGCGGGCTCCCTCGAATCCGCGCAGGTCTCCGCCCAGGGCGAAGCCATCCGCCGCCTCATGGAGCGCCTGAACGAGTCCTCCGAACGCTTCGCCGAGGTCAAATCCCACTTCGGGCCCAATCACCCCGAATACCGCAAGGCCCAGGCTCAGGTGAAGGAAATACAGGACCAGGTCGATGCCACCCGCCAGAACGCCATCAAACGTGTCGAGGTCCAGTACAACGAGGCCAAGGCCCGCGAGCAGATGCTTCAGAAGAGCGTCGCCGAGACCAAGAGCGAGTACGACACCCTCAACCTGCGCAGCTTCGAATACCAGCGCGCCAAACGCGAGGCCGACGCCGACAAGAACCTCTACGATGAGCTCGTCCGCAAGATCCGCGAAGCAGGCATCAACGCCGGTTTCCAGAACAATATGGTGCGCATCGCCGACATGGCCCGCCCCGCCTGGAAACCCGTCTTCCCCAGACTCGGCCTCAACCTCCTGCTCGCCCTCCTGTTCTCCACACTGCTCGCCATCGGCATCGCCATCCTCACCGACACTATGGACAACACCATCCGCGACCCCGAGCAGGTCACCCGGACCCTGAAGACCCACATCATTGGTACCCTGCCCGCCGTCCGGAATACGAAGGAGCTCGTTCTGCCCTCCGTGGTCGATGGGGCCGGCGTCCTTCATGCCGATGGGGCGCTCGTCAAGGCGCCCGGCAAGATCGTCGACCGTCAGTTCTCCACTTACGAAGAGGCCATTCGCACCATCCGCAGCTCAGTCCTCCTCACCGACTTTGACCGGCGCCTGCGCACCCTCCTCTTTACCTCCGCCACCGCCAGCGAAGGCAAGTCCACCACCGCCGGCCACCTCGCCTACGCCCACGCCGAACAACAGAAGAAGACGCTGCTCATCGACTGCGATCTGCGCCGCCCCTCGCAGCACAAACTCTTCGGCATCCAGTTGCACAACGGCCTCTCCAACGTCCTGAACGGCGAGACCAGTTGGCGTGACGTCATCGTCCATCCCGCAAACAATCCCTATCTGGACATCATCTCCGCCGGCCCGCCCAGCCGCCGCGCCGCCGACATGATCGGTACCCTCCTCGGCCCCATGATGGAGGAGATGGCCCGCGACTATGACCTCGTCATCCTGGACGCCCCGCCGCTCCTCGGCTTCGCCGAGAGCCTCCAGATGGCCAGTTCGGCCGACGGGGTCATCGTAGTCACCCGCGCCGGAGAAACCAGCCGCAAGGCCGTGGCCGCCGCTCTCTCCACGCTCACTCATCTCCGTGCGAATGTAATCGGACTCGTTCTCAATCAGGTGAAGAAGCACCACTCGGATCACTACTACTACTACGGGTATTACGGAAAATACTATAAGAAGTACCAATCCGCCTCGGAAGCAGCCAGTTAGTGGGGACGTTCGTCCCCCCACTCAAAACGGATGCGATCCCAATGGCAAACTCGATCCCAGGTGGCCCAGGCGTGAACGTCTCCCAGCACCCTGCCCCGCCACACCCGGCCCCGTCGATCCTGACCCCGCGTCTCCTCGGCGACCTCCTGGCCCTCTACGGTGTCCAGGCCATGAGCTTCGCCGTACCGCTGTTGACCCTGCCGTACCTCGCCCGCGCTCTCCAACCCGCGGCCTGGGGAAACCTGGTCTTCGCCGAAGCCTTCGCTCGCTACACCGCTATCCTCGTTGAGTATGGCTTTCAACTCTCCGCCACTCGCGAGATCGCCCGGGCCCGCCACCACCCCGCTCAGCGCGCCGCCCACATCGGCGGTGTCCTGGGCGGCCAGCTCCTGCTTGCCACCGCCGCCCTCTGCGCCATCCCGCCGCTCCTCGTCTGGGGTACACCCTTCCACGGCCGCGCTCCACTCCTGGGGCTCGCTCTCGCCTGGGGTCTCGCTCTCGCCACCAGCCCCCTGTGGTACTTCCAAGGTATGGAGCGCATGAAGGTCATGGCCGGCATCGACATCACCGCCAAGACCGTCGCTGCGTCCGGACTCTTTCTGCTGGTGCGCCACCCCGGCGACGAAACCCGCGCCGTAGCCCTTCAGGCCGTCATGGCCATCCTCTCCACCATCGCTGGATTCCTCCTGGCCGCCCGCGAAACCGCCATCCCCCGGCCCTCCCTCGCCGCCGGCTGGGCCGCCCTCCGCTCCGGTTTCAGCCTGTTCCTCTTCCGCGGCGCCGTCAGCCTCTACACCACCGCTAACGTCCTCATTCTGGGGCTCTTCGCCGCGCCCGCCGCGGTCGGCATCTTCGGCGGAGCCGAACGTCTCATCCGCGCCGCCATGGCCTGCTTCGCCCCGCTGAATCAGACCTTCTTTCCTCGCATCTCCTACCTGATGGAACGCGACCCCGCCGCCGCTCGCCGCACGGCGCGCGCGTCCGTGTTCATCATGCTCGCTCTCGGCCTCGGCCTCGGAGCCTTCCTCGCCGCCGCCGCTCCCTCCATCGTGGCCATCCTCCTCGGCTCTCATTACACCGCCGCCGTGCCCGTCCTCCGCCTTCTTGCCCTGCTCGCCCCGCTCGTCGCCCTCAGCAATGTCCTCGGCCTCCAGTGGATGCTCCCCCTCAGCCTCGAGCGCGACTTCAACCGGATCCTCGTCGCCGCCGGCCTCTTCAATGTCTTCTGCGCCTGCGTTCTCGCGCCTCGTTTCGGCGGCCTCGGCATGGCCGCCTCTGTCGTCGCCGCCGAGACCGCCGTCACTCTCGGAGTCCTCTTCAGCCTTCGCCGCCGTGGGCTCAACCCACTCTCCATCCCGACGGCCACCACGCCTCAAACCACCGGGATGGCTGCCATATGACGGTCGACTGGCTCATCGTCGGCGCGGGCTTCGCCGGCTCCGTGCTCGCGGAACGCATCGCCTCCGTTCGCAACGAATCCGTCCTCCTCGTCGATCGCCGCGATCACGTCGCCGGCAACGCCTTCGACACCTTCGACGAACACGGCGTCCTCATCCACCGCTACGGCCCCCACCTCTTCCACACCAACTCCCAGCAGGTCTGGGACTATCTCTCTCAGTTCACGGAATGGCATCCTTACGAGCACCGTGCCCTCGCGCTCGTCGAAGGCCAGTTCGTGCCCATCCCTTTCAACTTCCAGTCCCTCCGCCTCCTCTGGCCCGAGGACGCGGCGCGCGATCTCCAAACCCGCCTCATCGCTGAGTACGGCAGCGGCGTCCGGGTCCCCATCCTGCGCATGCTCCAGCACGGCGATGCGGCCATCCGCGAACTCGCCCGCTACATCTACGACCACATCTTCGCCGGCTACACCCGCAAACAGTGGGACCTCAACCCCGAGCAACTCGACCCCTCCGTCACCGCCCGTGTCCCCGTTCAGATTGGCGACGACGACCGCTACTTCCAGGACCGTTTTCAGGCCATGCCGCGCGATGGCTTCACCGCGCTGTTCCGCCGCATGCTCGGCCACCCCAACATCCAAACCCGTCTCGCCACCGACTACCGGAACCTCTCTCCCTCGGTGCAGTGGCGCCGCATGATCTATACCGGACCTGTCGACGAGTTCTTCGACTACCGCCACGGCCACCTGCCCTACCGCAGCCTGCGCTTCGAATTCCGCCACCATGCCGGCGGCCCGTTTCAACCCACGGCCACCGTCAACTACCCGAACTCGGAACCCTACACCCGCATCACCGAGTTCAAACATGTGACCGGCCAGGATGTCGCCGGCACCACCGTCGCCGTCGAGTATCCCCAGCCCCACCGTCCGGGCGAGAACGAACCGTACTACCCGGTCCCGCGCCCCGAAAGCGCCGCCATCCACGAGAAATACCAGGCCGAGATCGCCGCCCTCAACGGCAACCCCCTCTTCCTGGGCCGCCTCGCCGACTACCGCTACTACAACATGGATCAGGTGGTCGCCCGGGCGCTCAAAGTCTTCGAGGAGATCGAGGGCGGCACCTCAGCCGGCACCGGGTTGGAGGCCGGACGAGCGCCTACTCTCTGAATTCACCCTGCCCGCGCGGAGGGCATGCTGGAACCACGGCACGCTCGCCGGCGAGTACGAAAAGCCCCTCGATGTCCGTGTTGCCCCGAGAACGGGAATCGCCAACTCCGCCGCACAAGCCCGAATGCTCCCCTTTATGCTGAGGCGCCTGCGGGTGCGCCGGTCGTCCGCCTCGGACGGGGCGGGCAGCCCCGGTCCCGCCGGCCCGCCGAATGCTTCAAACTGGAAGCAGACAGATGATAGCGCCGCAAACGAACTCAGGCTCGACATCCACGAGCCCCTCCTCGCACGCATGACGCCGACACAGCATCGCCTACTCTGGGTCCTTTGGGCCCTCCTCGGCCTCGCCGGTATCGCTTATTCCCTGCTACCCGGCGACGTCGCCTCGAAGATTCGCGAGGGCGGGGTGGCCGACCATGCCCTCGCCTTCACGGCCTGGAGTATCGTCGGGGGCATCGTTGCCCGCCGGCATCAACTCCTGCCCACCATCCTGGCCATGCTCGCCGTGGGCATCTTCATCGAGCTCGCCCAGCGGGCCATCCCCGGCCGCGCCAGCGAGTGGATCGATCTCTTCGAAGACTGCTCCGGAATTCTGTTGGGCGCGGGAGCCGTCTCGCTCTGGCGCTACCGGCTATCCAGACCCACCACCGCGCCGCCCGACTAGCCCACTCCAATCGGAATCCACGTCGGCCGGGCAAAGCGGCGGTCCCGCCCGGCCGCCCGAGGGCAATCCGGAAGTTTTGTCCTCGATCTCTTGAAAGCACCTCCAACTACGGGCATAGTGTTCTAGTCCTTCCGAATGTCCATCAGGGGAACCAAAGTGCGGGGATCACTCACACAACTCCAGGGATCCTGGACCATCGCCTCTCTGGAACTCGACGGCCAGACCATGCCGGCCACCGCTCACGCCGGCGCCCGAATCCAGATCTCGGGGGCGCGCTTCACCTCCACGGGCATGGGCGCGGTTTACGAGGGTACAGTCGAACTCCACGACCCCGCGCCACCCACGACTCACGGGTGGATCGACATGAAGTTCGACAACGGCCCGGAAGCCGGAAACACGAACTTCGGCATCTTCGACCTCGACGGCGACACCTGGCGCCTCTGCCTGGCCACACGCGGATCGGTGCGCCCCACGGCCTTCACTTCGACGCCCGGCAGCGGAGTCGCCGTCGAGACGCTGGTTCGGGACGGCCCGAAAGCCCAGAAGCGCCCGGGCCGGAGCAAACCACGCCAGCCGAAGGAAGCCGCGGCAAAACCAGACCCGCTTACCGCCGCGTTGCAAGGGGCATGGACCATGGTCTCCGGCGTGGTAGACGGCATCCCGATGGACGAATCCGTGGTTCGCTGGGTCCGCCGGGTCACCAAAGGCAACCAGACCACCATCTCGGCCGGGCCCCAGGTGCTGATGGAATTCGAATTCACCTGCGATCCGTCAACGGTTCCAATGACGATCGACTACCGCCACACAGCCGGCCCGAGTAGTGGGAAAAGCCAGCTCGGCATCTACGAGTTCGAGGGCGCCCTGCTCCGAATCCACACGGCCGCCGCCGGAGCCCCCAGGCCGCGCGACTACACGCTGGTCCCTGGCGCCAAAGGGTCCCTAACCACCTGGAAGCGCGCCTGACCCACCCGGAGGACAGACACCTCGGTCGGTGCAGGATCCGAAATCCAAAGACTCCGCCCTGCCCCGCAACCCTGCAGCGCCCCACCCACATCGCAGCCCGATTCCACTCCGGGCACAGTGTGTACATTGCGGGACGAGTCAGGCCTCTCCGCCTTTCCAAGGTGCACCGCAGTTCCCCCGGAGAGGAGGGCGCGCGCCGCTCCGAAGCGACGACCAAAGATGGCTCGTCTCCTGATTGCTGCCTTGCTGGCGCTGCTGGCCATCAGCGACAAGCACGAGAACGCCAGTCACGCCCTCAGCATCGATGAACCCCGCGAAAGTGAGTGGCTGACCCCTTCCCCATGAGCTTTCGGAATCCGCGGATACTGAGAAACGATGTTCGAACTCGACTTCAGATTTCGCACGGACCGCTCCACCTGGACGGGGACTCAGTATTTCGGCATCTGCCACGTTACCTGCAAGAAGAGCGAGAAAAACGAGATCTGGCTCAAGCCGGACAAGAACACGCCAGAGCGGTTCCATATTCGGATTGGCCCCTCGTCGACGGAACCACTTCCGAGAGACGCAGTCGAGTACATCAAAGATCACATCACGCACGATCGCAAGTGAGCACTGAATGCGCGCTGCTCAGGTCGGTATTGTAAGCCCCATTTCGTTGATGAAGCGTGATGGCTTCTTAGCCCAGCCGCGGTAGCGGAGTGCGGCGCTGAGCGTGAGTTGTTCTTTGGTTCTGGTGATGGCGACGAAGCAGTTACGTCGTTCTTCTTCCATTTGTGGGCTGTCGTTGCCTGCCTTGATGCTTTGGAATGATGGGATGTTGTCCTCTGCCATGCCGATGACGTACACGTAGTCGGCTTCGGTTCCTTTGGCACCGTGAATGGTCATGAGGCGGACGCTGCCTGCTGGTGGGCTGGCCTCTTTGGAGCGCAGATCGAGTTGTTGGAGGAACTGGTCGAGTCCTGCGTTGCGGTCGATCGTGTGGGCAATGTTCGTTTTGAGTTCGTTCCATGCGGCGCAGTCCTCCGCCAGGTCGTCGTATCCTTCTTCTGTCGTGAGCTTTTGAAACTGTTGAGCGAAATAGTCCGCAAAGGCAGCGTGATTGTCTGGTCGGCGTCGGAGGCCGGCAATGTACGCACCCGTGGTCTGATGGGCGATCTCTGTTGATTCGGTGAGGTGGTTCGCCCATATGCCGAGGTAGTCAACGGACGTTTGTTCCGCTTCGTTGATGATGTCTTCGGTGGTATAGACTGCGCCGGTCATTTCGTTGTACGCATCCACGACGAGGCGGAAGTTGCGTTTGTCCAGTGGGCGCGTGACTTGGTGCAGCGCTGCTTGGAGCCATTGGAAGTGGGCAGTGAGGAACTGGTCTCGTCGCTGGGCGATGACGGCTGGAACTGTAAGCTCCTTGAGTTGTTGCAGGAGTTTTTCGAGGAGTGCTCTGGTTCGTGCGAGGACGATCGTGCTTCCCCAGGTGGGCTTGCCTGCGTGCTGTATCGTGGTGGCGATCCCGGCGGCTTCGTCGGTGTCAGTGGGGTACGTGAAGACTCTGAGGTGTTCAGTCGCGGGTAGTTGGGTGATTGTTCTTCCGGCGAGGAGTGGGGTTTTGTTAGGTGTGCGGGTCGCGTTGTGCGTGACGAGGCGGTTGGCAGCGTCGACGATGCATGGTGGGCAGCGGTAGTTGGTGGGTAGCTGGATGAGTTCTGGGCTGAAGTCGTTGCGGAAGCGTTCGAGTTGTTGGTAGCTTGCGCCGTTCCATTCGTAGATGATTTGGTCGTCGTCAGCGACGACGAACACGTTTTTGAACTCGGTTCCGGCGAGTTCTTTGATGATGCGGTATTGTGCCGCGTTCGTGTCTTGGAACTCGTCGATCATCCAATACTGGTACGTGCGTCGGTAGCTCGCTGCAATCGCTGGGTATCTAGTAATGAGCTGGTGGGTTTGGAGGAGGAGTGAGTTGAAGTCGAGTGCGTTGAGGCGTTGGAGTTCTTCTTCGTACAACGCGTATGTTCTCGCGTAGCGTCGCCCTTGGTCCTGATCGCGAAAGAGCTTCGGTGCGGTTTCTGGTGTGGCGAAGCGGTTCATGAGTCCGTCGATCGTGCGCAGAATCTGGGTTTCGTCTTGCCCGAGTGGCTTGGTGTCCGGGTCGCGTTTGATTGCGTCACGCAGGATTTGGCGTCGATCTTCGTCAAGTGCGTAGATGGTGAAGTCTGATTGGATGCCGATGTGCGATCCGTGTTGCCGAAGGATGTGTGTGCAAAAGGCGTGGAAGGTCCCGATGAAGAGTCGTTCTTCGTTGTCCGGGCACAGGACGCTCACTCTGGTCGTCATTTCGTCGGCGGCTTTGTTGGTGAACGTGAGTGCGAGGATGCGGAAATTCTTGGTCGACGACTCTTCGATCAACTTGGCGATGCGGGTGGTGAGGACTCGGGTCTTTCCTGATCCCGGCCCGGCGAGCACGAGTGCGGGGTTGTCCTGCCAGTCGACTGCGTGCCGCTGGAGGTCTTTGAGTTCGTTGAGTGCTTGTTCGTACTGTGTCGTCATTGCAGGGCCTTCAGTCGGGTGATTACCGCAGTGAGGGAGGCGGGAACTTTCGCGAGAAGTCCGGGATTCTTGCGCATGTCCTTGCAGAGTTCGAACGCGTATTCCGTCTTCTTCTTTCGGAGTTTTGCGATGACCTCGTCGCGCGTCATGGTCGGCGCGGTCGTCTCGCCAAGGCGCAGGAGGATGGCGCGGAGTTCCGTTTCAAGTCCGTCTTCAACGAGGACTTGTTCGACATCGTTCTTGGGGAGGGTGGTGCAGATGGTGGCGAGCTCCGCAGTGGTGAACCCGCGTTTTGCAATGCGCGTGACGTAGCCTTGGCCAGCAGTGTCGCCGTCGAAGATCGCGTTCCATGGGATGTCGAATGCTCGTGCGAGTGCCGCGAAGGTTCCTGGGTCCCCGTTGTTTTTTGCGTCGATGATGCTGATGCCGTGCTCATCGAGCGGGTAGCCTTGAAGTTCGGCGATCGCGTGCATGATCAGGTAGTCGGACTGCCCTTCGACGATCAGCCATTTTCTTGCGAAGAAGATCTCTCCTCTGATGCGCCGCGCCCACGTTTCGAGGTCCGCGAGTTCCTCGTCGGAAATGTGCCGCTTGGCTTGGCTCTTGAGGTCATTGAGGCGCGTGGTGATGGTGGCAATGTCCGCGTGTGTTGCGTAGGCGGTGAGGAATTTGTGGTGGAGGTCGTCCGTTAGGGGGCCCTTGATGGTGAGGGTTGTTGCAGGGAGGTCGTACGCGAGTAGGTTCTGGCTGTTCAAGAGAATGTTGTCGAGTGCTGGCGTGTAGGGAATCCTCGTCGAGAAATCTGGCGGGAGCCATGCGATTGAGGCACCGTCGTTGGTCGTTCGGAGGATGCGGAGGTCCCGAAACGGTACGCTCTGTACGAAGTATGGGGAGTGCGTCGTGACGAGTTTTTGTCCGGGTAGCTTGAGGATAGTCGTGCACAGGCTTCTCGTGGCGTGTGGGTGCAGGTGCGTTTCTGGTTCTTCGAGCTCGAGGATCGGAGTACTTTCTGGCTGGTACGACTCGGCGAGGAGGAGTCGTACGAACGAATCGAAAAGGAAGATGACTGCGAGGCTTTGCACGCCGTGACCGTGACTCTTGAGGGGGAGCCATGGTTGGGAAGTTTGTGATTTGAAGATGACCTCGGTTTTGGAGAGCATGTCCCACGGCTGGAGTGGGATCGCGCGAAGGTCGAGGTCGCCGGGCGTGTCGGCGGGCGAGACTTTCGTGATGCTCTTGAGGTTCTTCGTCACGGTGTCTAGCCGTGGGTCGGCGGTGAGGATTTGTTGGTTGAGCGTGTCGAGGTTCGCTTTTATCGTTGCTTGGAGCGTCTCGGGGACGTTCATGGCTTTGAGGAGTCGTCCCCAGAATTGCGATCGAGCGGAAAACTCGTCGTCAGCGTCACGATGTGGTCCGAGGTAGAACACGGGGAGGTACTGGAATGCTTCTTGGAAGTTCGTGCTTCGAGCGCCTCGTCCCGTGAGCGGTTTGCGTTCAGCGTTGAGGAATTCCCATTTGGGTTGTAGGCCGTTGCTGTCGGCGGTCATGCCGCACGTGACGTTGATGATGACGTAGCTGCGGCCCGTGATAGGGTCGAGTTGGATGATGTCGTTGAGGGCATTCTTGAGGGCGTCGCTCCACTCATCGGCTTGGCGTTCTTGCAGTTCGATCTGGATATTGATGGGCGGCGCGAGCTTCGGGTCGGTCGTTCCGGACGGCAAGTGGATGTCGTTCTCGGTAAAACCCGTCCCCCGCTGGCCCCAGCGACGCGTGAGCGCAATGCGTATCGCATCGAGAATCGCCGTCTTGCCGACATTGTTTGGACCAATGAAGACGGTGGTGCTACCCAGCGTAATGTCGATGTGTTTGATCGACCGGAAGTTCTTGATGATGACGCGAGTGATTTCCATGGGGGAAAAATCTTAGATTATCGGTTGGTGATTGGTAGCGGTGGGAAGACTCCGAATCGTCCTGTTGTGCGGCTTTTTTGGTGAAGCTGGTGTAGGACATCATGGTCTTGAGCTCGGCGTCCGGTTCCTTGTTCTCGAGGACATGAGGGCTCCAGCGGCAGCGCGTGGCGCGCTCGCGTTGGTCACGCTCGTCGGCTGAGTGACCGGCGCCATGGATGATATCGTCATCACTGATTGCACCACACGCGCGGCGGGGCAGGGAGAGTTTTTAACTCCTCCGCTCACAACCCACTGCGGACATCATACTCGATGACGAACACGCGACACGACAGCAGGCACCACGTACTCGTGCTGGGAAGCCGGGAGCCGGAGGAGCCGGAGCCGGGAGCCGGGAGCCGGGACAGCCTGGCGTGTCACTGCTAATAAGTAGCGGAAAAACATGGACTTATGAACAGAGAATATTGGACCACGCGCCCCATGGTACGACGGAACCCTTTTCGTCAGTTGGCCCTCTCCAAGCCGTAAACAGCAAAGAATCAACATCATGGACTCTCACCGCACTCTCCCCGAAAACACAATCAAGCACAGGTCGTCCTGATTTCAGCCTGCAAATATGCCGCTGGGACGCACCGCAATAGCGTAAGGGCCACCGCCACCATCCGCGCGGACCGCCTTTCTCCTCCCGGGACGCCCATTCAAATCACGGCTGCGCATCCACCCCGGACCGGCTCGGCACCACTCTTCCCTGAACCAGCACCATCCGCTTTTCCGCTTCGGAAGCCCGGCGGGCCTCTGTCATCCCATATAGAGCAGTCCTGTCGGCCCTTCCCGTCCTTCCGCGCATTCCGGGGAGTGCATCCCCTGCGGCCTCTGCATTTGCACCCGCGCTATCCTGTGAGTTCGAAACAATGAATATTGGCTCCAATCCTCTTCTGATCGCCTTGATCGTGCTGTTTTCGTTCCTCGCGATCTTTGGCCCGCCCGCCTGGTGGTACACGCGCGGGCGAAAGCCGGGCGAGCGACGAGAGAAGAGGTGGGGCGCCATTCTTCTCGGCATCCTGATGATTATCTCGATCGGGTACGTCCAGCCATCGGTTCGCGGCGACTGGTTCGGCTGGACCGCAAATATGGCGCGCGTGGTGGGCGGAGTGTGGTTGCTTGCCTGGGGCGCGAAGGGGATTCGCGTGGCCTGATGTCTGGTGAAGCCGCGTTTGGGTCGAGAGTCAGCTTCCGACGAGCCGTGCAGGAAACGGGGATAGCCGGGAGAATCACAGCAGGATGCGTCTGTGCCATGATGCGGTTGTGCGCACCACGCTCGACATTCCGGATAAGGCATACCATCTCGCGAAAGCGATCGCCCGCGATCAGAATCGGAGCGTTGGGCAAGTCGTCGGGGACCTCATTCTCAAAGCGGCGCACAGTGCCAAAGGTGCAGGCGTTGAGATGAGCGACTATGGGTTCCCGACCTTTCATTGCACCCGCCCGGTGACAAGTGAGGACGTCAAAGCACTGGAAGGTGAAGAGTAAAGTCGACCTTCTCGACGCCAACGTTCTTATTGCACTGGCCACGCCCGAACACAGTCTGAACGCGCGGGCGCCGGCAGGATTCCGCAAGGGGCATCGGTTTGCGACATGCCCGATCACCCAGGGAGTCCCGCATGGCCCTGTGGGCCGCCAGCCGGCAGGATGACGCAATCGGACCGAGCCGTGACCGTCAGGGAGCGGAAGCCGGTCGTGCCCCGGCGTCTTTAACGGAGCGCTATGCCGGTTCCACTTACGTGCGGGTATTGACGCGACAGCGGAATCTGCCAAATTGCTACTGCAATCCATCTCCGCCCTCCCACGACATGAATTCTGGCCCGACGATGCTTCGTACCTCGATCTGCCGACGGCAGGGATCATCGGGTACAAATAGGTCACGGACGCCCATCTGGCGTCTCTGACGCAACGCCACGGCGCAACACTCCTCACCATGGGCCAGGCTCTGGCTGCGATCCACCCCGGGGCCACGCTCCTCTCGTAGCGGCGTTTCTTGGTCCATGGAGGATGTGGTGGGCGATTCGCCGTGCGAGTGACGCGCTGACATCCTGCGACGAGTCAAAGCACACCGAAAAGTTCGCATTCCATGAGGCGGAACTGGCGCCGGGACGGATCACATACGCCAACGCAAACGGCTGAGCTCCCTCCACGCTTCGCGCCCACTCGATCTCTTCTTCAGTTCAAGCCGTTTTTCCCAGGCGAATAAAAAGCGGTCACAGCACTTCAAAAAAATAAGATAGTCCCCTATTTTCAATCGGATATGGCGTTCTCCAGAGACGGCTCGTTGGTCGGCCCCCGCTATCATCTTTCTGGAGTCTGATTTATGAGGAAACACGCTACGACGTACGACGCGATGGCCGCTGCCGCCCTCGCTCGCGGCATCCAGCACACGGATGTCAACCTGGACCTTCACTCGGCCACCGCGGCCGGCGTCGCCTCTCACGAGAACCCCGCCCGATTCCTCGACCTGCGCCAAGCCCTCTTCGAAGAGTCCCAGACTCCTTCGCTCCGCGAGCAGATCGCCACCGCCTCAATCACCGCGGCGGGAAAGGCTGCGAACAAGGGCCGTTAGCCATGTCGACCGATACCACCCAACTTGCGCCATCCGCCCGCCGTCTGGCCGCCAACCGGGCCAACGCCCGGAAGTCCACCGGGCCCCGCACCGAAGCTGGCAAACGCGCCTCCGCCCAGAACGCCCGCAAAACGCAGCCGTGCCCTTTCACGTTCCAACTGCCGCCGCACTTCGCGGCCGAGTGGCTCCACGACGCTCTCCGCCGCACCGCCGCCTGTCCCGACGGCCGCGCCCGCCTGCTGCTCATCAACCGTTGCATGCTCCAGGCCCACGAACTCCGCTGGCATGCCATCGAGCGCACCCTCTTCGACACCGCTTGTCTCGAAACCGATGGCAGCGCCGACAGGGCATCGCTCTGGCTCGCCCAGCGGACCTCGGCCGCCCAGGGACTCCTGTCCTACCATCGCTGGATCGCCCGCCGCATCAATCGGGTCGAACGCTGTCTGGCCGGACTCGCCGCGCAGTCCGCCCACATCGAAGAAGCAATCGAAGCAGAAGCACCCAAAACCATGGCCGCCGGAGCGGGTGGCGGCTCCACGTTTTCTCAGTTGTCTCCGTCTGATCTCGGCCCCGAAAGCACGCTGCCCATCACCTACAGCGACAGCGGTTGGAGCTACGGCGGACTCTCCGGCATGTTCGGGATCCGTGTGGGAGCGCCCCAGCCCCCACGTCCGCCGCGGCCGCCCAAACCGCCAACCGTCGGCCCGATTCGAGGCCGCTACCGCCTCTATCTCCGCTGCCCCGCGGCGCCGGAACCACCAAACGAAGCCAGGATGTCCCAATCGATGGCAGTTCCGCCTCCTCCTGCCGAGACCCATTCCATCGAACGAAGCCAACCCCTCAGCTCGTCAGCACTCGAGAGACCCGACGCCCAACCACGTCGCCGCGAAGATCAATTCGAAGATCAAGAGGACCAGGCTTCCCATCCGCTCGTGCTCCGGGAGCAAGATGCTCTCACAGCCAACAGCAGTATGCCCGCAGCAATTCCCGGAAGAACCCAAATTTCCGACCCGCCACAACAATCAGGACCGCCCCTCCACCATTACCCCCGGCATCGCCGGGGGCCCACCCCAACAACGGCAACGCCCGAGCCAACCCCAACCCAGCCCCAGCCAAATCTGTCTTCAAAAGACAGCCACTCGAGCCGCCCGCCCGTCCCCAGGGATGAAAACACGGTCGCTCCCAATAGCAGTATTCTCGAAAGCCTCCACCTCTCCGGCCCGTCGCAACAACCCAAACTGCGCCCCCACCATTCCCCCCGGCATCGCCGGGGGCCCATCCCAACAACGGCAACGCCCGAGCCAACCCCAACTCAATCCCAGCCAAACCTGTCTTCAAAAGACAGCCGCCCGAGCCGCCCGCCCGTCCCCAGGGAAGAAAACACGGTCGCTCCCAATAGCAGTATTCTCGAAGGCCCCCACCTCTCCAACCCGCCGCAACAACCAGAACCGCCCCACCACCATTACCCCCGGCATCGCCGGGGGCCCATCCCAACAACGACGACGCCCGAGCCAACCCTAGCGGAATCCCAGTCAAATCTGCCGTCAAAAGACAGCCACCCGAGCCAACCGCCCGTCCCCAGGGAGGAAAACCCCATCCCTCTCAATAGCAGCATTCCCGGAAAAACCCAAATCTCCGACCCGCCGCAACAATCAGAACTGCCCCTCCACCATTCCCCCCGGCATCGCCGGGGGCCCATCCCAACAACGACGACGCCCGAGCCAACCCTAGCGGAATCCCAGCCAAATCTGCCGTCAAAAGACAGCCACCCGAGCCAACCGCCCGTCCCCAGGGAGGAAAACTCCATCCCTCTCAGTAGCAGCATTCCCGGAAAAACCCAAATCTCCGGCCCACCGCAACAACCCGAACTGCCCCTCCACCATTACCCCCGGCATCGCCGGGGGCCCATCCCAACAACGGCAACGCCCGAGCCAAACCCAACTCAGCCCCAGCCAAACCTGTCTTCAAAAGACAGCCGCCCGAGCCAACCCACCGCCCCGTCCAACGACGGCAGCCGCCTCCCGTCCATGCAGGAATCGGACACTGCCACCATCCAGCCAATCGAACCCAATCGTCAAACCGGACGCCCACCTGGGAAGACCGCCCACGGCCCGCCTGAGCCTTCCGCCTGACTCAGATGCGGTCCAGCCAAACGAACCCATTCGCCCGGGCCCCGCGCCAAAAGCTCTTTGACAATGAGAACTTCGCTTTCAGTAAGGATGGCGGATAGGCGGAAGTCGGACCCTCGAGAAAGCCAAACGGCGGCGTTGCGCACGCCGCCGTTTGGTTGTTGGTCCAGCTCTCGGGAACCACCTCCGGCCCTGGGCCGACGGGCCCCGGGCACGATGATCTCCTGCTCTACCGCAACTCGAAGCGGTCGAGGTTCATGACCTTCGCCCAGGTCTTCGCGAAGTCCTGGACAAACTTCTCCTGGCCGTCGGACGCGCCGTAGACTTCCGCCACGGCTCGCAGCTCGGAGTTCGACCCGAAGATCAGGTCCACCGGAGTCGCGGTCCACTTGACCTGGCCAGTCTTGCGATCCACTCCCTCGTACAGACCCTCTTCTTTCGTAGACACGGTCCACTTGGTGGACA
The DNA here is from genome assembly GCF_963665245.1 of uncultured Paludibaculum sp. Taxonomy (NCBI): domain Bacteria; kingdom Pseudomonadati; phylum Acidobacteriota; class Terriglobia; order Bryobacterales; family Bryobacteraceae; genus Paludibaculum; species uncultured Paludibaculum sp. The sequence goes on from NZ_OY762267.1 coordinate 2,851,506, forward strand.
TGTCCAGCAGATTCACAAAGAAGTCATTGTTTAGGGTGCCGGGGCGGGCGGTGAAGACGCCGTGGGCCACTCCGCCAGCGTTGGCGTTCAGCGCGCGGAGGCCGCCGACCAGCACCGTCATCTCCGGAACGGTGAGTTCCAGCATCTTCGCGCGGTCCACCAGTTTCTCAGCCGGAGAGACGGTCTGCCCCGCGCCGAAGTAGTTGCGGAAGCCATCCGCTGTCGGTTCGAGCACGGCGAACGAAGCCACGTCAGTCTGGGCCTGGGTGGCGTCCACGCGGCCCGGAGTGAAAGGTACCTGCACGGCGCGGCCGCCATCCTTCGCGGCCTTCTCCACGGCTGCGGTGCCGCCCAGGACGATCAGGTCGGCCAGGGAGACCTTTTTGCTGCCCTTATTGAAGTCCGCCTGGATGCTCTCCAGGCGCGGCAGCACTTTGGCCAGCTCCGAGGGGTTGTTGACGGCCCAATCCTTTTCGGGCGCCAGACGCAGGCGCGCTCCGTTCGCTCCGCCGCGCATGTCGGTGCCGCGGAAGGAGGCCGCCGAGGCCCACGCCGTACGGACCAGTTCAGGCACCGTCAGGCCGGAGGCGAGGATCTTCGCTTTCAGCGCGGCGACGTCCTTCGCGTCAATCGGCTTGGCTTCGGCCTTGGGCAGCGGATCCTGCCAGAGCAGGTCTTCGCCCGGCACTTCCGAACCAACGTAGCGAGCCTTCGGGCCCATGTCTCGGTGGGTCAGCTTGAACCAGGCCTTCGCGAAGGCGAGTTGGAACTCTTCCGGATGTTCGCGGAAGCGCATGGCGATCTTGCGGTAGCTCGGGTCCTCTTTGATGGCGATGTCGGTGGTGAACATCATCGGAGCGTGGCGCTTCGAGGGGTCGTGTGCATCGGGCACCAGGTTGGCGGCCTTGCTGTCGGCGGGCACCCACTGCGTGGCTCCGGCGGGGCTCTTCGTCTTGACCCATTCGAAGGAGAAGAGGTTGTCGAGATACTGCGAGGACCACTTGGTGGGCGTGGCGCTCCAGGCGCCTTCCAGGCCGCTGGTGATGGTGTCGCCGGCATTGCCTTTGCCGCACTTGTTGTCCCAGCCGAGACCCTGCTTTTCGACGCCGGCCGCAGCCGGCTCGGGTCCCACGCAGGTGTCTACCGGGTGTGCTCCGTGGGCCTTGCCAAAGGTGTGGCCGCCGGCGATGAGAGCCAGGGTTTCCTCGTCGTTCATGGCCATGCGGCCGAAGGTGTCGCGGATGTCCTTCGCAGCGGCCAGCGGATCCGGGTTGCCGTTGGGGCCTTCCGGATTCACGTAGATCAGGCCCATCTGCACGGCGGCCAGGGGGCGCTGCAGATTCCGGTTGCCGCTATAGCGCTTGTCGTCGAGCATCTTCTGTTCGGGGCCCCAGTAAACGAGTTCGGGCTCCCAGTCGTCCGCGCGGCCTCCGGCGAAGCCGAAGGTCTTGAACCCCATGTCTTCCAAAGCGACGTTGCCCGCGAGCACCATCAGGTCGCCCCAGGAGAGTTTGGCGCCGTACTTCTGTTTGACGGGCCACAGCAGGCGGCGGGCCTTGTCGAGGTTGCCGTTGTCGGGCCAGCTATTCAGGGGATCAAAGCGCTGCTGGCCGCCATCGGCGCCGCCGCGGCCATCCAGCGTGCGGTAGGTGCCGGCGCTGTGCCAGGCCATGCGGATGAAGAAGGGGCCGTAGTTGCCGTAGTCGGCCGGCCACCAGTCCTGCGAGGTCTTCAGCACATTGTGGATGTCCTGCTTGACGGCTTTCAGGTCGAGGGTGGCAAAGGCCTTGGGATAGTTGAAGTTTGCGCCCAGCGGATTGGACTCCGGGGCGTTCTGCCGCAGGGGCGTGAGGTCGAGTTTTTCCGGCCACCAGAACTTGTTGGATTGGGGCTGCTGAGCCCAGGCGAGGTTCGCGAGCACGAACGGTGCGGCCGCGACCGCGAGGGCAATGACGAGCGGCTTTGCGTACAGCTTCATGGCACCGAGTGTATGTGGCGGGTTAACATAGGTCAATACGATTGCGTCTATGGTTTGGATCGGACTTTCCTATGGCACAGAAAATACGGACGCGTGGATTTGATTTGCGGCAGCTGGAGTACTTCTGTGCGGTGGCGCGAACAGGGAGCTTCACGAAGGCGGCGGAGGATCTGGGGATCGCACAGCCCTCGCTCTCTGAGCAGATTGCGCGGCTGGAGGAGGGGCTGGGCGGGGCTCTGTTTGAGCGGCTGAACCGGCGGGTGGAACTGACTCCGCTGGGCGAGGCGATTCTGGGCAAGGCGCAGGCCCTGCTGGAGGATGCCGCGGCGTTGCCAGACTATTTCGAGCGGGCGCGGAAGGGAATGCATGGTCCGCTGCGGGTCGGCGCGATTCCCACGATCCTGCCCTACTACCTGACGCCGCTCCTGAAGGGCTTCACGGAGCGCTACCAGGACGTCGATCTGCATGTCCGGGAGGGGACGACAGCGGAGTTGGTGGAGCAGGTGCTGGAGGGGCAGATGGACGTGGCGGTGGTGAGCCTGCCGGTGGAGGGCTCCGGACTGGTGATGAAAGAGCTGTTCCGGGATCCGCTGTATCTGGCGGTTCCGGAGGGCCACCCGCTGGCCGCGGCGGAGAAGGTGCAGCTGCGGCGGGTGTCGCAGGAGAGGCTGCTGATTCTGAAGGACGGCCACTGCCTGAGGGACGAGACCCTGGCGGTGTGCGACCGGGCCCGGGCGCGCTTTTCGGGGCAGTTCGAGGTGGATCAGTTCCTGACGATCTTCGAATTGATCCGAGCCGGATTCGGAGTGAGCATCGTGCCGGAGATGGGGCGGAGCCTGAGCCAGGGCTGCCGGATGATTGAGCTGGAACCGAAGGCCACCCGGCGTGTGGGCTACATTCGCCTGGAACGGCGGTATCTGTCGAAGGCGTTGGAGGCATTCACGGGGTATCTGCGGGAGTCCGTGGAGAGGCGGAAGCGGTGAACAGGGGCCGCCCCGGGACACCCCGAAACTCCATACCGCCTGCTACCATCAACCAGCGGACATCAGAACACGACAGAGAGGAGCACCTCATGAGTGACAAATCGGGGCCGCTGGTAGACCCCAATACCTCCATAGCCCCTATGCTCTCAGTCCGGCAAGGCGCCCAGGCCATCGAGTTCTACAAGCAGGCCTTTGGAGCCACGGAACTCTTCCGCATCGACAGCGACACTGGCTCGGTGGTCGCTCAATTGGCCGTCGGCGCCGCCAGTTTCTGGCTCGCCGATGAATCGCCTGAGCACCTGAACTTCAGCCCCGAATCCCTCGGCGGCGGTACCGTGCGCATGGTCATGGTGGTGGACGATCCGGACGCCATCTTCGACCAGGCCGTGGCGGCGGGCGCTGAAGTAGTCTGGCCGGTCAAGGACGATTACGGCTGGCGGCTGGGCCGTGTCGTCGACCCGTACGGACACCACTGGGAAATCGGCAAACCCTTGCCGAAGCCTCAGTAGCCCCGAATTGGCGCGGGGCCTTTCGGCCGTCTACCGCTTCCAGACCAGCACGCCCGAAGCCGTCGCCAGGCCAAAGGCGACCACCTTCTCCGTAGTGCCGACCCATCGCTTCCGGTTCGCATCTTCCGGCACATACAGCGTGTCTTCGGGTTCCAGGCCGAAGTCCACGGCCTTGCGCTGCATGATCTTCGACAACTCCACCTGGATCTCCGCCTTGCCACCTTCGTTGTCCGCTTTGCGATACACATACGCATACTTCTGCGGGAACGGCGAGAGCCCTTCCGAAAGCGCCAGCGCCTTCAACACGGTTAGCTGATTCTCTTCCTTCACCGGAAACGCCCCAGGTTTCTTGACATTGCCCGTCACGAAGATCTTCCGCGCCTCGGGCACCCTGATCTCCTCACCGCCATGCAGCACCAGGTTCATCTCCGGCTTCGCGTTGTCGATCAGGTCGCGCACCAGGAACCGCTGCACCAACTGCTTGTCGCTGCCGTCCTCGTCGGGCGGCGTGGAGATCAGGATCTCCGGGCCCGCCAACTCCGACAGCCCTTCCGCCCGCGAGATCGCGTCCAGTAAGGTCACCCGGCCCACCGCCTGAAACGTCGTCGGCTTCTTCACCGCGCCAATCACGGAAACCGACCGGCTGGAGTACTCGGCCACGGTCACCATCACCACGGGCTTCACCAGAAGCCCCTCCTTGATGAGGATCTCGGCGATGGCGCTTTCCAGAGCCGCGGGCATCAGCCCCTGGGCCTGAATCCGGTCGGACACCATCGGCAGCCGGATATACCCTTCGGCCCCCACGCGAACGGTTCGCGTCAGTTCGGGAGAGTCATAGACGGAAATCGCCAGCAGATCGTTGGGGCCAATCTTCTGCCCCGGCAGGTTCGCCTGGCCGGCATCCGTCATCGGGGACGAGCCCGAGCGTGGCGGCTGGGCGCTCACAACGGAGCCGGCCGCGAAAACCATGATCAGACATCCAACCAGCGGGATCCGCTTCATACATATACAGTGTGCGCGGCGCGCAATTGTCGTCGGAAAAGTGACTGCGAGACGCAAAAAAGTCAGCGCGGCCGCCACGCCCGGGCCGCACGGACCTGGAAACCCGTCCGGCTATAGGCCTTTCCCATCTTTGGGCTACATGACGCGGCACCCGCCTGTTACCCTGAAAGAGACCCCCTCCATGCGCCAGCAGCCCCCCGTCCGCAAACCCGAAGTCATGAGTCCCGCCGGCTACTGGCCCCAACTCCACGCCGCCATCGAAGCCGGAGCCGACTCCGTCTACTTCGGCCTGAAGCACTTTTCGGCCCGCGCCAAAGTCGGCTTCACGCTCACGGAACTGCCGGCGGTCATGCGCGAACTCCACACACGCGGAGTCCGCGGCTTCGTCACTTTCAACACGCTGATCTTCGAGCACGAGATCGCGGAAGCGGCTCAAGCCATCGCTTCCATCATCGAGGCTGGCGCCGACGCCCTCATCATGCAGGACTACGGCATGGTTCGGCTGGCCCGGCAGATCGCACCGGCCATGGAACTCCACGCCAGCACGCAGATGAGCATCACCGACGCGGAAGGCGTCCATCTGGCCCAGAGCCTGGGCGTGCAGCGCGTCACCTTGGCTCGGGAGTTGGCCCTCTCCGAGGTCCGGTCCATCCTTGAGCAGACGTCGTGCGAGCTGGAAATCTTCGTCCACGGTGCCCTGTGCGTCGCCTACTCCGGCCAGTGCTTCTCGTCCGAAGCTTGGGGCGGCCGCAGCGCCAATCGCGGCCAGTGCGCCCAGGCGTGCCGTCTGCCTTACGAAATGATGGTCGACGGACGCATCGAGCCGCTCGCCGACGCCCGCTACCTGCTCTCCCCCGGCGACCTGTACGGCCTCCGCCAGGTGCCCGAAATCGTCGCCATGGGCGTCTCCGCCCTCAAGATCGAAGGCCGTTACAAGGATGCGGACTATGTCGCTCTCGCCACGGCCGCCTACCGCAAGGCCGTCGACGAAGCCTGGGCCGGCCGCCGCCTCTCCATTACGCCGGCCGAGGAGCTTCAACTCGAGCAGGTCTACTCGCGCGGGTCGGGCCCTTACTTTCTCACCGGAACAAACCATCAGGCCGTAGTCAACGGCCGCGCGCCCCGCCATCGCGGAGTCTGCGTCGGCAAGGTCACCAAAGTCGGCCGCGACTCCGTCACCGTCGAGCCCTCGCCCGCCCACCGTCTCGCTCCGATGAAGCCCGGCGACGGTCTGGTCTTCGATGCCGCCTCGTGGCGCAGCCCCGAGGAGCCCGAAGAAGGTGGCCGCATCTTCCAATCGGCGCCCAATCTCGATGGCTCCCTCGACCTGCGGTTCGGCAACAGCGCCGTCCGTTTCGCCCGCATCCATCCCGGCGACCTGGTCTGGCGCACACACGACCCCGCACTGGAGCGCGTCACCAAACCGTTTCTCGAGCCTGCCGCGCCCGTCGCCCGCCAGCCGCTGCACGTCCGCGTCACCGCCGCCGAAGGGGCTCCCCTGGTCACCGAATGGAGCCTCGCCGCGCATCCCGAGATCAACACTCTGGTCCTTTCGCCCGAATCCGTGGGCAAGGCGCAAAACCGCGGCCTCACCGAGGAATACCTGCGCGACCAGTTCGCCCGCCTCGGCAACACGCCCTACTCTCTGGATCGTCTCGAGCTCACCTGCACCGGCGCCCCGTTTGTGCCCGGATCGCTGCTGAACCGCATGCGCCGCGAAGCCGTCGAGCAGCTACAGGCTCTTCAGGCCAACCGGCCGCACGCGGACGTCCAGGCGCCCAAGCCCCTGGTGGAAGCGGCTCTCCGCCAGGCCGTTGCGCCCGAGACCGATGACCCAGCTCCTCAACTCCACCTGCTGGTCCGAACGCCTCAGCAGTTGGAGGCGGCCCTTGAACTTGCACCAGCCAGCATCACCCTCGACTATCTGGACCTCTACGGCCTGCGTCCCTCCGTAGAACGTGTCAAAGCCGCTGGAATCGCCGTTCGTGCCGCCAGCCCACGCATCCTCAAGCCCGGCGAAGCCCGCATCGTCAATTTTCTGCTGAGTCTCGAATGCCCGCTGGTCGTCCGCTCCACGGGCATTCTGCACGCCCTCAAACTGCAGGCGCACCCCGACCTGATCGGCGACTTCAGCCTCAACACCGCCAACTCGCTGACGGCCTCGGCCTACTTCGACCTCGGTCTGGCCCGGCTGACGCCGACACACGACCTGAACGCCGACCAGATCTCGGAACTCGCCCGCACGGCCGGAGCCTCGCGCATTGAGGCCATCGCTTACCAGCACCTGCCCGTCTTCCACACCGAACACTGCGTCTTCTGCCGTTTCCTTTCCAAGGGCACCACCTACAAGGATTGTGGCCGCCCGTGCGAAACCCACACGGTGGCCCTGAAAGATCCGTCCGGACGTGCTCACCCCGTCATGGCCGACGTCGGCTGCCGCAATACCGTTTTCGGCGCCGAGGCGCAGGAGGCCAGCAGCTTCATTGATGCCTGGCAGCGGGCCGGCATTCGCCACTTGCGCCTGGAATTCGTCCACGAATCCCCGGCGCAAGTCCGCGAGATCACCCTCGCTTTCCAGAGCTATATCGACGGACGCGCCACCGCCGCTCAGCTCGCAGTGGAATTGAAACGCATCGCGCCGCAAGGCGTCACCCAGGGGAGTCTGTTTGTCCCCCCGGACTATCTCACGCTGCCCATTCTTCACTAAGAATGAAGTGAATTTCGCCGCAATTCGCGGTTTACGCGCCTATGTCAAGGCTGCTACTCTCCAAGAGAAGTGAGCAGCCTCCCCGACCAATCCACTGCCCTGCCGTGGCACCAACGCTTTGGCCCGGCCATCGCCGCTGTGCTGTGCCTGTTCCTCTTCTACTATCGCGGCCTCGATTGCTGGTTCTACCAGGACGACTTCGGCTGGCTTAGTATCGGTCCGGCTCACAACTTCAAAGACCTGCTCACTATCGCCTTTGCCCCAAAAGCTCACGGTAATCTCCGCCCGTGGAGTGAAAATCTCTATTTCTACGTTCTGAAAGCCATCTTCGGCATCAATCCCCTGCCCTTCCGAATCGTCGTCTTCCTCACCGTCTCGGCCAACCTGTTTTTGCTCAACGCGATCGCGCGCCGTCTGACAGGATCCGTATGGGGTGGTGCCACGACCACTTTCTGCTGGCTGCTGAACCCTTGTGTCGCCCCGGCCTTTTGTTGGACCTGCATCTATAACCAGCCCCAATCCCTTTGCTTCATCCTGAGTGCCTTTCTGCTTTTCCTGAAAGGCCGGGAGCGCGCCGCGGCAATCGTCTTCGTGGTCGGCCTGGGCTCGTTGGAAACCGTAGTCATGTATCCGCTGCTGGTGTCGGCCTACACCCTGTTGTTCGACCGAAGCCGCTTCCTGCGGACGCTACCCTTATACGCCGGATCCTTCGCGTTCACGCTCATCCACTTCCTGGTGGCGCCGGTTTACAAGACCGGACCCTACGCCATTCGAATCGACAGGCGGATCTTCCACACTTTGGCGACGTACATCGAAATGGTCGTGGGGCCGGAGCGATTCAATCACTTCTTCTGGGATTGGCCCAAAACGCTCTTCGTGGTGGCCACTACCATCCTCTGCGCCGCCGTTCTGCTGGCGATGATGCTGCGAGACAATAAACGCGAGCCGCCCTCATTCGGCAACCGCACAGCGGTGTTCGGCGTGGCGTGGTTCCTTATCCTGCTCGGCCCCCTGCTGCTTCTGCCGGACCACATCATGGACTACACGTTGGTGGGCCCCGCCGTGGGCTTCGCGCTCGTCCTCGGCGCCATGGTCTCGGCTCGGAAGGCGATAGGCATCCCCATCGCCATCCTCTACCTGGCCTTCGTCATCCCAGCCTCCTGGCATGTCATGCGGTGGAACTGGGAGCGCAGCCATATCGCCCGGGATCTGGTCCAGGGCGTCCTCCGATTCAAACGTGCCAACCCCGACAAAACACTACTGCTCACGGGCATGGATACCGACCAGTTCTGGGCCGGATTCGCCGATCTACCCTTCCACGCCCATGGCTACGACGACGTCTGGCTCGCCCCCGGCGCCGAATCCAATATCCATGACAACGGTATCCTGGCTCCGCGCATGGTGTGGACGCGCGAGAAGTCCTATCCACTTCTCGACAGCGGAAAAGCGATGGTGCTCGACGTCGCCGGCGGCCAGGTTCATGACGTAACGGCTCAATACCAGGCCAATCGCCCCAGGAATTAAGCCGCTCGCGCCGGCAACAACACCGCCTGTACCGGTCTCTGAGCCCGGAATGCCGCCAACTCCGCCGGATACTCGCCAATCAATGGTGCCGGCGCCCGCAGGGCCGAATCCCCGAAGATCTCGCGTAACTGCAGCGCGTTCACCATCGACCGCCCGCCCTCCGCGTTGGCCGTCACCACCAGAACCCGCGCCGCATTCGCCGCCAGACGCTCAATCCGCGGTCGCCATTCCAGCAACTCATCCAGATCGTACAGATAGGACTGGTCCACCGGCCGGTCAAACTCCTGAAACCCCTCCGGGCTCCGCCGCCCATGCATACGGACAACTGCCACCCCCGAGGTAAGCATTGCCGTGGGCGGCAGCGCCCGGAAGTATTGCGGCTGATCAATGTTGACGAACCCGACGCGGTAGTTCACCAGCGTCGTCACCGCCTCATCCCTCAGCCATGACTCGTGCCGCAGTTCCGCCGATAGCGGGAATTCGTGAAACGTCCTCCGAAGGTGGATGAGGAACTGCCTGTTCTCCTCGGTGAACCGGAATGCCCAGGGGAACTGCATCACCACCGCACCCAACCGCCGGGCCCGCAGCAGAGGAAACAGGCCTTGCTTCCAGGCATTCACGGCCGCTTCGTCCAGACACCGGTCGTAGGTGAAGCGCCTCTCCAGCAGCGCGGTGAACAGGAAGCCTGGATTCTTCTCCACCTTCTTCACGTAGAGCCGGGCAATCTCCGGCTTGAGAGGCCCGGCGAAGGTCTGCCCGATCTCCGCGACATCCACATACCTGGCCAGCGTGTCGAGTGGATGCCACCCGCGCGATGCGGGCTTTGGATAGACAGTGGAAACCCAGTCCGCGCGATGCCATCCGGACGGACCGATTGAGAGGTGGCTTAGCATTGCCATGCTTCCTCCTTCGCCTTATGTTTGCCAACTCAGAATAGAACAAACGGCGAAGAAGGTCAAGCAAAAAAATGTCACTCTGCTATTTTGGTTTACCTGTAACCTGAAACCCCTCATTTGCGCTCTTATAGTCAATCCCCGTTACGAGAAGCGGGCGCCTTCACCCCAACACCCAACCCGGCGCCCGCACCCTCTCTCATTTCCTCAGTTCTAGTTCATTTCCATTAGCGCAAAATCCCCGCAAAACGACGAAACGCCCGGCGTCCTTTGGGGTCGCTTCCCCTCGGAACGCCGGGCGTCATTCTGCAAGCGCAACCAATTCTCAGTTAATCGGCGAACATCCCCTCGAAAAGCGCCGACGAGAGGTATCGTTCACCGGCATCCGGCAGCACTACGACAATCGTCTTGCCGGCAAACTCCGGCAGGTACGCCAACCGGACGGCAGCCGCAGCCGCCGCGCCACACGAGATGCCGCTGAGGATGCCTTCCTCGGACGCCAGACGCCGGGCCATCTCCATCGACTCGTCGTTGGTCACCTGTTCCACCCGGTCCACCATCGAGAGGTCCAACGTGCCGGGAATGAAGCCGGCCCCAATGCCCTGGATCTTGTGCGGGCCCGGCTGTGGAGACTCGCCATTCCTCACCTGCGTGATCACCGGGCTCGTGGTTGGTTCCACGGCCACTGACAGGATGGGCTTGCCCTTGGCCTGTTTGATGTAGCGCGAAATGCCGGTGATGGTGCCGCCGGTCCCCACGCCCGATACCAACACGTCTACCTGGCCATCGGTGTCTTCCCAGATCTCCGGTCCGGTCGTCTCAAAGTGAATCTTCGGATTCGCCGGATTCTGGAATTGCTGCAGCAGGACGTACTTCGAGGGATCCGAGTTGTAGATCTCCTCCGCCTTCGCGATCGCGCCCTTCATGCCCTTCGGTCCTTCCGTCAGCACGAGGTTCGCCCCGAACACCTTCAATACCTTACGGCGCTCCAGCGACATCGTCTCGGGCATTGTCAGGGTGATGGGGTAACCGCGCGCCGCCGCGACAAACGCCAGGGCGATCCCGGTGTTGCCGCTGGTGGGTTCCACCAGTTCCTTCCCGGGCCCCAAAATGCCGCTCTTTTCCGCGTCCCAAACCATCGACGCACCGATGCGGCATTTCACCGAATAGGCCGGGTTCCGGCCCTCGATCTTAGCCAGAACCGTGGCCCCGGCGCCCTTCGTTACACGGTTGAGCCGGACTAGAGGAGTCCGGCCGATGCTGAATGAGTTATCGTCGAAAACTCTCATCGGCTTCCCTTAAATCTCCCAATTTGGCACGTATCTTGTCTGCCGGTCGCGCCAGTTCCGGGCCAATTCGGCAAACGTGGTTTTGTCGATGACCCCGGCCACCGCCTCGTCCACACGATCCCAGAACTCACCCAGCGGGCCCGGCGCTTCCAACGCCGCGCGGCCCGTCCGGCCTCCTTCCACACTCCGCAACACCTGTCCCACCGTGATGGTCTCGGCCGCCTTGGCCAGCAGATAGCCGCCCTCGGCGCCACGGCGCGATTCCAGAAACCCGTGCTTCTTCAGGTCCGCCAGAATCGTCTCCAGGAACTTTTGCGGTATCTGCTGCCGCGTCGCGATGTCAGCGATCCGGATCGGTTGCGTCCCCGGCGCCAAGGTGAGGTCAAGCACCGCGCGGAGCGCGTATTCGCACTTGACGGAAACGTTCATGAGCGTCTGCACTGGCATTTCCCTATTCTCACTAGAGAATAACGTCTTCTCTCCAGGGGGTCAACACAAGCCCGCTCTTTTCCATCACTTGCCTGAGCCCGGCACCTCTCTGGACCGGTGGATGGAGACGAATCCCCTGCCCGCCGCTTCAGTTCGCCGGGCAGCCCCAGGCACAAACCACACCGGACACCGTCGGCAGGGAACGCCCGATGACGGGCCATCCTCCGGGGGGGCCGGTCCATCTCTCAACGCGGAGTGCACTTGGGCCTCCAGCGAACCCCGACGGCACTGGCGCTACGGGAAGGCGCGACGCCCCTGACCGGCGAATCCGACTCCGTTCAGCGGGTGCCCGGGACGGAACGAGTGCTCGTACCGGGCAACCCTGGGACTGACTCTCTTACCAAGGGCTCCCCCAAGCCGAAGGCTGGGGCTGCCCCGAACACCCACGACCGCCGCTCACCCCGCCCGCAACTGCAATACACGTGCCCTGGACGGAACGAGTGCTCGTACTACGCGCCCCTCGGGACTCACCCGCCGACCAAGGGCTCCCCCAAGCCGAAGGCTGGGGCTGCCCCGAACACCCACGACCGCCGCTCACCCCCTGCAACGGCAATACACGTGCCCTGGACGGAACGAGTGCTCGTACTACGCGACCCTCGGGACTCACCCGCCGACCAAGGGTTCCCCCAAGCCGAAGGCTGGGGCTGCCCCGAACACCCACGACCGCCGCTCACCCCCCTGCAACGGCAATACACGTGCCCGGGACGCAACGAGTGCTCGTACTACACGACCCAACGACTCACCCGCTTACCAAGGGTTCCCCCAAGCCGAAGGCTGGGGCCGCCCCGAACACAGGCGACCGCCGCCCCCCCCTGCAACGGCAATACACGTGCCCTGGACGGAACGAGTGCTCGTAGTACGCGCCCCTGGGACTCACCCGCCGACCAAGGGTTCCCCCAAGCCGAAGGCTGGGGCTGCCCCGAACACCCACGACCGCCGCTCCCCCCCGCAACGGCAATACACGGGCCCTGGACGGAACGAGTGCTCGTACTACACGGCCCTGGGACTCACCCGCTTACCAAGGGCTCCCCCAAGCCGAAGGCTGGGGCTGCCCCGAACACCCACAACCGCCGCTCACCCCGCCTGCAACTGCAATACGATGGTGAAAAGTAACGTCTGACCGCGCCAACCGGCCCGGCGAGCCTCAGTGGAAACGCCGCGCGCACCGGACACAACTGGCCGTCACAAACGAGAGGAACGGAATCCGTAACCATGACTCAGCAGGAAAAGGCAGCCCGTTTCCAGGCACTACACGCCGGACCGGGCTGCTTCGTCATTCCCAATCCTTGGGACACCGGCTCCGCGCGCATGCTGGCCGGCCTGGGCTTCCAGGCATTGGCCACTTCCAGTGCAGCCTCGGCCGTCGCCATGGGCCGCAAGGATGGAGGTCTCACACGGGACGAAGCGCTGGCCCATGCCCGCATGATCGTCGAGGCGACAGAACTACCCGTCTCGGCCGATCTCGAAAAGGGCTTCGGCGAAAGGCCGGAGGACGTGGCCGAGACCGTCCGCCGTGCGGCTGAATCCGGGCTGGTGGGCTGCACGATCGAGGATACGACCGGCAAGCCGGAAGCTCCGCTATTCGAGTTCTCGCTGGCCGTGGAACGCATCGCCGCCGGAGCGCAGGTGGCCCGCGGCCTCGGGTTTCCTTTCTTCCTGACGGCGCGTACCCACAACCTGCTCTTCGCCAATCCCAGCCTGGACGAAACCATCCGGCGGCTCCGGGCCTTCGAGCAGGCCGGGGCCGAAGTGCTGTTCGCGCCCGGTCTGCCGGATCTGGAGGCGGTGCGTACGGTGTGCTCCGCCGTGTCCAAGCCCTTTAACTTCATGGCGGGCATCCCGGGCAAGTCGTTCTCCGTGCCCGAGCTCGCGGCCGCCGGAGTGCGGCGCGTCTCCCTGGCCACCTCGCTCTATCGCGCCGCCATGACCGCATTTCTGGACGCCGCCCGCGCAGTGAAGGATTCCGGTGACCTGGGATTCATCGACCGCACCGTAAACACAAGCGAGCTTTACAAGTTGATGGGGCTTTGAAGCTACCCCACCATCAGGTTCTTGCCTACTGAAAGAATGGAGGGGAACCCGCCATAGTCGACCGCTCCTCCAGCCAGCAGCGGAGACTCGAAGGTCTGGATGTTCAAGCCCTCCACGGCCAGGATGCCGCTGCCCTTGGCGAGGCTGGCTGCGTCGATACCCTCGGGCAGGAGGCAGGCCGCGCCGGTTCTCGAAGTGGCGTAGCCACCAGGAGCGGCCGGGGAACGAGCTGTCCCGTTTCAGTACTATCGCAAGTTGGTGCCCACGCTTCGGCCACAGGCCGAGGAGGGGGTCGGGGGGAAGAGGTCAAGGGATGCTCCATTTGCACGGACGAGACACCCGCAGGACGCCGAAGGACGTGCGGGTCCTTGTTGCCCACCTGTCGGTCCCTGGGTGGGTTCGGGCAGGGCCGCGCAGCTCGTACCCGTTGGTCCGCCTTTGACTCGGAGAAGACCGAATCAAGCGGCTTGCAGCGGTCGGCATTGCTTCGACCTGATGCGTCCTGCCCAATGAGGGCTTTCACACGTTCGGCCAAGCGGTCGAAACCGCAGCGCATGTCAGCGGCCTCGGCGGCGAGCCAGATGCGCGCGCTTTGCTCGCGGTCGAGCGTGCGCAGGCTCGGCAGACCGGTCAAACGCGGGACTCCAACACGGCCAACAAAGCGCGCAGATGATTGGGATCGAAGCCTGGCTCGACGAGCAGGCTCCGGCCGGTGGGCAGCCGAATCTCAATTGCCGGTCCATGCCCAGCCGCCGCTTGAGTCGCCCTGCCGGCGTCCACCAAGTGGACCTCGACGAAGGGTTGCGGGCCAGCCAGGATCAGACGTTTCTTCCAGGCAAGGAAGTGCGTTGGAGATAGCCCACGTGCCCGGCAGAACGCCGCCGCACTTTGCCCGCTCCGCTCCTGCTCAGCGACCAACTCCCGCCACTTCGTCCAAGCCTCAGGTCCGCGTATGCGCATGACTTCACAGTGGGGCACACGGAGGGTGCATTCAAGATGGGGTTTGCGTAGCGCTCACAAAACTGCAGCAAGTTAAGCAGACGCTTCGCGAGCGGATGCACGAACCGGTGCTGAAAGTGGGGGAGTGGCTCGGGCGCGTGCTCAGCGGCTTCTACCAATACCATGCAGTGCCGGGCAACTGGGCGAGCCTGGACCGATTCCGCGAGCGCATAGGGCGATATTGGTGGCGCGTACTACAACGGCGCAGCCAGAAAGCCCGAGTGAGCGCGGCGCGGGCAACTCGACTCTTCGAGCGCTGGCTGCCACGCCCCCGGCTACTGCATCCACATCCGGCAGTGCGCTTTGACGCCAGATATCCGAGGTAGGAGCCGTATGCGTGAGCAGCGCCAGTACGGATCTGTGCGGGGGGCGACTAGTGATGGCCGTCCCTACCGCGACCCCTTTCCAGAAGAACCGATTGACGAACTGAACTCCTAGATAACCTCACCGAAACGGCACAAGAGAAACCTAACTAGACACCCAGCACACCGATCTGATCCGCACAGCCCACTCGCCCAGTAACCGGGATAGTCCCGAGATTCCTGAGACATCTACGTTGCGCCGAAGCTCCCGGGCACACAAGTTACCCGGCCGTCCCTGCACCAGGCCCAGTCCGCTCGTCGGTCCCCCGCTTCCACGCTCGATACCACTCCACGGTCCGCCGAATTCCCTCTGCAAACAAGACCTTCGGGCGGTAGCCTAGCGCCGCTTCTGACTTCGTGAGATCCGCATACGTAATCGGTACATCCCCAGGAGGGACCGGCAGACGTCTCAACTTCGCCTCCCTATGCGTGGCTCGTTCGATCTCTGCCACCATTTCACTCAGCGTGACGGGAAACGAGTTCCCCAGATTGAACACGCCATAAGGGCAATTAATGTTCAGAGCAGCCAGGATTCCATCAATGGTGTCGGAGACAAATGTGTAGTCCCGCCCCATCTGACCATCACCGAAGAATGGAATCTCACGCCCGGTCTCAACACACTCGATAAACTTACTGATGGCCAGATCTGGTCTCTGGCGAGGTCCATAAACAGTGAAAAACCGCAGGCAGACAACCTTGATCCCATACAGATGCGAGTAAACATAAGACAGCCGTTCGCACGCCAACTTCGTTCCGGCATAGGGTGAAATCGGTCGCAAATCCGGGTCATCCTCTTGAAATGGGATGCGCTGTGTCAGCCCATAGACGGAACTGGAGGAGGCGAACACAAATCTGTGCGTCCCGGCCCTTCGCGCCGCTTCCAGCAAGACCGCCGTACCCAAGCAGTTGACATCCGTATACAGCACCGGTTCCTCCAGAGACGGTCGCACACCCGCCCGCGCCGCGAGATGAACCACAGCCTCGGGCCGGAACTCTTGGAACACCCGGTCCACGAAAGCCCCATCTCGGATGTCCCCGCGATAGAGCGCCACGGATCCTTGTGCCCCGACAAGTGCGAGATTCTGCTCCTTAATCGTGATCTCATAGAAATCATTCAGATCGTCTAGGATCGCCGTCTCGTGACCGCCAACAAGAACCCGTTCGGCGGTGTGCGACCCGATAAAACCCGCCCCCCCTGTAATCAGAATTCGCATGCCTTTGACTAAGCACCCCTCATTGCTGTTTCTGGCTCGAAGAGCTCACCTCCTGACAGTCTCTCCCACCGCAGCACCGTACTCAACATGGCGAACTAAACCACGTGCAGGAACCTTAGGTGGCGGCGGCTGCCGATTCTGGCCCGCGCTCCGTAGAGTCCAAGCCCCTCGATCGCATTTGCAACTCAAACAACCTCGCCCGGATTTCGCGAATATAGTGCGCCCTCAGTTGGCTGGCAATATGCCCACGTCGGCCTTCCAATGAGCCGAGCCGCAGGATATAGCGATAGAGGAACGATATATTTGCTTCGCCGGGCATTCGGATCACCAGTGACTTCACGAATCGGCGGCACTCCTGGGCATTCCCAGCCGCGCGAGGCGCGATGGCTTCCTGGCCCCAGCGGCCGGTGCTCAGATACTGATAGCGTACCGCAGCTTCCCAACTCACATAGTGTCCATGCTTCAGCGCGTAAGCGTCCAGCCCCTTGACAACCTCGTGGATCAATGTCTAGGAAAACGTCCAACCGACCCGGACACGACTAACCGTTCATGGACCTCCATGTCCTGCCCTCGTGGAGGGTTCGCGAGAAGATCCTCAAACTTTGCCTTCCCTCGCTGGAATAGGAAGACGGCCGAGTGGGAGAACCTACCGTGTCAGATTCTCCGCCCTAGAGAACAAAACTCCTTCTCTGCCAGATCACTCTCCAGAGACTTCTCCCCTGTGAGTCTCAGGCCGGTGTTCCTTTGACTATCCGTCACTGCTGTCCAAGACAGGACACACGTGTCATATCTGGTGTTGAGTTCAAAGGGCTCCTGACGGGTGGTTTCTGGTATTCCCAGGGGTGGTCTCCGTTCTAGAGGGATTGAGGCTGTCCAAGTCAGTACAGAGCGAGGGTCAACTCGCGGTAGGTGAACAGGTTGAGCCGCAGCAACGAGGCTAGACTGGACAAGGACCAGTTGGCGAGGGAAAGGTGATGCAGCCACTTCAAGCGCAGCAGCGCGATCAGGGCTGTCCAAATCTGGATGCGGAGAGCGTTCTCGCTGGTGCCAACGAAGGTCTTCACTGTCAAATTTTGTTTGATCGCCTTGAAAAACAATTGTCGGGTAAGGGACTGGCGCGGTGCTCAGTTGCCCGGCCCGTTTCCAGCCCCTCCCCATAAGAACTGCTCGTGAGGTTTTCCCTCAAGCAGCTCACCCAGTGAATTTCGTCCAAAGGGTTATGAGTCCTGTTGACCGCCGGCCATTTTCACGTCGCCCCGCCCGACTCCGGGCAGCGGCTGGATCTTCCAGTCCCAATACAGCCCCAGTACGTCGTACAGGTATTCGTTACTCCATCGCCGCCAGCCCACACTCCGCTTTCGCCGCCGTTTCCGCCGCGTCAACAGTGTCCGGACCTTCATCTCGACGTAGTCGCGAACCTCGCTAAAGGCTCGACTGGAGTTACCCACTCTGAAGTAGTTCACCCATCCAGCCAGCGTGGCGTTGATCCGCTTCACCAGTGCTTGCGCTGGGGTTGCTCCCCCGCGCGCAATGATCTCGCGAACCCTCGCCTTCACTGCTTTGCGAGCTTTCTTCTTCGGAGTCATCAGGATGAAATGTCCCCCCCTGTCTTGCCTGCGTACCCGGCGCAGGTCGAAACCCAGGAACCCGAAGGCTTCCCCGTTCAGCGTATTCACCACCCTGGTCTTCTCCTGGTTCAGCTCCACACCCAGCGGTGCGATCTGTTCCCGGAGCCGTTGCAGGGCCCGTTCGGCCCAGCCCCGTTTGGTATGGTGCCCACTGACGGTGATCACAACATCGTCGGCGAACCGGTGATAGTTGACCGCCTCGTAGCCCCCTTCTGCCGTCTTGCGCCGAATCGTGTCGAAGAACCAGTCGACCTCGTTCAAATAGATGTTCCCCGCCAGCGGGCTGAACGGTCCCCCTTGCGGGACACCAATCTTGCCGCCGGCTTGGATCACCTGCTTCACAAGGTGCATGACTTGTGGGTCCTGGATCCGCTTGGCGATCTTGTCCAGAAGCACCGAATGCCGGATCGTGTCGAAATAGCGCGACAAATCAACATCGATGACCGTGGACATGCGCCGCATCACACTGCGCCTGACTTCCGCCAGCGCGCGATGTGGTGACCGCCTCGGTCGAAATCCGTAGGAGTTCGGGCAAAAATCCGCCTCGAAGACTGCTTCCAGGATCAGCTTCAGCGCCCCTTGCACCACACGGTCGCGGATACAGGGAATCTGCAGCATTCGGACTTTGCCGTTGCCCTTCGGGATCTCCACCCGGCGGTTCGGCATGGGTTTGTACCTGCCTGTGATGAGCTCTTCCCGCACCGCCGCCAGAAACGCGGCCTGCCCCGCGGACTCAATGTCCTGGAAGCTCTGGCCGTCGATGCCCGGGGCACCACCGTTCCCTTTGGCGATACGGTAAGCCTCTTCGAGGGTCTCGATCTTCGTGATGTGCACAAAGAGACCCCAGAAGCGATGCGTCGTTTCAGACTTCGCCTTTCGATAGATCCGCCGTCTCAGTTCCTGCAGACTGCTGGGTGCCTTTGTCATCTCACCCCTGCCTCTCCTTGACGGACGGAATACTCACCGGTCCGGGCCCTTCCCTCCGGGCGCGTTTTGCTGCACGCCCATCACCGGTACTACGACCCGATCCGCCACCCTGGCGCCTATGCCTGCATTTCCCACTCACGGTTATAGCCGGCATCTCCTCGACGAGATTTCTTCGCCGGGCACCGAGGGCTTCTCCAGTTTCCACATCGTCCTTCACACCATGTCGCCGCTGATACCCCGCCGGTGAGAGCCGCCGCATCGGACTCATTTCGGCCAGCCCTTTCTGCTTTCGCACGTTCTAGACCGTCTCAGCCACCGGAATTTCGTGTAACGAGGCTACGTCTGCGTTCACCTTACGTTGCAACCTGGTGCGTCGCGCACACTCCTTTCTGAGTATGTTGTCGGAGGGCTCCGCCGTCTTGCTTTCGCGCCACGGCGCCTCCCAAGCTACGAGGCCTGAGTCTTTTGGCCCCGGTCGGTCTTTCACCGACTGGACAATGTGTCCTTGTCTGGACACGCCCAGTTTCCAGCGGTCCTTGTAGATGGCGGCAATGGTCGTGGCGCCGAACTCCAGATGGTTGGTGAGCAGGACGATGACATCGTCCTTTTCGGGGACCCAGACCACGACACGGCGCAGCAGATGCGGGCAGCCGGCGCGGCCTTTGGCCGAAGAGAGACGGATGATCTGGTCGACACAGATCGCGCTGTTCTGCGGCCTTGTCCGCTCCTCGACAATCTCAAACTGGGCATCGTCTTTCAGCCGGGTCACGAAGAAGACGCCGGCCTTCGTCCAGCGGCCAAACAGGGCGTAGTCGTTGTAGCCGCGATCCATGGCGACGATGGAGCCGGGATTGGGCAGGAAGGAGTCGGCCATTTTGACATCGCTCCGGCGGGCTTCGGTGAGCAGCACATAGGCAGGGAGGTAGTCGTCGTGATCAAGGAGGACATGCGCCTTCACGCCGCCTTTGGCGCGACGGAACTTTGCCCAGGGAAACAGGTTCAGGCACAGGGTAATCGTCGTCGAGTCCAGACTGAGCAGCTTGTTCTTGAAGCGGAACTTGTGTTTACGCGGGCCGAGGGTCCCACTGTCGCGGAAGCGGGCCAGCGAGGTCCAGAAGAGATCCTCGAACAGGGCGGCAGGGCGGTGTTCATTGGCATAGGAAAGGGTGGAACGGCGGGGCGCTTTGGCGATGCCGAGGTGCACGAGTTTGCCGAGGCAGCAACTGAGCCCGTTGCAGATCTCGCGAAGGGAGTCGGCGCGGCCGAGTTGGCAGAAGAGCATGGAAACGAACTGGGTCCAGCAGGTGAAGCCCTTGGCGGAGCGTTCGGCGCCGTGCTTCTTGACGAGAGCGGCGAACTCGTTGCGGGGGAAGTGGTGCAGCAGTTGATTGAAGAGACTGGCGGCTTGTAG
Organism: uncultured Paludibaculum sp.; assembly: GCF_963665245.1. Lineage (NCBI taxonomy): Bacteria > Pseudomonadati > Acidobacteriota > Terriglobia > Bryobacterales > Bryobacteraceae > Paludibaculum > uncultured Paludibaculum sp. The sequence goes on from NZ_OY762267.1 coordinate 2,871,452, forward strand.
GATTGTCTTGCCCTCCTTGGGTGTGGCGCGGGCGCGGTCCCGGTGAGAAAACGAAACTGCGCCAACGCTTAATTGTAGGAGGGCACCCCTCTCGGCCGTCTAGCGGGGCCAGATTCGGGGCCGGCGGATCCGTCTTAGACAAGAGTACTCCTAGATACAGTTTATTGCATTGGCTAATATGACCGCATCGCGCAGCTCTCCGCTATATATATAGAATTGCCAATGAAAAACTTTGGCGATCTCGGCGCCACTAATAAGAAATGATAGCGCTCCTGTGGTCTTGTCCGCGCGTGCAGCAACCTGACTATATATATTGTTACGTATCAAATAGAGCTCGTCTGCGAGGCCGAGGAGTCCATTGGCGAGAGGAATAAATAGGGTCGCCGGGTGCAGAGCCGTCCATTCGAGGCGAGTTGCGACATTCTCTTGCCCACTTGGACAATATATAAGCCGAGGAGGAAATGACTCAATAGTAATTCCGGCGTTCGAGTCTGTCGCCTCAAACGACAGGTCGAGTAGTTGGAGATTCTCGTTTATTGAAATAGTATTGATGACTCCATCTCCCCCGACAAGCGTTGCTTTGCAAAATGGGCTCGCGGTTGCGGGGATTTCACTCGCCTGCGCCAGAGTACACAGCGATACTCCGCTGTCGGGAACTGTTAGTCCTTGGTCATTTAGCGTCTGGCGCAATCTGTCAGTAAACTTGAAGACGTCTTCTGCGTAGCTTGGCGAAAATCTTACTTCGCTAGATGTTGGACTCCATCCCAACGAGTCACTTGACTCTGCCATAAGCTGCAGCGTCCACAGACGATCAACTTCATCAGTGAGCTGACTCGGCACGGCAACAGGGTGAATCGCTCTGATTTGCTCTTCGAGAAGGACGAGCTCTTGCCGCGATCGCCACGCTAATGCGAGTATTCCGGTGTCGTTCTCCCACGGCTTGGCTTGCTTGCCCATCCATGTATACACACCTTCGCTTCGTTGGGAGTTCCAACTGCCCTCTATAACTGGAGGCAACGAAGGAAGAGTTTGTAGATTGATCGCGTCGGCGTACTCGGCAAGCGTTCTGAACTCACAACCATTTTCAAGATAGGTATTGACGAGCCACTCAAACATCTCCGTCCACGCTGAATTGGAGAAGAAGTTGTCCCAGTCACCAGGATCGGCAGGCATGCACGCATGATGCCCACTACCTAAGTGATACCACCCCCACTCGTTCGTCGAGAATGCAGCTTGTCGAATAGCGGGGAGATTAACCTCAGCTCTCGCAAAACGATAGGTAAAACGTTGAGCCATTCCCCGGGGTAGCTTTCCCGTGCGAGACAGCGCGGCAAGTTCATTTACGAGATGATTCGATCCGACTATCACTCGGACGTCATCGAGTCGATAGGCGGTGTTTACGTTTACGTCTCCAGAGAAATACGAAATATAATCGTCTTTGCAGACAACAGCGTCAAAACATGATGACAACGTGCCAAGGCCAGCTCCGAAAAAGGCCTCTTGCGCGAAGAAGATTCTCGATATAGGCAAGCCGAGGCTCTGAAGGCATTTGCGATTCAGCTCGATGCTCTTTACCAGGTCCCTTCTAGGGAATGCGACCCACAAACTCGGCGAGTATGTAGAAGACACAAGCTCGAGCTGTCCTGCCTCGATTAGCCGCCGCATTCTGCGAACCAGCATGGGGTCGAATTGATTGATAAATTCAAGTCCGCTGCCGGACATCTCAAAGCTAACACGCCACCTGGGGTTGCGCTCCAGAATTGAGAGAAATGGGCCGATAGTCTGAATTCTATAGCGATGGTACCCCGCAACATCCCCTGCCACATACTGCACGTTGAAATGAAAGAGTCCGACCAAGTATCTACATGCACTACTTATCAAGATAGATATCTCTCTATTGTGTGGCGTGACATGGCATCAATTGCAGGAGGGCGGGAGCCACACTGGTATCTCGAACGATCACGGGACATGGCCTGAGGCGTCGTATGCTGCGGGCGCCATAACTTCTGAGTCGGTCCAGGGTTGACGCCCAACCCAGCTTTTTGTCACGACTCCTGCTGCGTCAACTACAAACATTTGAGGAACCAAATCGAGGCCGAGCCCGCGATAGGTACGGTAGAGAGGATCCGCGATCACCTCCTGAGGTGGTAGGGCGTGCGCAGTTGAATACGTGCGGGTCGCCGCTACACCACCTCGGCTTACCCATAACACGCCCCAACTGCCTTCGTCTCGCAACTTCCGTGTGAGCTCCTTCCACTGAGGCTGATTCGCTTTACAGGTCGGACAATTCGGAGAAATGGTGACGACGAGGTAGCGCTTCTTTGCCTTGGAGGAAAAAACAAAATTCCGCAGTCTCCCTTCAAGATCCAATCCCATCAATGTTCCAATTCGCGTGCCCGGTTGTACGAGAGGCTCCTTCCGGATGATCCGCAGTGCTTGGTTCTGACGCATCAACAGGACATTCTGCGTCAGGACACCGAAGCCAATCAGCACGAGAGCCCTTCCCACCCATACGCTGATTGGCGTATCTGCCGTTCTTGACCACATACTGTGTAATGATGCTGACATTAGATTGCTCCATGCGAGCCGCACGGCGGCATTGACGCCAAACGTCTAGCACATGCAGGGAAGTGTACAAAGTAAGTGCTTTGCAGTCAAGACGAAAAACGAGTTGATTTTCTCTTGACAATGTTTAGCACATAAGATAGCTTTCCTGAGGGCGCAGTGTTTGTGGCGCCGCTTTCGTCACACGTCTAGCACCCCATTGGCACAAAGTACGAGAAGAAAGGAACACTCGACATGAACGATCGTTCGCGTTGGCTTGCACCGATTGCAAAAACGGCTCTTGGAGTTGGCCTGACGCTCACTTTTGCAGCTACCAGCGCCGTCACAGCGCTCGGCGAAGACTGGTGGGGCAATCAGTGCCGAGGAATCCTCGGCTCTTGCCATAACTACGACACTTGCGAAGCGAGCGACGGTGGTTCAGGTTGTTGCTTGAGCTCACAGGGGTGTTCTTGTGTGGCCGTGAATGGCTCGTGCCCGACGTGCTGAACATCTGATGCTCAGTGTCGGTGTTTGCCTCGCCGCGCGAAGCGAGACGTGGGAAGGGCGGCGAGGCATCCGTGTAAGCTCGATGGCGCCTGTGCTTCGGTATTGCTAACACTAAATCATCCTCGTTGCTACGAATCCTTAAATATGCCGTATTCGGGCTTATTATGCGCGTGCCTTTTCTGTTCGTCGTTACATGGGAGCTCGGCGAGCGTCCTCGATTCGATTTCGAATCGTCCGATTACAGGCGCGTTGATCCGAGTAACCGATAACCAGTCGCCCAAACTAGAGGGGGAGACTGACGACCGCGGAGAGGTTGACTTGTCCATGCTCGCTCCGGGACTGTATCGTGTCAACGCCAGCTGCAGTGGCTACGCGGATCTGTCAGACCCGCTAGATCACGGCCATGCCCTGTCGGTGCCCAGCCGCGGCGAGGCATACGTTCAGATCCGACTCACTCCGACTGCTGCCATGGGGGGGGTGGTCACGCGTGAGGCTGGCGGCCCGGCGAGGAACATTAGAGTGATCGCCCTGTCGCGACGCTTGGATCGCGGTGCGGTGCAGTGGGTGTCGACGGGAAACCCGGTGTGGACCGATGACCGCGGGCAGTACCGGCTGTATGGGCTGCCGCCCGGGCACTATGCCGTTGCCGCCATAGCGGGCGAGGACGCGCCGGACGGGCGCGTATTCCTACCAGTGTTTTCGCCCGGAGCTACCCATCCTCGTGAGGCCAAAGTGATGGCAGTTCAGGCCGGAGAGACTTGGACGCAAGCTGATGTGACTCTGCCCAAGGGCGCCAGTGGAGCGATCCTCGGTGTAGTTTCCGGGATTCCCGAGAACTGGCAGGGGAGGCGCGCTGCAGTCACACTTGCCATGGCCGACCCCGTGGCAATAGCACTCACGACGGTACTGACGGATGCGAAGGGAGCGTTCACGATGCCTAGCGTTCCCCCGGGCGATTACCAGATGAGGGCTTGGGGCCCAATAACCGGGATGGGAGATGGCGGACCAGTTGCGGGGCCGCACGCGCTCGCGACGGCCAGCCAAGTGCATGTCGAAGCAGGTTCCACGAGCCAAGTGGATCTCCCCCTCCGGAGGCTGGTGACTGTGCAGGGGCGACTCGCTATCGATGCTTCCGGTCCTGTTGCAGACAAATGCGGAAGCCCCGTCCGGTTCCAGCTTCACTCCATGGATGGATGGCCGGACGCCTGGTCGTCCCACATATCCATCGACGGCGACAGATTCATCGTCACTGGGCTGCCCGCCGGCCGATATCGCGTCGAACTGGACGATTCCCAAGGCCCCTGCCGGTTGACCGAGGTTCGCGTGGGCGATATGATCTCTGGACCGGCAAGCATTCTGCTGGATGGGTCCGCCCATCTAGCCATGGTTCTGAGTGGAGGCCGTGGATCCGTCACCGGAATCGTGACCACCGCGAGCGGGCACATCGCTTCAGGCTGGGTGGCCTTAGTCTCCGACGAGGTACGACGCGCTGCGCGGTTGACGCGCCTGGATGCCGACGGGCACTACCGATTCGACAGTGTTTCACCGGGACCATATCTTGTGGTGTCGGTTGGCGCGATGGAATCCCTCGACTATCTTGACCCCGTTGCTGCCCATGCGTTGGGCGCCTTGCCTGTTATTGTCGAAACGAATCGGACCGTAAACGCGAACGTAAGGAGCGCCCAGTGAGACGTCGCCGGTTTGCTCGATCCGTCGTCGGCCTGACCGTCCTTTTTGCGATGGCCAATCTGAGCCAGAATACCGCGCGAAGTTCGCCGACACAGGAGAATTGGACCGTGAGCGGCACGGTGACCGATGAGTCCGGACCCGCAGAGGCGCTGTTTGTGAGCATCTCTGGTCCCCAATCCATTCGACCGATGCGGACGGATGAGCAGGGCCGGTATTCGTTTCAGGGTGGTGAGCCGGGGCTGTACACCATTCGCGTCCAGAAGCGTGGCGGTGGGGGTGAGCCGGCTCCGCGGTTTGTGCGATTGGTCGCTGGGCTCCGTCTGATTCATGTGGATTTCCGGATACCTCAAGGTGGCGTGGTTTCCGGGCAGGTGCTGGACGAGATGAAACGGCCGGTGGAGGGCCTTCTAGTGACGGCGTTTGCCAAGTCCGCAGACGGTGCCGGTTTGCGGCTCTCGCCAAAGGGCCTGGATAAAACGAACGACCGCGGCGAGTACCGCATTCCGGGTCTGCCGGACGGGCGCTACGTGATCGCAGCTCGCATGCGGCCACTCGCCGTGCGCAATCGACTCACCGCCACATCTGGGGCTGCGCGGATGACGTATCCCGCACTCACGTTGTATCCGGCGGGCCGATCGCTGCTCTCCGCCTTGGCCGTGGAACTGCGTTCCGGCGAGGAGAAACATGGGATCGATCTCACCGTGCAGAAGGAGCCTGCCCACTGCATCGACTTCCAAGTGAGCGGAGCGGTGTCCGATCCGCACGAGCCCGTGTCGGTGTACCTTAACCTGAAGGAGTGGGTTGGTGCCGACGGCCCCATTCTCGCCGAGGGCCCTTTGACTCCCGGCGCACCCCAGCAGGTATGCGGATTGGCGCCGGGCGAATATCGGCTGCACGCCTACAGCTTCACGAAGCACGGCTCGCGAGGAATCGGCTACGGCGGCGCGCTGGCGATTGTGGGTAAGGAGGACGCGGATTTAGGCGTTGTCCCGATTCTGCCGGCAGGCGCGCTTCGGGGGACAGTCACAGTAAAGGATGGCAAGCCGGATCAGGGAATTCCGGCAGGTGTGCGGATCCGGCTGATACGGCGCGGGCGGGACTTAATGGCGAATGACACGCTTGCCGGGCCCGTCTCGCCCGACGGCGCGGTCGCCTTGGAGCACGTATACGCTTCCGAATACGGCGTTCAAGTGGACGGGCTGCCCGATGGCTACTACGTCCACAGCGCAATGCAGCAGGGCAAGGACGTACAAGGTGGCGGTCTCTTTCCTGCCAACGGGCCGCTTGTCGTTGTGCTGGGCGCCGACGGGCCGACGGTGCGTGGGCACGTGCAGGACGAGGCCGGCAAGCCGGTGCCGGACTCGTTCGTTTGTCTTTTGCCCCGGGATGGCGGCAAGGCGGTGGTCGTGCCCGGCGATCAGGACGGCGTCTATTCAATCTCCTCGGGCATCAGAGCAGGTGACTACCGTATCGTTGCACTCACGGGGCTGTATGAGGCGGAGCGACAGTCGCCCGAGGCCGTGGACGCCTACACCGGGAAAGCGGCTCCGCTCCACCTCGGAGCCCGGGCGACACGGACGCTCGATCTCAAAGCGCAGCAAGCCCGCTGACGAGACCTCAGAATAGTGCCTGCCCGCCCCCAAGGTACGGGGAGGCACAGAAACATCTAGGATACTATGCGGATTCCGAACTGACCGGCAGTTCGGAACTCGAAATCGCAATGAGGGGAAGCGCAGCTTGGGGGACGGGAGAGAGGACGGGGTGGAGTGACCCCCAAAATTGAGACACGGCCAAAGGGGACGCCCCGTCCCACCTCGATTCTCCCTGGGATTCCGGCAGCCCAAACGGCACTCTACCATCAGAACGCCTCGGATTGCGCGTTTCGTTGCGCCGGGCGTGGCGCACCACATCACCCTGCGTGGAACCGCGCGTCAGTTCGTCTTTCGCACACGAGCGGATCGCCTCGCCTACCTCAACCTCCTGAGACCGGCCCCACCCCACCGGACGTCCCGTCTTCCACTGCCCATGCTCTTCTACTCCCGGTTTCTCTCCCACCAGTCTGACTCAGAAATCCCCGGCGGAAATCGCAATCAGCGCGGGCGCCCTCAGCCGCACCCGCCGGGTCGGCGCGCGGCCGGACGACAGATGGCCAGCGACGGTGACGGCTGCGGCGCGGCAGGTCCTCACGCCTCAACTTGGTCGTCAAACTTCAGGGACAGGACTCTACTCGCGCGCCACGTCCACCACCACCTCAGCCGTTCCGGTCTGCTTGCCCACGGTCACCGTGACTGGCAAGTAATAGCGGCCGTCCACCACCTGTTCATCGGCCCACACTTCCATCGTCATGCTGTGAGAGTCTCTGAATCGCGAAGTGCGCACTGGTTTGATCACAAGCCCCTTAGGCACCCTCATGACCTGAAAGGTCGCCTCCTCGGTCGCGCTGGAGTTCACGGTCAATTCCGCCATCGCGAACTGACCTGATCCCACCCGGGCAATCATCCCCGACCAAACCGCAAGTCCCACTCGCTTGGCGAACGTCGCGGGCTGGAGTGTCAGCTTCGTCTCGCGAGTAACGCCCTGCTCCTGCCCAGTGGAGCCGCAGGCGATGTGCCCCCGGAAAACCCAGTTCACTGTGCCTGAGTTGCCGACGACGCTGCCAGGAAACACCAACGACAACGTCGATTGGCCCGCGGGCAGCCAGGCGTGCTCCGCAATAGTCGAAGTCTGCGCGCCTTCACCTGCAATTTGGCCATCCCAATTGCAGTTCCTCCCGGGCACATCCACCGGCCAGAGCACCTCCAGAGTCTGGAACCGGCCCTGGGCGTTCGGTCGTACCCCTCGCGCAGTCGCCGCTCCGCTGGCGTGCTTACCCTCCGCTTTGGGTGGCACCGCGGTGACCACATCCACCACCACCGTGCCAGTCCCTCTCAAATTACCCGACACTGCCTCCACGTCAACGTAATAGCGGCCCGGCACCATCTGCGCACCTGCAGCTACCTCTAGCGTGGCCCCGGACACTGTCGCCCTCAGTCCGCTGGGGACGCTCTTTAGTCGATACTGAACCGGACCGGCGGCCCGCCCGCGAACCTCCAGGTCGGCCACTGCCCAACCAAAGTCCTTGCCTACGGTCGCGCGCATCATGAACTGCGAAATCACCGGCAGCGGCGTGTCCCACGCCTCAAATGCCTCGGGCTGCACTCGCAGTGGTACGAATGCCGACGGCGCCTCCGCCGTACTGTCCTCACAGTTCACAGTTCCCATGAACGACGACTCGCTGCTGGTTTCCTTCGCCCACGCGCCGGCGTCAAATTCAAAGACGAACCGGCTGCGGCCTGGCTGGATTTCGCCGCCCTGCAGTAGGCGGGCTTCCGCATTGCCCACACTCAGGTCGCCTGACCAGCCGCAACGCCCCCCCTCCGTGACCGCCTCCCAAACCACCTCCAGAGCCCGGAACTTCCCAGTCTTTCCCCTGCGGATCGGCCGCAGGCGGACCGTTTCCTCCCCATACACTGAGCCCCGATCCCATCCATCCCGCCGGTACGCCGCGGTCTTCACAGGCCCCACCTCCCCTCGGACGAGAGGCCCGAAGCCGTTCCCCTCGCGCAGATGCATCTGCAGATACCTGATCGTGAAAGGACCGTCCTTAAGTACCGCCCACAGCCGCTTCGCCGGCACTGACGCGGTCAGCTTCTTCTGAGAGCCAGCCGGAAGTGTCGCGTCTCCCAGGCCCATCACCAGGGCACCACCTGCATCCTCCAATGCGAATCGGATCTCGTACTCACCCGGCTTCACGACGTTGAGAGTGGCGATGATCTCCAACCGGTCCGGCCGCCCGTTTCCGTTGTCATCAACAGCCCGCTCGGTGATGGACACCAAAGTGGCTACTGCCGGTTCCGGCATCCTCACACCCGACTGCTGGGCCCGCAGCGAATAACCAGTGCAGCTCAAGCAGACTATCGCCAAAGCAGAAAAGCAGCGCACACTCCGAATATTCGGCGGATTCCTCTTTGTTCTGTAGCTTGCAAAGCGGGCAACGATGTTACCTCGACCTGGCACTTTCTCCGCTCGAATTCATCCATTTTTGTCTACATTCAAGACAATGGGGAGCACTCCAAGCCAGCAACCGCTGGTAGCTCAGCGCCGCCAAAGACAGGTTGGTTTGCTCGCGAAGTGGAGAGCGCCGCATATAGCCCCGCAACCACCTACAGCACACATGCCCCCGAATCCCAACATGAAGATTCTTTGATGACACAACTTCCAGAAATTTCTTCTCCTACGGAATCAATCAATTACAGATTTTCACCTCCAAAACGCTTGGCCCCCCCCTCGCTACCCTGGATACAGAGGATCACTCCAGTGAATATCTACGGAAACACAGAAATCGAAAGCTCCGACGCCGACCTCCTCTACTACCACACCCAGGTCGAAGAGGACGGGATCATCACCGGTCCGGACGCCGTCAACGTCATCGCCCACGGCGAAAACAACGATGCCTACCAACGCATCCGCACCGCCGTCCATGAACAATACCACCCCCGCAACACCTACCAGCACATCCTCGCCGACCGTATCGCCGACACCATCTGGCGCGCCGAACGCTTCGCCGCCTTTGAGACCACCGCCTTCTCCCTCCAAACGGCCCAGGACCGGGCCGAAACCACCAAACGCTACCCCCACGCCACCACCAGCCTGGTCACTTGGCTGGCCTGGCAGAATATGGACACCACGCAGCGCAAGGCCCTCCAGGAGGCGCTGAAACTGGAAGACCGTGCCTGGCGCCGCCACCGCGCCCTCTCCAACGAACTCCGCCTCATCCAGAAGACCTTCGTCCAATAGCCCGGGAACGAGCACCCCATGCCGCTAGCGAATATCTCCGAACAACGCCTCGCCGCCAACCGGGCCAACGCCCAAAGGTCAACAGGCCCGCGCACCGCCGCCGGTAAGGCGGCCGTCTCCAGCAACGCCCGCCGCACCGGAGCCTACGCCGCGGACCATCGCATGCCGCCGCGCCTCGAAGCCCACTTCCGCGCCCAGGCGGAAGAAAAGACAAGAGACGTCGCGGATCCCCAACTCCGGACCTTGCTCCTCGAACACTACATGCTGGAAGGTCACCGCGCGCTCCACGAAAGCCGCGAACGAGCCCTCATCAAAGCCGGACTCGCACGGGAAAATGGCGATGAGGAACGCGCCCGCACCTGGGTGCTCCGCCAGTACGGTTTCCTTCAGGCACTCAACCGTTACGCCGGCTGGATCGACGCCCGCTCTCGCAAAATCATGCGGGCCGTCAGCGGGCTCCCACTGAATCCGGAACCCGAGAACCAGCCCGCTCAACTGGCAGCGTCTACAACACACCCCCACTGCCCCAGCGGCAAGCCCATGGAGTGCCACCCTACACCCGAGGACACGGCACAGGTCGAACCCGAACCCGCCGCGAATTCTGAGCAATCAAAGCCACTATCCGTCAACGCGCCCAGCCCCGCACACGACCATTCCGCATCCGAAGCCGCCCCGCCGCATGAGACCCGCCCCGCGCCGAAAACTACTACGAATTTTGAGGGATCAAACCCACTCGACGGCCGCGCGCCGTCCACCATCCTCGAAAGTGGCGCGGCGTACCAGGCCGCTCAACCTCAGGCCCTTGTACATCCGCCGGAGTCCAGTGGCCCTTCGTGCGTGCATATTCGAGCGATTCCACCGGGCGCGGCCTGCCGGGCAGACGGCGGATGGATACCCGGCCCGCCACGGGAAATCGTCGTTTTGTGGCAAATCCGAGGGGGCAGTTCACCAGTTCGACGGATTTATTCGCTTTATCCTTCAATGGCTTGCGGCAAAACCGCGCGAAAACGCATTTTCCCCGCTGATCCTCTTGCCCATCGGCCAACTATGGCCGGAAAGAGGAGAGTATGCGGATTTTCGAGTGGCCCTGGCCGGTGGACGAACGTTCATTCGGAGACGGGGAACAACCGGTCGTCGACACACCGGTGGAAATGCGGGCGCCTTCCGAGTGGGCGCGCGAAGAGTTTGGGTTTGTCGCGGATACCAGGCAGACCGAGGTATTGGATTGCGCGGCGCGGCAAGTGCTGTTGTGCTGCTCGCGGCAGTGGGGCAAGTCGACGGTGACGGCTCTGCGGGCGCTGCATTTCGCAATGCACCATCCGGGGTCCACCACGCTGTGCGTGGCTCCGTCCATGCGCCAGAGCGGCATGTTCCTGGCGAAGGTGAGGAAGTATCTGAAGACACCCGCCGGGCGGGATCCTCGGGAACCAATGTCGGTAAGGCTGAACAATGGCTCTTCCATCATCGGTCTGCCCAGTAAGGCGAATACCATCCGCGGATTCGACAATGTTGGACTTTTGATTCTGGACGAGGCGGCGATGATTGACGACGAGATCTACACTGCAACTCGGCCAATGCGCGCGGTGTGCAACGGGCGGCTCTGGCTCCTCTCGACGCCTCATGGGCAGAGTGGATTCTTCTACGATGCCTGGCAGGATCGTGACGAAGGCTGGACGCGATTCTCGGTGACGGCGCCGGAGTGCCCGCGATTGACGGCGGAGTTTCTGGCCAGGGAGCATGCCGCCTTGGGCGAACGCCTGTACGCCCAGGAATACCTGTGCGAATTTCTGCCCAGCGATTACCAGATGATCCCATCCCATCTGGTCGATCGGGCGGTGAACGAAGACGAGGAACCAATGGAAGAAGTGGAATGGACGCCGCCCGAACGCGACCAGGCCCCAAGTCCGGCGGAGCCGCAGTCTCGTTTCCAGTCCCCAGACGTCAGTGCGGAGCTGCCTACGCGCCCTCAGCGGGGCGGTCACCCGTCGCACCCGGCCCCTTCGGCGGAGGAAGACCAATGCTGATGACGGGCTATCGTCCACGGGAACAGTCCATCTTCCACCTGGGAGTGGACTTGGGCCTCCGGCGGGATCCGACGGCCTTGGCGCTGCTGGAGGACGCCACGCGGCTGACCGGGGAATTCGACCACGTTCAGTACGTGTCGCGGACAGAGCGTGTCCTGATACTGCGCGACCTGCAGCGCCTGCCGCTGGAGACGCCATATGCGGATCTGCCGGCATATCTGGAGAGGTACCTGGAAGGACCAGCCAGCTGGGTGTCGGCGGGCGTTCAGGCGTAGTAGAGTTCGCCAAACCAGCAGAAGGCTCTCACGATACGGCCGCCGGAAACCAGGATGGGAATCTCCTGCTCTTGCAGATCCCAGACCGCCCAGCCATTGGCTCCGAATGCCTGGCGAATCTCCTCCTCGCGGAGGGCCGGCAGGCACTTGTCGCGAGGATAATTCTCCTTCCGGACATTGGTCTCGCTGAAGGCGCGCAGGTAGATCACGGAGCCGGGCTTGCACACCCGATGAAGGGATTCGGTGTAGCGGCCACGATCGTCCGGGTGCAGCGAGTGGAAGCAGCCGATGTCGACCACCGTCTCGAAGCGGCCCTCATGGCCATCCAGCGAGCAGAGGTCGGCCTGTCGAAATTGCGCCGTATTGCCCTGCTCCGCCGCCTTGCGTTGAGCGCGCGCGATGGCGCCGTGTGAAAGGTCGACCCCAAGGACGCTGTAGCCGAGGCCGCCGAGGTACAGGGCAGTCCGGCCGGGTCCGCAACCGGCGTCGAGGACTTCGCCCCGGATCCCGCCGCGCATCTCGATGGCGGCAATCCACTCATCCGGCTGCTCTATGTCGAAGTGGGTGGTGGGGCACTCGTAGGTCGTCTCCCAGTACTCCTGGAGCCTCGCGGCGTTGGTCATGGCAGTTCTCCTGGCTCTGATTCGGACAGCGTCCGGGCCACCTTGGTGGCGTTCCAGGGACAGAGTAGCGGAGCCGCGTAAACGGAGTTTAAACGGGAGCCCAGATGGCTGTGCACCTCCACACGGGGCCCAAGCAGAGGGTGGACTTGCCGCGCATTCAGGATGGACTGTAGCGGCCACCCTCTGCCCGGTCCGGCCGGGCGTGAGCTACCCGCGATCAGCGTCGGGGAAGAGGATTCGGCGGTAGAGACTTTCGCGGATTGAGTCGCGCAAGGTCCAGGCACGGAGCTTGCGGGCCTGGCACTGGCGGCTGACGGCGTGGGCCAGATGCTGGATCACGGCCGATAGGCGCTCGTCGTCGTCAGTTCGAAATTTGCGGCCGAAGAGAGCGACGGGCCGAGGCTCCTCGACGTAGGTTACTTCTTCGCCCCGGGACAAGCTAAGGCAGAGTCCGGACCAGCCCAAAGTGCGCGCATGGAAGAGCGACAGCTTCACTCCATTGAGGTGCGTGGAGAAGGAGCCGCCGTCTTCGGCCTGCCACACGAGTGGAGATTCGGCCGCCTGCGTGGCGTCGAGTAGGTACTGCGCAACGTATAGATCAGAGACTGCCATTGCAACCTCAATCGCCCTGCGCGGGCTCCTGTCTATAAGCCAGATTGAGCAGCGGCGGCGCCACCAGGGTGGTGGCAAGAGCCGTAAAGACGACGACACCATAGATGGGTTTCGACACGGCACCCATGGCCAGGCCGAGTTGGGCCACCACCATGCCGACTTCGCCACGGGGCACCATGCCGAAGCCGATGCGAGTGGCGTCTCGAAGACCGAGCCGGATGGCGCCGGCTCCGCAGCCGAGGAGCTTGGAGACGACGGCCGCCAGCAGGACAATGCCGGTGAGCAGGATCATGGATGAGTCCTTGAAAACCGAGAGATCGATCTTCAGCCCTATGCCTACAAGGAAGAACGGGACCAGCAGTTCGGTGGTGCCATGAACCAGAGTGTGTACCCGCTTGCTGACGCTCTCACCCAGACTCATGCCGGCCAGGAAGGCCCCGACAATCGCGGCGACGCCCGTGTACATCGAGACCACGGACAGGGCGAAAAGCAGGACGATGGCGAGATGGAATTGGGCTTCGCTCGCACGCAGGCGGGCCTGCAGCGCCGGCACGGCTTTGCTTACTGTGTGGGAGCCCCACTTTGCCATGACGATCATGAAGACGATGGGCAGGACAGCGGTGAGGCCAATGTCGACCACCTTGACTTCGCCGCGCGCCATGCTGCTGACGACAGCGAGCACGATGAGGCCGAGGACGTCGTCGATGACCGCGGCGGCCAGGATGATCTGGCTGGATTTCTCGTGCAGTTTGTTCTTGGCGCTCAACACCTGGGCCGTGATGCCAACGCTGGTGGCGACGAGCGCCGCGCCGACGAAGATCGACTCGATCTGGCCGTAGCCCCAGGCACGCAGAATCACCCAACCCATGCCGAGGGGCACAACGACGCCAATGATGGCCACGAGGAAGGCGGTGCCTCCGACTTTGAGGAGTTCAGAGGATTTCACCTCGAGGCCGACGTTGAAAAGGAGGAACAGGACGCCGAGTTCGGAGAGGTCCTGGAGGATGGGCACCGGCGTCACCCAGTGAAGGAGACTGGGCCCGATGACCACTCCGGCGAGAATCTCACCGACAAGGCCCGGCATGCCGAGACGTTCAAAGATCTCGGAGAAGAGCTTGGCGGCCGCGAAGACCACCAGCATGAGGACGGGGAGCGATAACTCCGGAGGATGGCTCATTCGACTAGGCGGCGCCGGTCTTGCGTTTTCTATGGAGGTTCAGCAAGGCAGCGCCGGCGATGCCGATCACGACAGGAACGAAGGGTGCTCCATGCAGAACGAGCGCAAAGAAGGCGATACAGGCCGCCATGTTGAACCAGAGCCAATTCATGGGTGTCACCAATCTTAGTGGAACATCTTCACGGCGAGCATGAGCGCCGCGGCCATCAATACCAGCCAGGAGGCAGGCTTGTCGAGAGGCTTTGTCCACGCCGGTTTCTGCGTGCCTTCGCGGATGAGGCGGCGGATCTCCTGCAGTTGTTTGCGAGCCATGGCGACCTGATAGCCGTCCTCGGCAAGATTCAGGGCGCGCGAGGTCTCTTCCTCGGCGCGGGGGAGGGCCCGCAGGCGATAGAGCAGTTCAGCGAATTTGAACTGGGCCCAGAAGTAGTCCGGAGCCATGGCTCGGGCCGCCTCGAAGGCATCCATGGATCGATAGGCGTCGTAGTTGACGGCGTGCGCCATACCGAGGCAGGTCCTCAGGTCGGGCGAATCCGGGTAGGCGGCACAGGCCTCTTCGAGACGCGTGATGATCGCCTTGATCTCTTCGGCGGGGACCGTGTGAGGGTCGCGCCAAAGTTTGGGCATGAGCGCCGGGAGCGGTGCGGGCGCCAGAGGCGCCCGCTGATTGGTCAATGGAAGTAACGCGGTTTCCATACTAGTGTGCACTCGCTTTGAGCTCGAACTCCGGATAACCGACCGCGCCGACTTCAGGCAGGTCGAGACCTTCCATTTCGGCCTTGGCGGAGACTCGCTGGCCGATGACGGCCTCGATCACCAGGTTGCAGACAAAGCCAACCGTGAAGACCACGCCGATGAGGGCGGAGACGCCAATCAACTGCGCCACCAACTGGCCGGCATCTCCGTAGAAGAGACCGGTGACGGAGCCAGTGACACCGTTCCAGGAACCACCGTAGTTCGATTTGCCGTCCGCGAACAGCCCGACGGAGATCACGCCCCAAATGCCGTTTGCGCCGTGAACCGAGATGGCGCCCACCGGGTCGTCGATCTTCATCACCCGTTCGACGAATTCAACGGAGAGACACACCAGGACTCCGGCGATGAGGCCGATGATGACGCTGCACACCGGATTGACGAAACCGGACGGAGCCGTGATGGCCACCAGACCCGCGAGAAGGCCGTTGCCGGACATGGACGAGTCGGGTTTGCCGTAGCGAATCCACATGTAGAACATGGCGCCAAACGAGCCGGCCATACCGGCCAGCATGGTGTTGACGGCGACGCTGCTGATGCGCAGGTTGCCGCTGCCGGAGGCGCCCAGGGACGATCCGGGGTTGAAGCCGAACCAGCCGAAGGCGAGGATGAAGCAGCCGGTCAGCACGAGTACGATGTCGTGGCCGGGCATGGCGTGCGGCTTGCCGTCCCGATCGAACTTGCCAATGCGCGGCCCGACAATGATGGCTAGCACGAGGGCCATGAGCCCACCCACGGAGTGAACGACTCCGGAGCCTGCGAAGTCAGCGTAGCCCTTACCGAGTCCGAAGTTGGTGCCCAGCGTCGCCAGCCAACCGCCGCCCCAGGCCCAATTCGCGAAGACCGGATAGATGAACGCGCCGAGGACGAACGATGACACGAGGAAGGCGACGTACTTCCAGCGCTCGGCCGCCGAGCCGGTGACAATGGTCAAGGCCGTATCCATGAAGACCATCTGGAACAGGAAGATCACCATGACGGCGACGTCGTAGGTCCCGTTGTGCATCAGGAAGAAGCCGTTTTGCCCGAACAGCCCGAAGCTCTTCCCAAAGAGGGTGATGGCGAATTCCGAGTTGAGCACAGGACTGCCGCCCAGATTGCCAACGGCGCCGACGCCTCCCATCTGCAGGGAGAAGCCGATGAGCCAGTAAGCGAGCATGCCGACACCGTAGACCATGAAGTTCATCATCATGGTGTGGTTTGCGTTCTTCGCCCGGCAGAGACCGGTTTCGACAATCGCGAAGCCAGCCTGCATGAACATGACCATGAAGCCGGCGACCAGCGTCCAAACGAAGTTGATGCCGATCTTGTTCTGACCAACCTGATTGACCAGATCGGAGATGGTGAGGCCCTTCTTGGAGTCAGAGACGGCGACATCGGCGACCGTACCCGTGATGTTGCCGTCGGGGTCGCCCTTGGCGCGGAGTTCGGCTTTTGGCGCTTCAACGCCTTTGAGGTCGGCATCGGTGATGGGGACCGCGGCGGCGGGCGGCGCAGCCGCGGCGGGCGTAGTCGGAGTCTGCGCTCCGGCAGTCAGGGCAACGAGTAGCGTTGCTGCAAGGATAAGCAGGCTTCTCTTCATTCCGCTGTTACCTCTTCCAGATCGCATTCTTTACATAGGCTTGGTTAATAACACCGATAATGCCGAAGAGACTGACGGCAATTCCAGCGAGGACCATGCCCATCCTGGCGCCCGTGGAGGAAGCCATTGAGAGACTGAGAAGGCTCAGCACGAAGCCGGCCAGGGTAATCAAGAGACCAACGTAAACCATGTGGGAATCCTTTAAGTCCTTTCCGCCTTCGGGCTAGCCTTCGAGATGTTCTAAGGGTTTTGCTTTGAGGAATACTGCGACCGAGGCGCCGAGCAGCACCAGACCGATCAGCAAGAACAGGACGCTGCCTCCACTGAAGAGACCAGCGGCGATGAAGACGAAAGCGACGAGGAACAGCAGGAACGCGAGCGCCTGGGTTGGGTTGGCACCCATGAGAGACCTCCATGAGCAACTGGGATATCGCGGCCGTGACAGGGAGACCTGGTCGGTCCAGGTCAGGAAGCGCTACGTGGCTGGAACTGGCGAATGGCCAGCTTGGTTTCTCAGTTTAGGTAAGGCGTGGGTGGATCGCCAATCAATAATTTTGATTGGTTTGATCGTGCTGCAGGTTGGCTAAACGATAGCTATCTTATTGAGCACTCAGGCCGGTGTTCGTTCCAAACCAAGCTCGCCTGCCCGTTGTTGCATGGCCTGGATGCAGAACTCTATGTGCACATCGAGGTCCACGCCCAGACCGGCGGCGCCGTTGATAATGTCATCTCTGTTGACTGCGCGGGCAAACGCCTTGTCCTTCATCTTCTTGCGGACGCCCTTGGTTTCGACGTCGAGAATGGATCGCGTGGGTTTGACGTAGGAGATGGCGGTAAGGAAGCCGGCAAGTTCATCGCAGGCGAAGAGGGTTTTCTCGAGGAGCGACTCGCGAGGTACGCCAGTGAAGTCGGCGTGGGAGAGGATGGCCCGCCGGATCTCGTCGCTGACGCCGCGTTCCTTGAGAATGGCCTCGCCTTTGACGGGGTGGTCCGGCAGTTGGGGGTGGATCTCCCAATCGAAGTCGTGGAGCAAGGCGGTGACAGACCAGGTTTCCGGGTCCACGGAGTGACCTTCGGAGGCGAACTTATGGGCGTACGCGAGGACACAGGCTTCGACGGCGAGGGAGTGGCGGCGGAGGGCGTCGTTCTGAATGAACTCGCAAACGATGGACCAAGCTTGATCGCGATTCATGAGATGTTGAGACCATAGTAGCGAACGGGCTCGGGGCGATGTTATATTAAGGGGAGTCGAGTCTGTGGGCCTGTGGCGCAGTTGGGAGCGCGCTTCCATGGCATGGAAGAGGTCGTGAGTTCGAATCTCACCAGGTCCACCAATCTAAGCTCTTTCCTATCTGAATCTTCCGGCACTAGTTCTTCATCTGCGCCAAAGGTGCGCCGAATGTACGTTGCAGCAGGTGCTCAGCTTGTTCCTGCCGCTTAACACTATGTTGGGCGTAATGGCGTAGAACCATGGCGGGGGAGTTGCCTAGGATGTTCGCTGCATCCTCCGCGGTTCCCCCTGCCTCTAGCAACGCCGTCGCCAGAGTATGCCGGAAGCGATGAGAATGGGCCCCCACCACTCCCGACAACTTGAATACCGTCTTCAGTGTACGTGACAGATCGCGCTTTGCGGCTGCGATGCTGCCATTGCCACTCCAGAAATAGTATCTCGAAATGCCGTCCGCCCCCTTAGGCTCGGGCAGGTTCGCCAGAGCATCGAGCACTTGCGGGGCGTAGCTCGCCAGGTTGAGACGGATCGGGTTGCCCGTCTTCGTGCGCGTCCTCGTGAGCATGCCGTCCGCCAGGTCGGACTTCTGCAGGGACACCACGTCACTGATGCCCATGGCGGTATAGCGGAGCACCAGCAGCGCGGCCCGCGCCCGCAATCGTTCATAGGCGCCACGGCCCATGTTGTTCGCCGCGGCCAGCATCGCCAGGAACTCCTCGTCGGTGTACGGCCGCTTCTCTTTCCGCTTCACCTTCGGCCGCTCAACGATGCGCGCCGGGTTCCGTGGGCTCCACTCGTGATTGACGCAATAGGCGCCGAAGTGGCGGAGGATGCCGAGTTCCTTGGCCTTGGTGGAGGCCTCCACCGGCCGGGCATTCAGGAAGAGCTCGACGTGCTCCGCCTTGATCTCTCGCACGGTATAGATGCCCAGCCCGCGAAGGTGCGTCTGGTAGCCCTCCAAGGTCCGCCGGTTATTCCGTAGGGTCTCGAAGGCCCGGCCCGCCAGGGAAGCAAGGAACAGCTTCACGGCGTCCGCAATGGGCTTGGCTGATGAATCGCTGGCGCCGTTCTCAAGTTCCGTTTCGCGCTTCTGCGCTTTCTTTCTCGCCCGCTCCCAATCTCGGGTGCCGGCCGATTTCCGCTCTCGCCCAAAGTCGCCGGTGATGTCCCAGGAGACAGGGCATTTGCATTTGATGAAGGTCCGCCCCTTGGCCTTGTGAGGGCATTTCGGGGTGTGCCTGCGAAATAGAGTCAACATGGCCGTATCCTACCGCCCATTCGGGAACAACTCCCGGTAGACCTCGGGCAGTTGAGATTCTCTGATTCGGTAATTCACGTAGTCCCGCTTGCCATCGCGCCTATTGGCCTTGCCCCACTTCGGCACGTCGTCGCGGTCGCGGACCACAATGCGAATGGTCTTCTGGGCCACGCCCCACCGTGCGGCAAGCTCCGGAATCGTGTAGTGCTTTTCTTCCCAGGGTGCAAGTGTCATTGGATTCAAGTGCGGCGTCGACAATAAAAGGGGGTCTCCCCATACCTTCCTGGTGCAAGCCAGGCTTTGCGGTGGAGACGAAAGGACTGAGCATGAAGCATGCCGCCGTGTCGCTGGAGAAGGAGGAAAACCAACGGGGAGACGGCCCGCCGGATGGCACCTCAACATTGTCGAGGGTCTGCCCACCACGGCCCCAAGCTCAAAGGGCAACGGAATAGGCTCAAAAATCGGGGCGGCCCTTGCGAGAGGTCGCCCCAAGTCCCGTTCAGCCTTTCTGTTTTGGGAATACGCGGTTGCCCGCGCTCCCGGTTGCCCGGAAGGTCGTTACGCCCCCGCGTTGCAGTAGGCGCCGCGCCAGTCGATCGCAGCCGCGCCGAAGTCCACGCGCACCTTGACCTCCAGGCCATCGACCTCGAAGCCGACGCGGGTTTCCGTCTGAGGGCCTTCGGCGCCGCTCAGATACGAGTACTCCAGGCTGGGGACCACGTCAGGATCGGCGAACATATACCAGCGGGTGGTGCTCTTCGCGTCGAGGCGCGGGTCGGTCAGAAGTTCGAGTTTGCCACTGAACGGGTTGACGTTCGAGGCCTGCGCCGGATAGAGGCTCGCCAGGTACTTCTCGGCCGCCGTTTGCTTGGTGACGGGAACAATCAGGTAGCGAGGCTGAGCGTCCACGATCGTGACGCCGTCGACGCCCTTCTGCGTCCGCATCGCAATGCGGGCAGCGTCCAGCGTTGTATCGCCGATCGCGGCGCCGGAACCGGACTTGTTGAAGTGGTGGGCCGCATCGAACAGGGCGTAGGTGTCGCCCATCGTGGGGCCGTTACCGCTGTTCGAGGTGAGAATGTCGATGAGGAAATTGTCCTCGAAGTTCGCAACGGCTTGGCCGATCGCTTGGCCCAAGGTCGTGAACGCGGACAGGTCGTCGTTGATGATGGCCTGGCGGGTGATTCCGAAGATCCGGCCGTAGGTGTCGAGTCGGTACGATTCCGCGCTCTCGCCGATCGTGCCGTGCGTGTATTCGGCATGCTCAGCAACGAGCTTGAGGTCGGGGAACTCGCCGCGCCGGATCAGGCGCTTCAGCTTGAAGTCGCTGGCAGTGCTACGGCGAGAGACAGTCTTCAGGGCACCGGTGGCCGCCTGGTAGGATTCCATGAGCACCTTGCCGGCGTAGCCACTGAGCAGGTTCGGAAAGTCGCTGGTGGTGTGCAACGCGAGTTCCACAACCTTCGATTCGCCGCCCGCGACAATGCGGGGGCCGCCGCGATAGCTGAGGCACTCGCGGGCCATCTCGACTAGGCGCATACCGTGGAAGCGCCGGCCGTTGTCACTGGGGGCCTTCCCGGTCCCGCGCGAATAGAGCGCGTCAATCATGCCCTGATGGGCGGTCTCTTCGCCGCTACGCAGCACAAAGGCGCCCGTCGCGGCAGTCGAGCCGTGCTGGGTGTCGGGGGTGGTGTCGCGCGAGCAGATCACATCGGCGGCGCGGCATTTGGCTTCTTTCAGCGTGATGCCGGGTGTGGCCAGAATCGCAGAGTCGAATTCAGCGCCGAGATTCATGTGGCTCAACAGAGTTTTGAGTTCGTTGGGGGCGGCAGCGGTTTCGGTCCCGGCCCCTTGAGTCGGAGAGGTGTATGTCTTCATAGATTGTCCTGATTCATGGGAAAGACTAACTGCGCCCGGATCGGCCGGCACCGTTACGACACTGATTTCGAACGGCCGCCATTTTGTCGCGATACGGCGAACCAGCCGGTCTCGATCGTCCATCTCGTCGCGGTATTCGAGGAGTTCGACGCCCATCGATACGCAGCGCACGACGCCCTCGGCAAGGTCATTCCAGAGGCCCTCGACCTCAGGCCGCGAGCTGAACTTCAAATCGGCGAAGAATTGGCCCCGCGTCTCGCGTGCGGCCTTGACGACGCCGACCTGAGAGGCGACAGGGACTCGGCTGTGTGAATCGAGCACGGGCGCGGCGCCCGAGTTCAGCCGCGAGAGATCGGCGCCGGCTGGGTCGAGAGTAAGGTCGTAGACATCGCCAGACCAAGGGTCGACTCGTTGGATGGCCGTGCCGGAATAGAAGACGACTGTAAGGGATCGGTCCGCGCGGTTGACGCTACTCGGGGTCGCTTGGGTTGAAGCCAGAAGGCACTCAGTGATGGTCGTACTCATTGTGGTGAGACCCCCAGCGACGCCAGAAACGCCGTGTCCGCCTCCACCGTTTGCTGCAGCCGCGCCTGCCCGATGGTGGCGCCGACTTCGATAGCTAGTGCGTTCGCCAATTCGAGCGCCTGCTGGTCGGTGAGTGGGACGGAGATGGACCGTGCGATGCCGTTGTCTGTGAAGGTCATTTTGATTTGCAGCGGGCTACCCCGCTGAAGGGAGAGACACACCTCAGATTGCATAAGGCTCCTCTGCGCGCCCAGAGGCGCGATTGTTGGTGGATTGATGGCCGCAATGGGAAGGCGGCCGATGTTGGAGATGTGGCAGGTTACGGCCTGCCGAAGTGCAGGGTTCGCTGAGTGCCAAACGATCCGGTCCGAGCGTTGGCCGGCTGCGGTGCCCACTTGGCTGCGCCGCGCGCTTGGGGGTTCTTCTGGACAACAGGCAGCTGCGGGAAGCCGCCCATCGCCGAAGAGATGAACTTCCGGCCGTGCGGCTCAAACGTCCGATTCGTCGCAAAGGGTGACAGCTTGAGGCCCGCGGGGCGAACTCGCTCGATCACGCCATGTTTGCCGAATCCCCAGTAGTCGCCGCCGTCGATCAGGTCCGCAACATGGCGCGGGCTCAGGTTGCTGTGTGGGCGGCCGTCCTCGTCGATCATGGTGACGGCCGGCCCCTGATTTCGGAGGATTTCGGTGAGCTGCGAACCTTGGAGTCTCATAGACACACTTCTCCCATTGGCGCTTTTTGCGCTCCCGGTTTAGACCCTTCGGGATGACGGGTTCTAGACTTGGCGATTGTCAGTCCGCGTCGAGGAAGGCATGGAGTGCTTTATCGATCGGGATGAGTGCGGCAGTAAGATTGAATACCTGGAAGGCGGGGTAGTCGGTTTCGACCTTGTGAGCCTGATCGTGATCGTAGGATGGATTTCTGTAAAGCCTCAGGGCTAACTGATGGTAGAGCCGCGCAACGGCCGGCTTGAGATCATCCGGGCCGTCTGCCTGGGTTGTCGCATAGTCTTCTGGGCGGTATCCCGTTTCGTCCAGGCCTTCAGGCTCTTCGCCGCGTTCGTTGAAGAAGAGCAGAAATCTCGGCCGCGAAAGGTCATGAGCGAATGAGTCGCTCGAAAGTAATTCCGGCGCAGATCGACTGGGTGTCGATGCATTCTGTAGGGATTTCCTATTCGCGATGACGTGCCAGACTACCTTGGAGGCCAATGATAGCGATGCACCTTCCGCCTTGAGGGCTAGAAGGAGGCCAATCTCGTATACCCCCCACAGGTCAAACACGCGCCGTTCACCAGCCAACGGCCGGTCTCCAACATGACGCAGGTACTTCCGTTTGATGTAGTTTTTTAGGTCACTGACGGAAACGTGCGGGAATATCTTCGCCGCATCCTCCAGTGAGTAGGTTCGGTTGGCTCTGGTATCCATGGCATCTTTAGTATAGTCACGCATGACTAGACTAGTCAATAAAAAACTTACGTGTCATGTGGGACTATTTCCATCGATGGGCTACTGCGGGTACAAGGATACGAAAAGGGCGGAGCCGAAGCCCCGCCCGTGTGTGTCGTCGATAACTTGAGCGGCCAGACGCTAGCTGAGTGCGGGATCTTTTCTTCGCCGACTTGCCAAGTTCAGGCCATCGTCTTTCTCATCTTGTTGAAACTAGAAGGCCAAAGTGAAAAACCCAGACTGGCCATCGTAGACAAGCAAACAGCTACCGAGCACGTCCCGCCCGATGAGCGCCTGAATCCCCTGAACGGCCAACTGACTCTCCGCTACTGCCACATTGTTGAGAGATAACGACAGATTTGGATGTAGCAGAACGAGGCTCACGTCGTACAGATTTGCTTGGTGCGGCTGCTCACCAGTCGAGGGCGTTAGCATCGGAGTAACGCCACGAGGGGAAATCCCAAGAGAAGCGATGACGGACGGGTCAATACAAGTACAACTCGCCCCCGTGTCAACGAGGCCCCGAATTGTCACGGGAGTCGGTACTAGCTTCCCGGCTTGACTCAAGGCTTGGGCGCGAGCGGTACTGACGCCAATTCGGACATCCAAGACCGGACCTCCAGGTGATAACTGGATAGTCAGGTGTGGCATGGCTGGTCGAACAACCTGGAAACGAACTGAACCTGCTCGCACGCCTCGATCTTCTTCACCAGAAAAACCTCAAGGCCGAATTGCTTGTAGCCCTCGTTCAAAGCATCCTCGTACGTTCCGAATACTCCAATCAGGTCTTGGTCGTGGATCAACGCGAACTTACCCTCATCCCCACGCAGCTGATGGAGCACCCGCTTGTAAGTTGCTAGTTCCGTTTCGAGTGCCATAATATTCTGCCTACTGATACTATTCTATACGCCGAGCGACTGCAATCCGATAGAGGCCCTACGATGGGCGCCCTTAGGATCGGAGCAGGATCTACTACTCCCTCCCGCCCCGATGAGCGGCTAGGAGATTGCTCGCTTGCCCCATTCCTGTATCGCGCGCCTGCTGGCGGCCGTCCATGCCTGCAGGTCGATCGGCTCGCCTGTGGCCGCAGCGAGACCAGCCCCTATCACCGGCCCGGCTCAATCTCTGGCGCCACGGCTTCATCGAAAGCCACCTCGGCTGCTTCCAGGTCCAGGCCCTCAAAGATCGCTGTCCAATCGGGTTGAGGTAGTCCGCAAAGGGCGTCATCGTGGCAACTTGAGAACAGCGCAGGCAAGACGGTGAGCCACGATGTCATTCCAAACGCCTGCGCCTGCGTGCAGCCCAGCCGGATGGCAACACGGGCGGCAGCCTCCAGCGCTGGCGGACCTGTGACCTCCGCGAGCCATTTGCGGTCAGACGCGAGCGCCGCTGGATCGGGGAGTTCGACACCGGAACCGGCGGTAGCCTTCCGTTGCGCCTTCGGCCCAGTCTTTGCCCTGGCCGTCCTTGTCGCCCGGCCGTTCACCCCCCAGCCGCCGGAATCAGGGCGCCAGTTCTTCCGGCACCACTCAAGCGCTTCGGCCCGGTTAAGTCGGCCGTCGGGACGGACAGGGAGCCCGGCTGCTACAAACTGGCTAACTCGCGCCCTGGTGAGCTTCAGCAGCCCTGCCAACTCAGACTTGGAAATGGTTTCGCTCATTGAATACTCCTACAATTGTCAAATTAATACGGTTTTGGGAAGTTCTATCTAGGCAGGATCTGCAAGATGGGTACCCCCTCGCGATAAGCCGCTCCAAGGACCCCAAGTTATTGATTCCATTAGGCTGCGGCCTATTTCGTGCGGGCACCATGTAGAACGCGGGCGTTCGCGGCTCGTTGTTTCACCACACTAAAGCCGGGCAGACCTTTCACCGGTCCAAGCCTTGTTCCGGGGATCCTCCGGCGGCCGATTGGACCCCTTGGTGTACCGCGTGTCCCGCGTGTACCGCGTATTTTCATTGATCTACCCCACCACACTGCATATACACGATAGAAGGGTCTTGCCCGCTCCAAGAAGGTGAGATCAGAAATACTCGGTACACGTGGTACAAGCTTGATTCCACTTGGGTTAACACTCGGTACATACTCGGTACAGACGCGGTACATACTCGGTACAACGCTATTCTGCCTTCCGATAGACCCGGATCTTGCCGTCCTTGGTCCTTTGTTGCTTTGGCTCCCAGCCCAATGCCTTCAGGCACCGCCCAACGTCATTCTTTGCCCGCTGGGTCCATTGGGACTGTGGCACGTCCAGGACGTTCAGCAACCGATCCATGGTGATCAAGTCGTCATCCTCGCGGCTGGCTAGCCACTTCTGTAAAGGCTCCTGCCATGGATGCTCGTTGAAGCGCGCGGCCTGCTCTTCCATCGCATCCCGGATGATCTGGTGATCCTCAAACCACCACTTCGCCCCGTCCTGGTAGAGAGCCACGGCTTCAGCCCACAACTGATCGCGATCGCGCTCGATGGCGGCCAGGTCAATCGGATCGAATGGCGTTGCAGCCGTCTTCACAGGCCAGAAGCGGCGCCCGCCGGTTTCGTCCTTCGCCCATGACTCGTCATTGGTCGTTGCACAGAACACGGTCTGCCGCGGGTGATCTTCAGCGACGACGCCGAAGGGTGCCCGGTAGCGATCGACCTGCCGCGTCATAAACGCCTTGACCGCCGACGCTTCGGAACGGGTGTGCTGTTCCATTTCGCCGTCTTCCACAATCCACTTGCCGGCAAGCTGGATCGGTGCGTCCTTGCTGCGAAGGTCCGGGAGGTCATCACAGAAGAACCGTTGCGAGGCGAGCACGCGGAAAGCGGCCGACTTCATGGCGCCTTGGGCGCCCTCCATCACTAAGACGTGGTCGACCTTCGTGCCTGGCGCGAGGATGCGGGCCACGGCGGAGATAAGCCAACACCGGCCGGCCGCGGAGGCGAAGTTCGAGAACGGCACCTTGCAGTAGCTCGTCAACCAGCGGTCCAAGCGGGGCTCGCTGTCCCATCGCAGGGCTTGAAGGTAATCCCTGAGAGGATGAATCTTGTTCTCTTTGGAGGCCGCCGCAATGGCAAGCTTGGCTATGTCCAGGCCCACCTCGACGCCCTGTTCCTGCAGCCACACGTTGACCTTGATGGCCTCGTCGTCGCCCCAATGGACACCGCGCTCCACACCCTCAATTGGCGGGTCCGTGACGGCCAAGGGACGCATTGCCATTTCGTCATAGGCGAGTACCCCGCGCCACTCGTCGGAATGCGTGAGGGCAACCACGGCGTTGCAGAGTAGGGCCTTGGGCTTCCCGTTGTCAGTCTTCCGAAGTTTGCCCTTCCAGCCGGCCGGGGGCAGGTGTTCTAAACGATTGATGGAGTCGAGCACCTTCGCCGGCCCCACACTAGCGAGCCGATCGTCAATGCCCTTGCCCTCAGTGATCGGCCACTCCAGAAACGCGACGTGGGCGCCGCGGGCGGACAGCTCATCGCGGAGCATGCGCCTGGCATGGCCCACCTGTGGCTTTTCCTTCAGGTCCGCATCGAAGGCAATCGTAACCCGCCGGCCGTTCCACTGGATGAGGTCCAGGTCTCGAATCGGACCCTTCACCGTGAGACGTTCCCCGTTGGGTCCGCCCTCTTTGCCGATGACGCCGCGCCAATTCCACACGCCGCCCAGCCCGATGGGCAGAAAGCGCGGAGCGGTGGCTTCGTGGCTCGCCAGGCGAGATAGCGCCAGCGTCTTGAACTCGCCCTCAGTGATCACAATGGGGAGGTTCACGTCTCCGGCCTGGTCGACAGTAACGCCGGGCGGGAAGTACAGCCGGTTGCCCCGTTCCGGCGGCCCGATATACTTCATAACCTCGGCTCGTTTGTTGCCGGTTCGGATCTCCAACTCCGGCACGTCGCGCCGGATGCGGTAGTAGCCAGTAGGCCCGGCCGGATGGGAGTAAGGCAGCAGCAGGCCAGCATAGTCGCCACGTTCCCGGCCCACCATGGCGCGGCCTTGCCTGGAATCCACACGGCGGATGGACGCAGCATCGGCCAGTGCGGGCGTGATCCACCTGTTTGCGAGCGCCTTGTAGTCCGTAGGCGTCAATGGCGACGAAATACAGGACAGGTACTCAGGTGCAGAACTCATTCTGCTACCCCCAGCGCTGCCCGCACGGTTGAGGCATCGGATGGGGCGTGGCGTAGCAGCATGAGAAAGTGACCAAGCGCGTCGGCCTCGCGGTCGAGTAGCTCCCGCCGGCCCTCCAGGACAGCCATGGCCGCCAGCGCATCGGAACGAATGGCGTCCAGCGTCGAATTCGCCAGCGCTTCAGGCTGGCGGTCGAGGGAGAGGGCGACTTGCTTGAGAAGGGCGCTCACATGGCTAGCGCGGGTTCCGTTGCCCATGCTCGCCAGTTCCGCGCCGGTCACAGCTCGCCCCTATGCTTCCGGGCAAAGGACCGGTCCGGCCTGTACTCGTCCAGGACTCCGGATAAGGCATCAAGCGCAATCTGCGCGAAACCGATCTGACCATACAGCGCTACCTCGACAGCCTGGAGGTTATCCAAGGCGACCTCCAACTTGCCCGGCATGCGCGGCAGAACCGAGAGCTCTGTTTTCTTCTTCCGGCCGGGGGACTTTCGGGTTACACTGGTGTCGTTAGATTTCATTGTCCACCTCAAGGCGCCGGCTCCACCCGGCGCTTTCGCTTTTAGTGGCCGCCCATCTGGTTTTCACTGGACTGTGCCAGGAATGCGCCAGACAGGCGACCATTTCGCCCTTTCGGCACATTCAGCACAAATGAAGGGTGTGGAAGTTACAGACAACAAAGGTGCTTAGGTGGTTCGAATCTCACCAGGTCCACCAAATCCCTTCAATAACTTAATTCGCCTGCCTCTCTTCCGATTCCCGCACTTCATCCCGCACGACCCAGAGCGACACCCTTGTCTGGAGGTTGCGGGTGGCTATCAAGACGCCGCCGGGTAGCAGGTAGTCGCGGAGGGCTACGCCTTCGGGTTCGGAGAGCCACATGCGGTTCCGTTGCAAACGCTCCTGCTCCGTGATAGCGTCGATTCGGACTAAGACGTCCCGAAATCGAGGATATGCCGGATGAACCGCAAGGTAAACTTTGTCTGTTTCGCTTTGGTCCTTCCCACGCTTGCTGCGTTGAACGGGTGCTCTAGCAAGCCGCCCGCTGGTGAGTCCAAGAAGGCCGCGCCCGCCCCATTCAAGATTCAGGGCA
The DNA here is from genome assembly GCF_963665245.1 of uncultured Paludibaculum sp. Classification (NCBI taxonomy): domain Bacteria; kingdom Pseudomonadati; phylum Acidobacteriota; class Terriglobia; order Bryobacterales; family Bryobacteraceae; genus Paludibaculum; species uncultured Paludibaculum sp. The sequence continues at coordinate 2,899,611 of NZ_OY762267.1, forward strand.
AGCTTCGGGTGCTGTCGATCACGGGCTCGACGAGCGATTCGTCTCTGAACGGAGGCGGACCTTCGATATTCGTCTGGGAAGGCAGGCAACAATACCGCCTGTTCTCACGAAGGACCCTCAACGTGACCGACGAGAAGGAGTACATCGTCGAGGGCATCCACGCGCAAAAGGCCATTGACGAGATTGGCGATCCCGACCAGGGAAAGGGCGGTTATCCACTCCTGACAAGCTGCGAGCGTGTGGTCAAGACGGCTTGGCCCGGCATGTCCTTTGAAGAAGTCGACGTGAAGGCTGCGGCGTTGCGCGGTCGTGTGTCACGGTATCCCGCCCGGCCGATCATCCTGGTTACGCGGATACAGGCCGCTCCCTCCAAGGATGACGGCACTGTGGCCGCGGACAAGAAGAAGGCGAAGGAGGAGGAGGATCTCCGCACAGTCACTGTCCCCGCTGATAAACAGAAGGCTCTACTGATTGAGGGGACGCCCGTTCAACCCGCGCCCCTTTGGGAGCCGGCCGGAGGAACGATTCGCTGCAAGGTCATCATTGGTTCAGATGGGAAGATCTCCGAACTGGAAACCGGCGCACAGCTTTGCGAGGCCGCTCCCTGGGCTCAGTTCCGTTATCAGGCCCCGGTTCAGGGCGGCCACCCCGTGAAGGTGGCAACCGAGGTTGAAGTGCGCTACGAACCGCGCAAGTGATGCGGCAGCAGGATGCGCTCAGCAGATCCGCGGCAACTGCTCGCCTACCGGCAAAGGAATCACTCGGGTGCCGCCCATGGACGTTGTGGCCGCTACGAGACCGGGCCGCGCGGCCGTCACCTCTCCGATGACGGCTGCGCGTTGCCCCAGCGGGTGCTCTCGCATCCGGCGCAATACTTCGGCCGCCCGATCGCCAGCCACCACAGCCACCAGCTTGCCCTCGTTGGCTACCTGGAGAGGATCCAGACCCAACAACTCACAAGCGGCCCGCACTTGCCGGTCCACCGGGATGGCGGTTTCGTCCAGCATCATACCCACCTGGGAGGCCCGAGCTATCTCATTCAACGTGGCCGCCAGGCCGCCTCGGGTGGGATCACGCAACGCATGCACCGCACCTTCCACCTGTAGGATCTCCGCCACAAGACCATGCAGTGCCGCGCAGTCGCTCTCGATGGTGGTTTCGAACTGCAAACCCTGGCGAACGCTCATCACGGCGATGCCATGGTCGCCGAGTGTTCCACTGACGATGACCCGGTCGCCCGGGCGCGCGAACGCCGGCCCCAGCAAAAGGCCTGGTGGGACAAGACCCACGCCGGCCGTGTTGATGAAGATGCCGTCCCCGTGACCCTTCTCGACCACCTTCGTGTCGCCGGCCACAATCTGCACACCGGCGGTGTGCGCCGCCTGGGCCATGCGCTCGACCACGTGTGCGAGCAGCGCCATCTCCAACCCTTCCTCGAGGATGAAACCGGCTGTCAGATACAGCGGGCGCGCCCCACACATGGCCAGATCGTTCACGGTCCCGTTCACGGCCAGTTCTCCGATGCTGCCTCCGGGAAAGACCAGGGGCCGGACGACGAACGAGTCAGTGGTCAGCGCCACGCGCCCGGACGGCAGGTCCACGACGCTCGCATCGCCCAGCATCTCCAGCATGGAGTTCCGAAAGGCGGGCAGGAACAGATTCTCGATGAGCTCCTCGGAGAGCTTGCCGCCGCCTCCATGGCCGAGGACGATCCGCGGATAGCTTCTCAGCGGGAGAGGGCACGTCCAGTCTTCGAAATGCAGGGTATCCGCCATGCGGCCACGCTATTGCGACGCGGGCGACGCATCGTCGATGAAGCGCCCATAGTGATAGTACGCCGCGCAGGCACCTTCAGTGGAGACCATGGTGGCGCCGAGCGGCGTCCGCGGCGTGCATTCGCGGCCGAAGGCCGGACACTGGTGGGGCTTGATGGCGCCCTGCAGGACTTCGCCGGCATGGCAGAGCGGTGATTCCGCTGCCTGCAATTCAGAGACGGAGAAGCGCCGTTCCGCGTCGAACGCCCGATAGGCCTCGGACAGCCTCCAACCGCTGCGCGGGATGACTCCGATGCCGCGCCACGTGCGGTCGGTCACCTCGAAGACCTCGTCCAGCATCTTCCGCGCGGACGCATTGCCGTCCATCGTGACAGCCCGCTCGTAGGCGTTTTCGACGAGCGCCTCTCCGGCTTCCAACTGGACTACCGCCCGCCGGATGCCCTCCAAGATGTCGAGCGGTTCGAAGCCGGTCGCCACGATGGGGACGTGATAGCGCTGGGCCAGCGGCGGATACTGCCAGAGACCCATGATGCAGCACACGTGCCCCGCTGCCAGGAAGGCCTGCACACGGCAACCGGGCGAGTTCAGGATGCCTTCGATGGCGGGCGGCACCAGCACGTGCGACACCAGCATGGAAAAGTTCGTGAGCCCCTGCCGTTTCGCCAGATGCACCGCCATGGCATTGGCCGGTGCGGTGGTTTCAAAGCCGATGGCGAAGAAGACCACCTCCCTGTCCGGGTTCTCACGCGCCAGGTTCACCGCATCCAGGGGCGAATAGACGACACGCACATCGCCCCCTTCGCTCTTCACCTGGAACAGATCGCGCATGCTGCCGGGCACGCGCAGCATGTCGCCAAACGAGCAGAAGATGACCTGGGGGAGCGCCGCAATGGCCAGAGCCTTGTCGATCATCTCGAGCGGAGTGACGCAGACCGGACAGCCGGGTCCGTGGATCAACTCCACTTCCGGCGGCAGGATCTGGTCGATGCCGTTACGGATGATGGAGTGCGTCTGCCCGCCGCAGACCTCCATGATGGACCAGGGGCGCGTGGTGATGCGGCCGATCTCGGCGGCAATACGCCGGGCGGCCGGGCCATCGCGAAACTCGGTCAGGTATTTCATCGGCGGCCTGCCACGATCGAACGAACCTCACTACGCTTCGATGCCTGTCTGTGTGGCTCAATCCGATTGTGACGCGAAACGAACGGAAACGGGGATCGAGGAAGCTCACGAAAGGACGTCAGGGCCGCGACGGTTCGGCGAAAGGGGCCCCGCGCACCTCGCTCGCTTCCACTCCGGTGCCGCGCTCAAACAGCACGGCCTCCACATCGCCGAACGAACCCAGGCGGCGTATCCTCCAGCCTTGTAGTTCGGGGCGCTGTGAGAACCACCGCTGCCAGAACCAGACGTTGCGATTGCCACCGTAGACGACGAACCGTCCGGCTTCGGGCAGGAAGCGGGCCGACAGGTTGCGAGCATACTGCAATCCGGCCTCGGCCGGCTGAAAGGGGAACAGCAACGGGCGGCCTGCAAGGGGATAGGTTGCCAGGTGCGAGTATAGGAAGCCGGGCAGAGGGTAATCGGGCCGCCAGACCGGTGACCTCGCCTCGACGAAGGGACTGGGGCAGACGACCGGGATCGTTGGATCATTCAGCGCGGCGATGGCCTGCGTGGCGCCACGCCAGTCGGAGCCGTGCGCCGGCCCATCCAGGGGCCGGTTCGTCGAGTGGAGCAAGGCCAAGCCGCCCGCGAAGAGCGCCAAGGGTCTCCAGAGGGCGGTGGGCAGATAGCGGGCCAGCAGATAGGCCGTGCCCAACAGGATCCCGGGCCAAGCCAGCGACAGGTAGCGCGGCAGGAAGACGCTGTTCCCGGTTCCGACGGAGTAGGCGTAGAGACACAGAGGATGCACGAACCACCAGCCCAGCAACAGGACTCCGGCTGATACGGAAAGTGCGACGGGCGGGCGGCGCAGCAGGCGGCTGAGGATCCAGGCACTGGGCAGTGTCGCGATGAGCAGTCCGAACTTGAGCGAGTACTTGAACTGGCGGAGGTCAGGTGGCGGCTGAATGACATGAGCCTGGGCCTCGCCGGCCAACAGCACGGCGTTCCAGGCGACGGGTACCAGCAGAAGTCCCAGGGTCGCGAAGACCGCGCCGGCGCGCTGCCAACTCAGAGGCGTTTCGCCGCGCCAGAGCCGCACCGCCGCGTAGAGCGCGTAGACGAGATAGAAGGGCCAGTAGATGAGGTGGGTTCGCCACAGCAGTGCCGCGGCTGCAACGAAGAGCAAGGCATCCAGCCAGCGCGCTTCATCCAACCAACGGATCAGTGCCCAGACACTCAGCGACGCGACACACAGTCCGAGGGCATAGGGCCGTGCGTCGGTAGCAGCATCGCTGAACCCGCGCAGCAGGAAACTGCCGAATACGATCAGCCAGCCGCTGGCAGGATGGATGAGCCTGTTCCCGATGCATGCGCAGAGGAAGAGCGCGAGGCCCATGGAAAAGATGGAAGGCACGCGGTAAGCGGCTTCCGACGTGCCGCCCAGTGCTCGCATGGCGGCCGGCAGGGCGTAATAGATGGATTGCGGCACCTGTGGCGCGACGGCCAGCGACGGATGACTGCCGCCGTGCTCCACTACAAACTCGGTCACCGTCTCGTCCACCCAGAAGCTGGACGAGAGGGGCGCCAGCCAGAATCGCGCGATGCAAACGGTCAGCAGCAGGCCTAGCGACCAGTTCCACCAGAGGCTTCGCCCTGTCAGAGTCACTCCCCGGTCTCACTCAGCCCATGGCAGGAATACGGACGTCCGGACCGGCCAGCGCCGGTCTGGGAATGTCGCCGCGCGCAACAGGCCCCATTTCGCCAGCCTCGCCTGCAGCGTGGTCCGGACGACACCGAATCCATAGGTAACACTGCGGCGGAAGCTGATGGATGAGGCCTGCGGGAAGTAGCGAGTGGGGCAGGACACTTCCCCGATGCGCGCGCCAAGCACGATACTTTGCGCAATCAGTTGGTTGTCGAAGACGAAATCCTCCGAGTTGCTCGCCAGGGGCAAGGTCTCCAGCAACTCCCGCGTGTAGGCCCGGAAGCCAGTGTGATATTCGGAGAGCTTTGCACCGAGTATGACGTTCTGAAACAGTGTGAGCACGCGGTTGGAGAAGTACTTATAGCGCGGCATGCCGCCGCGCAACGCGTCACCCCCAAGAATCCTCGATCCCAGCACCAGGTCGTAGACGCCGAAGGCCGCCATGCTGGCCATCGCCGTCACCAGCAGGGGCGAATACTGATAGTCGGGATGGATCATCACGACGATGTCGGCACCGCGGCCGAGAGCCAGCTCGTAACAGGTTTTCTGGTTCCCGCCGTAGCCACGATTGCGGTCGTGCACAGCTACACAAAGTCCCAGACTCCGCGCCACCTCCACCGTGTCGTCCGTGCTGTGATCGTCCACCAGAATACGGTCATCGACGGTCTCGGGCAGTTCATCGACGGTCGCCTTCAACGTTTTGGCCGCGTTGTAGGCGGGCAAGACAACAGCGATTCGTTTCTGATTGATCATTGGATTCCACAAGGCCCGTTCTTGCCGGGCATACACTCAGGACGCGTTACGTGCCCGCGGGGCGTACGGTACGGCGGCCCAAACAGGGTTAACTAATGTAAAGGCTGTACTGGGAACGTAAAGCCGGCTGCGCGTCCGGATCTCGATACAATGGGACCGCCGTGCCGTCAACCCTCTTGGCTGGCACGGCTTACGGCATGAATTCGGAGTACCTAATGAATCGCCGAGCCTTCCTATCCACTCTCACAGCCACGGCTGCGACCCTGCCCGCCGCCTTCGCGCAGAAGTATTCGCCTGACTGGACGTCGCTAAAAGCGCACGCCGTCCCCACCTGGTTTGAAGACGCCAAGTTCGGCATCTTCATCCACTGGGGTCTCTACTCCGTACCAGCCTGGGCTCCGCCTTCGGGCGAACTCGGCCAGGTGGACATGAGCAAGTGGTTCTACCAGAACGCCTACGCTGAGTGGTATCTGAATTCCATTCGCCTGAAGGAGTCGGACAGCTACAAACATCACGTCGAGACCTATGGCGTGGACTTCGACTACTACCGCTTCGGCCAGATGTTCGAAAAACAGAACCGCGCCTGGAAACCGCAAAGCTGGGCCGGCCTGTTCAAGGACTGCGGAGCGCGCTACGTCGTCCTAACCACCAAGCATCATGACGGCTACACCTTGTGGCCCAGCAAGGTACCCAATCCCAAGCGGCCCCAAGGCGGAATCAATTCGCCGCGTGACCTGGTGGGCGACCTGACCAAGGCCGTGCGCGGAGCGGGCCTTCGCATGGGTCTTTACTATTCCGGCGGTCTCGACTGGACCTTCGAGCAGCGGCCCATCGCCACCATGGGCGACCTGCGCACCACCGCGCCGCAGACCGAGGAGTATGCCCGCTACGCCGACGCGCATTGGCGTGAGCTCATCCGCCTCTATCAGCCCGCCGTGCTTTGGAACGACATCGGATATCCCAAGCTGGGCAAGCCCGAAGCGCTATTCGCCGACTACTACAACGCCGTGCCGGAGGGCGTCATCAATAACCGCTTCAGCGTCGACTACTGCGACTTTACGACCCCGGAGTACGCCAAGTACGACAAGATCACGCCGAAGAAATGGGAGTCGTGCCGAGGGCTCGGCTTTAGTTTCGGCTACAACCAGGTGGAAGGGGCCGAGCACGTGATCGCGCCGGTTGCTCTGATCGAGCTGTTGGTCGACATCGTGAGTAAGAACGGCAACCTGCTGCTGAACATCGGCCCGAAGCCGGACGGGTCGATCTCGGAAATCCAGCTCAATCGCCTGAACGCCTTGGGTGCATGGCTTAAAGCGAATGGCGAAGGTGTCTTCGGCAGCCGCCCGTGGGTGCGGCCCTCGGCAAAGACCGCCGCGGGTGGCGAGGTGCGGTTCACCCACAAAGGCCCATCGCTCTACGCATTCCTGTTCGGCCCTCAGACCGGTTCGGCGACGATCACCGGGCTCAGCCTGCCGGCCGGCGCAAAGGTCCGTGCGTTGGGCGGCGGCGCGGTGAACTGGAAGAAGGACGGCGACAACACGGCCTTCGAGCTGGACGCCAGTCCGCGCGCCGCCGGACCGCTCACGCTGTCCATCACACCGGCGCCAGCAGCCTGACGCATGATGAAGAGGTGGAACCCGCCGGTCCGACGGGCTCCACTTCCGACCGGAGGAGTTCTCGAATGGCCTTGGAAAACCTGACTCTCACGGCGCTGGCGGCAGCGTTCGCGGAGTTGGATCGTCAGTTCGCCTATCTGCCCGAGTTCACGGCCGAAGCACCGGGGCAGGACCGCATGCAGGCGGTGCTCAGCGAGACAGCGGCGCGTCTGGGGGACAACTTCCCCTACTTTCACCCGTTGTACGCCGGACAGATGTTGAAGCCGCCGCATCCCGTCGCGCGTACCGCCTACGCATTGGCCACATGGGTCAATCCCAACAATCACGCACTGGACGGCGGCCGGGCCAGTTCGGCCATGGAGAAAGAGGCCGTCGCGCAGCTCGCAGCGATGTTTGGCTGGGACCGGCACCTGGGCCATCTCAGCAGCGGCGGAACCATGGCGAATCTCGAGGCGCTGTGGGTGGCCGGCCAGTTGCAACCGGGCCGGACGATTGCCGCCTCGGCCCAGGCGCACTATACGCACGAGCGTATCAGCGGCGTGCTTCGCCTGCCCTTCACGAAGATCAACGAGACCGACCACGGACGCATCGACTGCTGTTCGCTGGAGCGGCGCCTGGATCAAGGCGACATCGGTTGTGTGGTGGCCACATTGGGCACGACGGGCGTGGGCGCCGTCGATCCGCTGCCCGAGATTCTGAGGCTGCGCGAGCGCTACGGTTTCCGTCTGCACGTTGATGCCGCTTACGGCGGCTATTTCCTGCTCGCCAACAATCTGGCCCCGGAAGCTCGCGCCGCATATGACGTGATTGGCGAGGCCGACTCCATCGTCGTCGATCCGCACAAGCACGGGCTGCAACCGTATGGCTGCGGGTGCATTCTATTCCGCGACCCGGCCGTCGGGCGGCTGTACAAACACGAGTCGCCGTACACGTATTTTTCCTCGCACGAACTACACCTGGGCGAGATCAGCCTGGAGTGCTCGCGGCCAGGAGCCTCGGCCGTGGCCTTGTGGGCCACACAGCGGCTGCTGCCGCCCGTGCCCGGCGGCGAGTTCGCTCAAGGGCTGGAAGCTTCGCGCCGCGCGGCGCTGGCGTTTGCGGCTCGGCTAACGGCGGATGCCCGCTTCGCCGTTCCGTTCGAACCCGAACTCGACATCGTGGTGTGGGCGCCGCGCGCCGCATCGGCCTCCCAGGCATCCGCTCTGTCGCAGAGCATCTTCGACCGCGCCGCCGGGCAACAACTGCACCTGGCGCTGATCCATCTCCCGGTGTCGATCTTCCGGACGTCGTGGCCGGATCTGGTGGCCGACCAGGAGACAATCGTCTGCCTCCGTTCCGTACTGATGAAGCCCGATCACGAGACTTGGCTCAACCGTATCTACACGATTCTGGGCGAGGCTACCGACGCGGCCCTGTCCTGACCGGGCCGCTACTTTTTGGCGGGCGGTGGAGCCAGGCTCCGATAGACGGTCTCGAAGTCGGGCTTCGATCCGAACGCAACCGAACTGGAGGAGGAGTTGGAAGGCCCACCGTCACGGCCGGGCTTGGGACTTGCCACGTCCCTGGAAGGCTCGTCCTGACGGCCTACCTTCGTCTCCTTCGTCATCCGGCTGCCACTCTGTTGAGGCCGAGCGTCGATGCGCTCGATCTCATCGCGTGGAATCGCCACCTGTTCGTTCTTCACGACAACGACCAGGCTCGAGTCTGTCAGTTCGTCCATTTTGGCCAGAATCGGCTGGCGCACGTCCTTCCTCACGATCCTTAGCTCGGCGCCGCCCTTCAAGGCGCGCACCTTGGTCCAGGCATCGTCGGCTGCGAATACCGCCAGAGCGGTGATGAGAATGGCAATGAATTTCGGCATGATCTGAGGCGAATGTAGCATGTCCCGGGCTCGGATTGAAGACGAAATCCGGTCTCGTGAGCCACTCGCGGAATGCCCCCACCCCTGACTTGCTTCACAATGGAGCCATGGCCACTTCCGCTGACGCCGGCCCGATCCGCATCCTGATCACCGGCGGAACGTTCGACAAGGAGTACGACGAACTCACCGGGCGCCTCTTCTTCCAGGAATCGCACCTGCCCGAGATGCTCAAACTGGGCCGCTGCGATCTGCCGCTGCAGGTTCGCACTCTGATGATGATCGACAGCCTGGACATGTCCGATTCGGACCGCCGCCTGATTGTGGAACAATGCCGATCGGCCGCGGAGCACCGCATCGTGATCACCCACGGGACGGACACCATGACGGAGACCGCTGCGGCACTGGCGGCAGAAATCCAGGACAAGACGATCGTGCTCACGGGTGCCATGGTGCCGTATAAGTTCGGCAGCTCGGATGGGCTGTTCAATCTCGGCAGCGCGTTGGCCTTCGCGCAGACCCTGCCCGCGGGAGTCTACGTCGCGATGAATGGCCGGTATTTCAAGGCCGGCAAGGTGCGCAAGAACCGCCAGACCGGGATGTTCGAAGAGCAGTTGTCCCCGGCCTCAAATTAAAGGGCTTCCAGATGGCGATGGCGGATGTCTGAGTCATTGTCCCTGGCCACGGTTCTTACCCATGGCCGTGCCGCCAGGGTAAGGTCCGGGGGCGGGCTCGCATATTCCTCTGATCCGCCGTCCGCCGGACCGCCGCGGGAAGGCCCTGGGCCATTCACCTGTCCTGCTTCAGGGGGCGGGGCCTTCCCCCGCGGCACAACCAGCCTGCCCTTGTGAATCACTCGCGGCGCAATGCGAGTCCCGGATCCACCTTCGACGCCCGCCACGCGGGCATCACGCAGGCAGCCACCGAGGCGGCCAGCACCACCAGGGCCACGGCCGCAAAGGTGATGGGATCCAACGGCTGAACGCCATACAGCATCTGGCGCATGACCTGGCTGGCCAGCGGCGCGGCCAGCAATCCAGCGATGATACCGGCGACCGTGAGACCCATGCCCTGCGACAGAACGAGCCGCAGGATGTCGTGCCCACTGGCACCCAAGGCCATTCGGATCCCCATCTCGCGGCTCCGTTGGGACACGGCCACGGCCAGCACGCCAAACAGGCCGACGGCGGCCAGCACCACAGCCAAGCCGGAGAAGATCATCAGCAGGATCAGGGCCAGCCGCTGCTGGGCGAGCACTCGATCCATCAGCGCCGACAGCGGCTGAACGCGTTCCACCGGCAACTCGGCATCGACTTCGAAGAAGGCACGGCGCACCGCTCCCTCCATGGACATCGGGTCGCCAGCGGTCCGGACGGCGAATGCAAGGAACGGCCAGGCTCGTTGAGCGTGCGGCTGGTAGATGACGGGGCGGGGCTTTTCGTCCGGCTTCAGACAGGCGACATGGCGGACCACACCCACAATCTGCGCGTGCGTTTTGAAACGACCGACCCGCAGATTGATGAACTTGCCGATGGGCTCCTCGCCCGGGAAGTCCCGTTTCGCGAGCGCCTCGGAAACCAGCACGACGGGCGGCGCCTGCTCATTGTCGGTTTCGGCGATCATTCGTCCCGCGACCAGGCGGGCACCGATGGTCTCGAGGTAGCGCGGCGTGATCGCACTGTAGGTGGCCGACGCCTTCTGCCCGGCCTGTGCGGGACGGCCATCCACCGTAAAGTCCGCCAGCCAATTCACGCCCATCAGGGGGAGGGCGGATGTCACACCAACCGAAACCACGCCGGGGACCCGCTCCAGCCGCTCGGTGACGCGGCGAACATAACTGGCCTTGGCCCCGTCAGTGGAATAGGCCGACTCAGCGAGAGTGGTTCGTAACGTCAGCACATTGTCGGCCTTGAAGCCTAGATCTATGCGGCTCAATTCGATGAAGGTCCGCAGCAGCAGGCCGGCGCCCACCAGCAGAATGACCGAGAGCGCCACTTCCGATACCACAAGAATCGACCGAGTAGTCCCCTTCTTCGCCCCGCCCGAACTGCCCCGGGACTCGTCGCGCAGCGTATCGGCCAGATTCAATCGCAGCACTTGCCAGGCGGGAATCGCCCCGAACAGTACGCCGGCCAGGGCGGACACCAGGAAGGTATAGCCGACCACCAGCCAGTCGACCCGGGCTTGTGCCAGCATGGGCATGGTCGTCGCCCCCCACCGCCCGATGGCCCCGACACTGGCCCAGGCCACCAGCAATCCCACAGCGCCGCCCATCCAGGCCAAGACCAGACTTTCCGTAATCATCTGCCGGAAGACACGCGTTTGGGGTGCGCCCATGGCGCTGCGAATGGCGATCTCCTTGTGCCGGGCGGAGGAACGGACCAATAGAAGATTGGCTACGTTCGAACAGGTCACCAGCAGGACGAGCCCGACAGCGGCCATGATGACCAACAATGGCTGGCGCGCATCGCCCTGTGCTTCCCGTTCCGCCGAGATGAGAAACGGCTCGGTCCCTGCGTTGGTTTCCGGATGTTCGGCCGCGATCGCCGCGCCGAGGGACCTTAGTTCTGAAGATGCCTGCTCGCCGCTGACACCATCGCGCAGGCGGCCGGTCACATACAGAAATCGTGAGTCCCAGGAGGAGGCCGCCTCGGGAGAAAGCGAGAGCGGCAGGTACATGTCCACCGCGCGGCTCTCCCCCTTGATATGAGGCAGAATGCCGGCCACCACATGCAGTTCGTTGTCCAGGCGCAGCACTTTACCGACAATCCCGGGATCGCCGCCAAAACGTTCTTTCCAAAAGGATTCCGTGAGCAGGGCTACCTGATTGCGGCCCAGCTGGTACTCCTCGGCGGCAAATCCGCGCCCAATGAACGGCGAGATTCCGAGCATTTCCAGGTAGCCGGCGCTGACAAGTCTCGTCAATACTCTTGCGGGTTCACCCTGCCCGGTCAACGTCACAGGATAGTGCATATAGGCGGCGAAATGGGAAAACCCCTGCTGCCTCCGCGCATATTCCTGGAACTCGGGCGGAGAGAAAGCGCCCTGCGGCGTGTTGCGGCGCAGGTTTTTTGTCCATACCGTGTACAGACGCTCAGGCTGACTGTAAGACAGGGGATGAATCAGGACGCTATCCACGATGCTGAAGATCGCGCTGTTCACGCCTATCCCCAGTGCCAGCAGTAGCACGGCTGCCAGCGTGAAGCCCGGCTGCCGGAACAGCAGCCGGACCGCATAGCGCAGATCTTCCATCAGACTTCGCACGGAGAACACCCCATAAAAAGAATATCCTACCTGAAAGGCGGGGAATTCGCAGGTATGGAGGCTCGTTCTTACAGCGGCAACTGCAGCCGCGCCTGACAGCCGCGGACGTCCGTCCGGTTCGCCAGCGATAGCGTACCGCCGTGCGCCTCGGCAATTTGGCGCGACAAGACCAACCCGATGCCGGATCCGCCGGGTTTGGTCGTAAAGAACGGCACGAACAGGTTGGCGGTGTTCGACAGACCTAGCCCCTCGTCCAGGACCAACACCGTAGCCATGGGCCCTTCAATTTCCCAAGTCACCGTCACCCCGCCGCCGGTCTCCTTGGAAGCGTCGACAGCGTTGCGGACCAGATTGATCAGCATCTGCTCCAACTGATCGGCGTCCGCCTGCAGAGTGATGGCCGGTCCGTTCAACACGCGCACCGGCGCCCGGGTCTCCAGATTGGCGACACGATGGATGAGCCGGTACAGTTCGACGGGTGCCAGCACGGGCCGTGGCAGCTTCGCCAGGCGGGAGTAGGCACCGATGAAGCGGCTGAGGGACTCAGAACGCGAGGCGATCACGGTGAGCCCATCCTTCATGTCGTCTTCCCAATCGTCGGCGCGCGGTTGGCGGCTGAGCAACTGAGCCAGGCTGCCGGCGATGGACTTGATGGGTGTCAGCGAGTTGTTCAACTCATGGCCCAACACACGCACCAGCCGCTGCCACGCCTGCAATTCCTCTTCGCGCAGCGCTCGGGTGAGGTCGGCCACAACCAGCAGGGTGTGGGGCAGGCCGCTTTCCCGGAACGAGGTCCGCCGGATACCCCAACGGCCGGCGCTGCCCGGGAACGAGCGGGCAATGGTGGCCGAGGCCTCGGAGTGGAGAAACTCGTCGAGGCCGAGTTCCGTGGCCGTGCGGCCCAGCAATCTGGCAGCGGGCAGCGCCAACAGGCGTTCGGCGGCACGGTTGACGAGCTTCAGCCTCTCCTGGTCGTCGAAGGTGAACAGGGCGACCTCGATCTCCTCCATCACTTTGGTGAGCAGGGCCGTCGCTTCCACGGCGCCCAGGCGCTGTGCCCGCAATGTGGTGCCGATGGCATTTAGCTGCATCATCACTTCGCCAAGGGCATCATCCTGGCGAGCGCCCCTGCCACGAATGGAATAGTCGCCCTCGTGCATTGCTTCCAACAGGTTGGCCAGGGTCCGCAACGGCGAGACCACGCGCTCGCGGGCCGAGAATGCGAAACCGAACCAGAAGCCCAGAATCAGCACACTCATGGTCCAGCGCACTTTGGCCGAAAACGTGTCGCCAGACCACAGCACCACCATGGAAAAGATCACCGCCACGGACCCCGCCATCAGCGAGGCGTACAACACGCGGTTTTCGTGCGACGCGAACCAATAGGAGATGCGCCGGAACGGGTTCATAGACCGTAACGCTGGATGCGCCGGTATAGCGCGCTGCGGCTCAACCCCAGCGCCCCGGCCGCCTGGCTGACGTTTCCGCCGTAGCGGGCCAGAGCCTTCTTGATGAGGAACGCCTCAACTTCCTCCAGGCTCATGTCTTCCAGGCGGCCGCCGGTCTCCCGCGACGGGCGCAACGCCAGATCGCTGCTGCGGATCACATGATCCTGGGCCATGAGTACGGCCCGCTCGATCACGTGATTCAGTTCGCGGACATTGCCCTGCCAGGGATGTTCCAGCAGGGCCTGCAGCGCTGGCGGATCAAAGCCACTCACCGGCTTACGGTAGCGGCGTGCCATCTGCGACAGGTGATGCGCGGCCAGCAACGGAATGTCTTCCTTGCGCTCCCGCAGCGGCGGCAGGTGAATCTCAATGGTATTCAGGCGGAATAGAAGGTCCTGACGGAACCGGTTCTCCGCCGCCTCCTGATGCAGATTCGCGTTGGTGGCGGAGATGACACGCACGTTCACGCGCTTCGTTTTGGACGAACCCACGCGCTCCATCTCTCCGGTCTCCAGCACGCGCAGCAGCTTAGCCTGGAGGTTGAACGGCAGGTTCGCGATCTCGTCCAGGAAGATGGTGCCGCCATCGGCCAATTCGAAGCGGCCCACGCGGTCGGTCTTGGCGTCGGTGAAGGCGCCTTTCACGTGACCGAAGAGCTCGCTTTCGAAGATTCCCTCGGCCAGCCCGCCCATATTGACCGTCACCATGGGCTGCGTGGAGCGCTCGCTGATGGCAAAGAGCGTCCTGGCCACGACTTCCTTGCCGGTTCCGGGCTCGCCGGTGATCAATACATTGGCGTCGGATGGGCCCACGCGCGATACCAGTTGCAGCACGGGGTGCATGGAGGGCGCCTCGGCAATCATGACGGGCCGGCCGTCGGCCTGCAGCAGGCGATTCTCCGCTTCCAGCCGGGCGCCCCGGCGCAGGGCCGCGGAGAGTTCCAACTGGGTCTTCACGATAGCTAGCAGCCGGGCGTTGTCCCAGGGCTTCTGAATGAAGTCCTTGGCGCCGCGCCGCATCGCTTCCACGGCCACCTCGACGCTGCCCCAGGCCGTCATCACCACAATGGGCAGCATGGAATCGGCCTGCTGCACGCGGCTCATCAATTCGAACCCTTCCTGCCCCGATGTCGTGTCGCGGGTGTAGTTGAGGTCCATCAGCAGGAGGTCATACTCCTTCTGATCGAGTGCCGAGAGAACGGCCTGCGGCGAGGTGACACAGTCGAGTGCAAGTCCTTCCGGCTTCAGCAGAAGTCTGAGGGCGGCCAGCACATCTTCCTGGTCGTCGGCCACCAGCAGCCGGGTTTGATTTCGGTAGGATGACATTGCGGAACTACTATTGGTAGCGCAAAGCCGGGGCCGGGTCCACTCCAGCGGGCCGGACGTCCAGCCGGTGGCTAAGTCCTTGGATCGCCTTCAATCCAGCCGTCCACAATGCGGACAATCTTGTGCGCGTACGAAGCGTTGGTTTCGGAGTGTGTCACCATGACAATCGTCGCGCCGGCCTCGTTCAGCTTCTTGAACATCTCCATAATCTCGATGCCCTGCGAGGAGTGCAGATTGCCGGTGGGTTCGTCGGCCAGGATCACCTTGGGATTGGCGATGATGGCGCGCGCCACGCCCACCAACTGCTGTTGGCCGCCGGAAAGCTGGCTGGGGAACAGGTCCTTCTTGCCCACCATCTGAAAGCGGTCGAGCGTATCGGCGACAATCGCCTGGCGCTCTGTCTTCTTGATGTTGCGGTAGGAAAGAGGGACGTCGAGGTTCTCGGCCACCGTCAGATCGTCCAGCAGATGGTAGCTCTGGAACACAAAGCCGAAGTACTTCTTATAGACCTCCAGCCGCTGTTTACGATCCATGCGGTGGATGTTGTGGTCGAAGAGCTGGTATTCGCCCGTCCACGATGTGTCGTGCATGCCGAGCACGTGGAGCAGGGTCGACTTGCCGGCGCCCGACGGCCCCATCACGGCGATGAAGTCGCCCTCCTTGATCTCAAGGTTGATGCGCCGCAGTACATAAAAGCGGTCAGGACCCTGCTGATAAAACTTCTCAATGTTTCGTAAGGAGATCATGTTCTTTCTACTCGTGTCGCAATGCCGTGAGCGGGTCGGTGCGCGTGGCCCGCCGCGCCGGCACGAGACAGGCGGCCGTCAGGGCAAGTGCGAGAACCAGAGGCATACCAATGAATGCCAGGATATCGGATGTGGAGACCCCAAAGAGCAACTGGCTCAGCAGGCGGGCCACAGCAATCGCGCCCGCGAGGCCCAGAGGCAGGCTGATGGCGGCGATCCAGACTCCCTTTTTCAACACCATGCGGAGGATCTGCCCGCGCTGGGCGCCCAGCGCGACGCGGACGCCGATCTCGCGGGTTCGTTCCCGTACTGACCAGGCCATCAGACTGTAAATGCCCAGCACGGAGAGGAACAGAGCCACGGCACCCAGCACCGTCAGCATCGCGGCCATGTGTCCGATGCCCAGAATGCTGTCGTTGATCAACTTGCGGAACGACCGGATGAGAGCGAGAGGCTGAGCCGGGTCAATCGCCCGGACCGCGGCCCGCACAGCAGGCAGGACGGCCATGGGTTCTCCGGCCGTCTGCACGGCCACGTCGAAAGCACCCCATCCGGATTGGGAATATGGCAGATAGACTACCGGTTGCGGAGTCCGCTCAGTGAAGTCGTGCGCCACATCACCCGCGATGCCCGTGATGGTCCACCATTTTCCGTCACCTAGGTGAAAGCGCCGGCCCATCGGATTCTGTCCAGGGAAGTACTGGCGAACAAACGCCGAGGTGACAATCGCAACCTTCTGGGAATCTTCGGCTTCGGAGCCGTCGAAGGC
This sequence comes from uncultured Paludibaculum sp., assembly GCF_963665245.1. Lineage (NCBI taxonomy): Bacteria > Pseudomonadati > Acidobacteriota > Terriglobia > Bryobacterales > Bryobacteraceae > Paludibaculum > uncultured Paludibaculum sp. Next base: position 2,915,971 of record NZ_OY762267.1, read on the forward strand.
ACGCCCATCGAGGACGGGAATGCCCAGCGTCCGGAAGAACCCGCCCGACACATTCTGGATCTGGGCGATTGCCTTCGGACGGCCGTCGTCGGCGCGTCCCTCGAAGGTCACATACGAGCGGTTCATGGAATCGGAGTAGGGCAGGTCGGAGGTGACCGCCACGCTGGCGACACCGGGCGCGCCGTTCAGCCGGTCGAGCAGATCGCGCTCAAAGCGCGCTATGGCGGCATGGTCTGGATAGCGCTGCTGCGGCAAGGTCACCCGCAAGGTGAGGACGTGCGCGGGATCGACCGACAGCGACAACTGCCCAATGGAATGGAACCCCTTCACCATCAACACGGCTCCGGCCAGCAGAACTGTCGCCAGGGCGATCTCGCCGCCCACCAACAGGTTGCGCAGCCGCTGCCGGGTGGCCGAACCGGTGGAGCCTCGCCCGGAATCGTGCAGATTGCCCAGGATCGGCGTCCGGCTGAGCCACAACGCAGGTCCGAGGCCAGACAGCAACCCCGCCGCCATGGCCGTGACGGTCGTACACACCAGGACAAGACCGTTCAAACCCAATTTCTGCCAACCCGGCAGCCACCGTTCCACCTCAGGCGGCATGGAAGACTTCATGAGGTCCAGCGACCAGACCGCAACCAACAGGCCGAACACCGCCCCGGCCAGCGCCACTAGCACGCTTTCGGTGAGGATCTGCCGCAGCAGACGCAGGCGGGGCGCGCCCAGAGCGCCGCGAATCGCCATCTCCCGTGTCCGGGACACGACGTGCGCGAACTGGAGGCTGGCGACATTCAGACAGGCGATGAGGAGGAGAAACAGAGCCGCGGCCACGGTGACGCGGGTATAGCTGGCCGTGAGGTCGCCCGAGATCCGCTCGCGCAGCAGTTCCAGCCGTGCCCCCAATTTGCGGTGGTTTACCGGATATTGCGCCGTCATGCGCTGCGCAATGCCCTGCAATTCAGCGCGTGCCGCTTCCAGAGCGACACCCGGCCGCAAGCGGCCCACCGCCTTCAGGAAAAAACTGCCCGCCTCGTTCCAGTCCTCCGACTTCATGGCCAGAGGAACCCAGAATTCGCTGGGCTGGGGAAAGGTGATACCCTTCGGCATCACGCCGATAACCGTGAATTTGCGCCCGCTCAATTCTATGGTCCGGCTGAGGATCGCTGGATCGGAACCAAACTGGCGCTGCCAGAGGTTGTAACTGAGCAGGACGGAACGATCTTTGCCGGGCAGTTCCTCCTCGGCAAGAAACGCGCGGCCCATCAGAGGTTGGACCTGGAGCACGTCAAAGAGACTGGCTGTGACCTGGGAGCCTTCCAGCGGGACGGGATCGCCGGCGCCGGTCAGATTGGCCGACCAGCCATGGGAAACCGCCAGACTTTGGAATGACTTGGCCGACGATTTCCACTCCCGGTAGTCGGCCGGCGAAATGGAGCGGAAACTGCGAGGATCACCTTCGTTTTGACCGGCCGGCATGACGACTCGGTCGATCTCGGGAATAGGCAATGGTCGCAACAGCAGTGCGTCCGCCACGGAGAAGATGGCGGTGTTGAAACCAATGCCGATGCCCAAGGCGAGCACCGCGGCTACGCTCGCACCCGGGTTCTTCCACAGACGGCGGAGTGCGCCGCGAAGGTCGTCGAGCATGTCAAACCTCTACTTCTTCAGTCTGACTCTACTCCGTCGCAGTAAGTGGATTTGGTACGCGGCATGGACATCTTGTCGAACTTCTCTTCAAAACGCCGCATGCGATCTTCCAGGCGCTGCCAGACACGCTGTCCGCGCTCTTCCAACTTGTTCAAAACACGCTCGTGCTGCTGGTCGGAGGCAAAAGTCAGATGCAGTTTCGGCCGGGCGACTGCCGACATGGGCAGGCACACGGCGAGCAACAAGGCCAGCGCAACGATATCGGGATTCGCGCGCAGGAAAGAGGCGAACTTCAGTTTCATGACGCCATGCCCACACTTTCTTCGACTATGCGGCCATCAAACAACCGAACCGTGCGCTGCGCCAGCAGGGCGTAACGAGGATCGTGCGTCACCATGCAGATCGTCGCGCCGCCGCGGTGCAGCTCGGTCATAAGTTCCATTACGGACTCGCCATTGGCGGAGTCCAGGTTTCCGGTAGGCTCGTCCGCCAGCAGGATGGACGGGCTGCCGACCAGTGCGCGGGCCACGGCGACACGCTGTTGCTGACCGCCGGAGAGTTGCGAGGGGTAGTGCTTCACGCGGTGAGACATGCCGACACGCTCCAGCGCCTCGTGGACGCGCTTCTTGCGTTCGGCGGAACCCATCCCGCGATAGGTGAGCGGCAATTCGACGTTTTCGTACACCGTGAGATCGCCGATGAGGTTGAATGCCTGGAAGATGAAACCGATCTCGCGGTTGCGGATCCGTGCCCGGTCGCTGAGCTTCAGGCTCTGAACCGCCTGGTTATTGAGCGTGTAGGAGCCGCCGCTGGGCGAGTCCAGGAGCCCAAGAATGGCGAGCAGCGTGGACTTGCCGCACCCGGATGGGCCCGCGATGGTGACGTATTCCCCCTTCTTGATATCCAGGTGGATACCGGACAGGGCATGGGTTTCGACGTCCTCGGTGGTGAAAACCTTGGTGACGCCGTCAAGTTTGATCATCGACTGGTCGCTCAGTTGCACTGCAATCTCCTGTTTTGCTCGCTTTGGCTAGGGTTGTCGTCTCATCATTCAACGGCCGGACGGATACTTTTGTTAATTCAGCCTCAATCGATCGTGACCGTCCCAGGCAGCCATATCAGAGAGGACGACGCGGTCGCCCACCTTTAGACCGTCCAGAACCTCAACTGTTTGCACGGAAACGCGGCCAATTCGCACCTGGACGCGGGAAGCTTCCTTCCCGTCCGGGGTAACTTTGAAGAGGCCGATGACACTATTGGGCTGACCGAATACCGGACGCATCACATACAATACGTCGGAAAGCCGCTCAAGTTCCACAGTTCCGTCAACACTTAAGTCGGGACGAGCACCAAGGGGCAACTCCCCTTCGAGGCGGAGGTCCACCGTCACGTTCCCATTGATCGCGGCGGGGTCGATGCGCGACACCTTGGCGTCAATCACGCCATTGTGCGTATCCACTTGAGCCAATTGGCCGATGGTAATGTCCTTGGCCTGTGTTTCGGGGATCTTGATCTCAGCCTTCAAGTGAGTGGGTTGGACCACCTTAGCCAAAATAGTGCCCACCGGGATTTGCTGACCGACCTCGACAGCCATCTGCTGCAGGACGCCCGGGAAACCAGCCTTCACCTTAAGGTTGTCGACCTGCTGCTGCTTCAGAGCGTAGGCGGCCCGCAACTTCTCGATGCCCACCTGCTGGGCCGCAATTTGTGCCTCGGCCGCGGAGGCGCTGATTTCCAGCCTCTTTTTGTCGATTTCGAAGCGCTTGCCGGCTTCGTCGGCGGCCGCGCGCGAGAGCCGAATGGTCAGATCGGGCGTCAGCCCTTCCTTGCCAAGAGCCTCATCCCGCTCAGCCTTCAATTTCGCCTGGACAAATTCGCTTTCGACGCGGGCAACGGCTGAACGCAGATCCAGTTTCGCGGTCTCCAGCTTAATTCTGAGGTCTTGCATGGTGGCCTCGGCGGCCTTCACCTGCCATTTCAAGTCCTCGGCGGCGAGCTCGAGTTCAGGGTTCGACAAAACCAGGATGACCGTGTTGGACTGGACCAGGGCGCCCGGGCGGAGGATGATTTTCTGGACGCGCCCTTCGTTGATGGCCGGAATCAGGAGTGTGTCTTCGGGAACCAGGGTTCCGAGACCGCGCACCTGGCGGATCATGGGGCCGCGCTTCACTGTGTCGGTCCACAGAGTTCCGCCCTCCACCGAGGGAGCCGCCGGCTTCAGTCTCGACAACCCATAGGTAATCAGCGGGATGGCGGCGACAATTAGGGTGACTATGATGGCTCGACGAATGATTTTTTTCTTTTTCGCGCCTTCGCGTGGAACGTCCATGGGGAACCTCGCAGAGCATAGTGGCATGTCGCATACCAAGCCCGGCTGGATCCGGCATGTGGTGAAATTAGAGATAGTTACGCCGTGAAGAGGATTCCCGGCTGGGAGGCGGGTGTCCGCTTATGGGACGAAGAGTGAGCGGAATCGGGGCGAGCAGAGAGGCCATGAACGCTGGGACGCCCGGACGGTGGTGTGGGTGCTGTTCGAACTGGTGGGGGATGGCGATTTGCCGTACAGGCTGCCGTAATTCCAGCCGATACTGTATCCAGAGTCGACTTGTGCGGTTACTTGACATCGGCGCGCAGTGGGGCCGCGGCATCACGCTATTCGGCCTGGCGCTGACTTGCGCCTGGGCGCTGGATCCATCGAAGCCGGTGGAAGAGTACCGTTACGATGCATGGGAAGAGGCCGAAGGGCTCCCCCACTACAGCATCAACTCCATTGCGCAGAGCAAGGAAGGCTACCTTTGGCTCGCCACCTATTACGGTCTGGTGCGCTTTGACGGTAAGAAGTTTGACGTCTTCGATCACAGCAACACGCCGCAAATCGCCGGCAACCAAGCGTGGCGACTGACATCGGATGGGGACGGGAACCTCTGGGTGGGCACGGCGACGGGGTTGCTGAAGATTCGCGACGGCAAACTGGAGCGAGCGAGTTTCCCGGAGTTGGACAAGACGTCGGTGCGCTGCCTGTTCGCGGCGGCCGGCGGCGAACTCGTGATCGGGACCGGGGGCAAAGGTGTCTTCGTCCTGAAGGGCGGGCGCCTCAGATCGATAGGTTTTGCCAACCGCACCATTCGGGCACTGCTGAAGGATCGCCGGGGCAATCTGTGGGTGGGGACTAACGAGGGCTTGTTCGTCTCCAGCGGCGGAGGGGTGAAGGAGTTCACACAGAAGGAAGGGCTGCCCGACCAGCGAGTGCTGGCTTTCCATGAGGATGCGGATGGACTGGTTTGGGTTGGCACCGCATCCGGCCTGGTGTGCGCCAGGGACGGCCATCTTCTGAAGGATTTGCCGCGCGGTCTCGATCACGATCGTCTGAAGGGCCAGGTGATCTGGTCGTTTCTGAGAGACCGGGACGGGGCCCTGTGGATCGGCATGCTGGGTGGCGGTCTTGCTCGCTATCTCCATGAAAAAACGGAGTATTTCCAGAATCCACGCAAGGCGGCCAGCCAGGCCATCACGGCGTTGTATGAAGACCGGGAGGGGTCGCTCTGGATCGGGGCCAGCGGTGGCGGCCTGGGCCGGTTGCGTTCCGTCCCGTTCCACACTCTAACGACTGAGGATGGATTGGGCGGCAACCAGATCCAGGCGGTGTTGGCCGCCCGGGACGGGACCATCTGGGTCGGGATGAATGGCGGCGGACTGGCGCATTTGACCGAGGCCGGCCGGGTGATAGAGAGTTTCGGCCGCAAAACCGGTCTAGCATCGGATGACGTATGGTGCCTGGCGGAAGACCGGCAGGGCGGGCTATGGGCGGGCTTCTACGACGGCACCTTGACGCACTTCACCAGGAACAGGCGGCGCACCTATGGGAAGAGCGAAGGACTACCCGGCAACCCCGTTCTCTCGGTAAAGGAGGACAGCCGCGGCGCAGTTTGGGTGGCCACGATCAGCGGCGGATTGGTGATGCTGAAGGATGGCAAGACGCGTGTCTTCACTACGGCCGACGGTCTGCCAAGCGATCACATCCGGCTGGTGCACGAGGACCGCAAGGGCCGGATATGGGTCGGGACGAAGGAGGGACTCAGCCTGCTGGAGAACGGGCGGTTCCGGAACTTCCACATGAGCGACGGGCTTTCCGGAGAGTTCATCTTTTCGATCCGTGAAGACGCGGAAGGAACGATGTGGGTCGGGACTTTCGATGGTGGATTGACGAGGGTGCGCGACGGTCACTTCGCGCGCGTCCCGCAAGCGGCCGGCTTCCCGGCCACGACGGTCTTCCAGATGGTGGAGGACCGGCAAGGCGGCTTCTGGGTATCTTCCAGCACCGGCATCTTCCGGATGAACAAGAGCGAATTGAACGGCGTGATCGACGGCAAACAGGCCCAGTTGAATTCCATTTCCTACGGCATCGCAGACGGCCTGATCAGCCGTGAATGCAACGGTGGGCAGCCAGCGGGAGACATCGCACACGACGGACGTCTCTGGTTTCCGACCATGAAGGGTTTGGCAGTGGTGCAGCCATCCAGTATTGTTTCCAACTCGTTAGCTCCGCCAGTGCAGGTGGAGCGGTTCCGTGCGGATGGCAAGGACTATACCCTCGACGGCGAGGTGGAATTGCCGGCTGGAAGCCGGAATCTGGAGATCCAATACACGGCATTGAGCCTGGTGGCCCCCGATAAGGTGGAGTTTCGCTATCGACTGCTGCCCTACGATCAGGAGTGGGTGGAGGCCGGCAACCGGCGTTCCGCGATGTACACGAACCTGGCGCCGGGCAGCTACAAGTTTCAGGTGATCGCCGCGAACAACGACGGCGTGTGGAATCTCACCGGCGCCTCGCTGGATTTGGCGCTCCACCCTCACTTCTACCAGACGAGGTCTTTCTTCCTGGCGCTGCTGGCTGCCTGTTGCGCGGCGGCATGGCTTCTCCACGCCCGGCGGATGCACTATCTCACGACGGCCAACCAGGAACTGGAGTCGCGCGTCGTTGAGCGTACGTCGAGCCTGGAGGCGGCCAATCGGGAACTGAGCACGTTGATCGGCGAACTGGAGATTGCGCGATCGCAGGCGGAAGATGCCAGCAACGCCCGCAGTGAGTTCGTGGCAAACCTGAGCCACGAAATCCGTACCCCAATGAACGGCATCCTGGGCCTTGTGGGCCTGACCCTGCAGACGCCGCTGAACAAAGAGCAGCAGGAGTTTCTACGGCTGACCGAGGAGTCGGCGGAGGCTCTGCTCCACGTGCTGAATGACGTCCTGGACTTTTCGAAGATCGATGCCGGCCACTTGAGCGTGGAGGCAACGCCGTTCGAACTGAAGCACATTGTGGAAGACTCGTTGGCCGTGCTCGCCCCGCGGGCCGCTGCCAAAGAGCTGGAGTTGAGCTTCGACCTGGCGCCCGACCTGCCGCGGACAGTGATTGGCGATCCCGTACGACTCCGTCAGATTCTTCTCAATCTCGTGGGCAACGCGATCAAGTTCACCTCGACAGGCTGGGTGAAGCTGATGGCGCGGCTGGAGAGCGCCGAGGGCAACGAGCTTGTGCTGAGTTTCACCGTGCAGGACACCGGCATCGGCGTGCCGCCGGAAAAGCAATCGGTGATATTCGAGCCGTTCCGGCAAGCGGACAACTCGACGACGCGGCAGTTCGGCGGCACCGGACTGGGCTTGGCGATCACGGCCAAGCTCGTGGCGGCGCTCAAAGGCCGGATCTGGCTGGAAAGCACACCAGGCGAGGGCAGCAGCTTCCACTTCACTCTTTGTGTGCAGCGCGCGGACGAGTGCGCGCAGCCGGTCGTCGAGGAGCCGCCCCCACCCAGCCAATGCCTGCTGCCCCTGGCGATTCTGCTGGCCGAAGACAACAAGATCAACCAGAGAGTGGCGGTGAGCCTGCTGCAGAAGTTGGGCTGCCAGGTGGATGTCGTCAGCAACGGCCAGGAAGCCGTGTCGAAGGTCGACGAGAAGGCATACGACCTGGTTCTAATGGACGTACAAATGCCGACGATGGATGGACTTACAGCGGTCGCGGAGATCCGTGCGCGGGAATCGGGCAGTGGCCGGCGCCTACCCGTCATCGCCTTGACGGCTCACGCGATGGAAGGTGACGCGGAGCGCTGCCTGGCCGCCGGCATGGATGCCTATCTGCCAAAACCCATCAATCCCAAGAAACTGGCCGAGGTGATCGACAGCCTGCAGGATCACAAGAGGCAGGCGTCCGAATCGATGGGCGCTACGCACACAGATTAACGGGCCAGGCTCGGCGCCAGCACCATTTCCATACTGACGTCGGAACGGACGTAGGGCGAAGGCTTCACGCGCTCCGGCGGCAAATGCATGAAACCGCAACTCTCATACAGGTGGATGGCGTTTGCCAGCCGGTGGTTGGTCTCGAGGTAGAGCCTGGGCGCCCCGATGGAACGGGCCTGCTCAATGAGGGCCATCAACAGCTTACGGCCGATGCCCTGCCCGCGTAACGTCTCGTCCACGGCCATTTTTGCGACCTCGTAGCCGCCATCGGGCATGGCCAGCAGGGCTCCGCAGCCGACCGGCCGGTTGTCCACGAAGGCCATGAGGATGTGGCCTCCGCGGGCGAGGATCTTCTCGACGGGATGCTCCAGCACCTCGCGGTCTTTCTCCTCGATCGCGAAGATGGCGGCGATCCAGGCCTCGTTCAGGGCCCGGAAGGCTTCCGCGTCGCCGGACTGGAAAGGGCGGATGAAGACAGCGTCTGCAATGGCGTCCATGGGAGTCCTGAGTTCAATCTAGACAAAATCTATCAGAACGTCCAATATATTGTTCATACGAATTGAGACTTTTTACGTATGGAAACAGGAATTGAACTACGCCATCTCCGCTACTTTCTCGCGGTAGCGGAGGACCTGCACTTTGGACAGGCAGCGAAACGGCTGCACATCGCGCAGCCTCCGCTGTCTCAGCAGATCAGGCAACTGGAGCGGATGGTGGGGCATGCGTTGTTCGTGCGTACTTCGCGGTCGGTCCAACTGACGCCGGCGGGGGCGCTTCTGGTGGAGCGGGCCCGGCTCACATTGGCGAAAGTTCAAGAGGATGTGGAGGCAGTACAGCGGGCGGGCCGCGGCGAGGACGGAACGCTGACTGTGGGCTTTGTCGAATCGGCGATCCTCAGCCGGCTGCCGGCCGTGCTGCGGCGCTACCGCCTGGTCCATCCACGGGTCCGGCTGAGGCTGCATGAGTTTCATACGCGCCAATTGGTGGACGCGCTACGCAACGGGCTGGTGGACGTCGGACTGGCGCGCGACGCCGAGGCCGAGGAGTGGATGCAGGTGGAGCCGGTGGTCATCGAACCCTTCATTGTGGTGGCGCCGACAGGCCATCGCCTGGCTCGGCAGGAGACCGCCACGTGGGTGGAGTTGAAGAATGAGCCGTTCGTCTTCTTCGAACGGTCAGCCGGGCAGCAGGCGTGGGACCGCACCATCGAGAACTGCGAGCGTCACGGCTTCCAGCCCAACATCGTCCAGGAGGCCGAGCAATGGCTGACGGTGCTGCGACTGGTGGGGGCCGGCCTGGGCGTGACGGTTGCCCCGGCTTCCGTGGCCGGGATCGCGCATGCCGATGTCGTATGCCGCCCGCTGGCGCCGGATGGCGGGGCGACTCATCTGGATCTGGTTTACCGGCGGGACACGGCCAATCCCCTGGTGGGCGGTTTTCGCCGATTGGTGCTGGAGGGCATGGCCGAGCCGACGGGGCTGAATGCAGAGGAAATTCCGCCGAAGGCGTGACCGATTCGGGGTTCGGATTTCGCAAATCAGAGTGATGGACACCACAACGTCACTGCCTGCATTCAAGTATCATCCCGACCCGGTGTCGACGGGCGCGGTTGTACGCGACGAGGATGCGCCCTGCCTGTCCTGTAACCGGATCCGCGGGTACGTTTACGACGGGCCTGTGTATTCGGAGAAGTTCCACCATCTGACGCACTGTTTATGCCCGTGGTGCATTGCGGACGGCTCGGCCGCCAGGCGGTTTGGCGCGGAGTTCGCCGATTCAGGCACGATGGATGGCGTCACGAACGAGGTTCGCGAGGAGATTGCGAAGCGAACTCCGGGATTCCTGAGTTGGCAGGAAGGGCAATGGCTGACATGCTGCAGCGATGCCGCAGAGTTCCTGGGCGCAGCCGGCGCCAAGGAACTGGCTAAGCAGCTCCCCGAAGCTAGGCGCGCCGTCGAGCAGCATCTGCGCGACGACTTCGACCTGTCGGGTAAGGAACTGAAGGAGTTTATGGCCGCGTTGAGCAAAGAAGATCAGCCAACGGCGTACGTTTTCCGCTGCCGGCACTGCCGCGAGTATCTCGCGTACGTCGACCAGACCTAGCCAAGGAACGACCTGTCATGACCCTGTATCAAGTGGCCTGGGGCTGTTTTGGGTTCGATGCCCTGCTGGGGATAGTTCTGGTGATTGCCGCGATCATGGACAAAGGCGATGCGGCCGGACGAGGGCTGGCCATGGTCTATGCAGTGGGCTGCGTGGCCCTGCTGGTCCTGTTCGCGGCCCTGTTGGGACTATGCACCTGGTTCCGCTTCCGGCCGGGCGTGTACGTGGTTCTGGCGCTGATGGCCGCTCCGCCAGCCGTGTTTCTGGTAGGTGTGACAAAGCGCATGTAAGTCCGCGGACCCGTGATCGAAATCAGTACAAAATGGCGCAGATAGAAGAGGATGACCAACTCCACCGTAGTCCTCCTCGACATCGCGCTGGCGGCGACCCTCGGCTTCCTGGCGCTCATGGTCTATCTGAGAGACATGCCCAGCGGCCCGGAAGGCCCGGTGGGCGCATGGCTTCTTCTGGTCCCTCCGCTGTTCCTGTTGGGCGGCGTGCTGGCGAAGATTGCCAGCGCTGGCCGCTTTGACTGGATGCCGGGCGGGCGGGCGACTGCCTGGGGTATGACAGCGGGTCTCTGTGTGGCTGCCATGGTAGCGATGTGGTTTCTGGTGGCGACGCCAGACTCGTTTTGGGGCAAGGTGGCAGCCTTGGTGCCATGGCTGATCGTGGGCGGAGGATTTGTGGCGGTGCACGGGGGCACGGCACCGTCACCTGTTGCGAAGGCTTGCGTTATGGCCGTGTTGGGCGGCGGCGGCGTGGCCGGTTGGGCCCTGGTGCTGTGGGGCGCCGGGTTGTATGTCCAGACCGAGAACCAGAAGACACGGGCGAGCATGGAGCGGGATAGGGCCTGGGAGCAATCGAGAGTCGATGAGTTTCACGCTCTGGGCGAGAATGCGGAGTTGTGGAAGTACTTCGGCTACATGTATCTAGAGGACGAAGCCGAGCGAAAGCGGTGCCGCGCGCTGATTGCCGCGCGACCCAACCTGAACGCCAGCCTGCTACTGTATCTGGGCATCCCCACGCTGGAATCGTCGGCGGTCGACTATATCGCCGATGTGTACGAACACCCTCCAGCTTCCCTGGCGGCGGAGTACGGACTGTTTCTGGAACGGAAGCTGGCGAGTTGGCGCCCGGCGCTGGATGACACACCCACTCCGTATGAGCGCCGGCGGGAGTTGGCGCCCCTGTTCCGGGCAGCGGCACGCCTGGAGGAGGCGGGGGGAGACCTGACCGGCCCGCTGACGGTGTGGCGCGACTACCTGCGTACATTGAAAGGTTTGAACGATCTGGCGGACGAAATCGACACCACGCTGAAGGTGCATGCGCACTGATGTTTTTCGCGGGGGTGTGATCGATTTCGCGGGCCTTTCGCGCTGGATTAAACGGACCGATACTGATTCGGAGGAATCGAAAAATGGGATTGAACGAACGACGGAAGATCAAGGAAATGCAGGAAGTCACCCTGCCTGGACGAGTGAAGGAGATCGAGGAGATCTGCGGAGTGCCGATCCCCTACCAGGTGGACTGGGACAGCATGTCGGACGACGGCCAGGCGCTGAACTTCGTGGACAACATTTCGTGCCACCGTCTGAACATGGCGCTGCGGATGATCTGCCAGGACGATATGGGCAAGCAGGCGGTACGCGAAGGGCTGAAAGAGGTCCGATTGAAGAACGTGAAAGACCGCGAGTCCATGGCGATGAGCTTTGACGGCGGCGTCCTGGAGATGCACTGTGCGTATGCCATGGGGGCCGGCGGAATGTTCAGCGACGGAGAGATCCGGCAACTGCTGGAGCAGCGACTGTAAGGCGATGCGGGATGCCCAATAGAAACAACAAGTTCGTCGAGCCGGACGAAACCCAGACAGGCGAGTGGGTGGACCACCGCGAGACGTTGTTCTGGCACGACCGAACGCCACACGAAGTTAAGTTTGAGGTTGAGAAGCTGACCGGGGTCCTCATGAAGCGTGATCCGGCTGAGACGGAGCGGCTCACTTATACGGGTGAATCAACGGTAGCCGCCACGAAGTACGTCTTGAAGTTGCGGTTTGAGGCGGTGACGCCTCGGCGGCCCTACATGTTCGAGCCGTGGACCGACCCGGCGGAGTACCGCAACCAGTTCGCGCTCCGGGTAGAAGCGTCGGCGCCGCGTAAGTGGGTGACCGAAGAGGCGTTGCAGCGGGACTTGAACCGGGCCTTCGAGTACTGGTCGCTACGACTGGAGTGTGGCTCGGGCGACAGCGGATGGACGGACGAATTGAAGCCGCTGTACGACCGGCAGGTCCAGGCAAGTCTGGCACAAGAGGAAGGAGAAGCCCAGGCAAAGGAAGACCCGAAGCCGGTGGAAGCGATCCAGCGGGCCGTGCTGGCGGCCCTACGCAAAGGCAAATCGTTCCGAACCGCGCACAAGGAGGGTGGATCGATTCTCTCCTTCAATGGCAGGAACTTCGTGCGTGAGGACTATGGCGAGGAGCCGGACAAACGTGTATACGGCAGCGAGGCGGAGATGCTGCAGGCGGTGCGCAACTTCTACGACTGGGAGTCACGGCGAGACTACTATCCGCACAAGCCGCCGGCGTTGGAGGTCTGGCGATACATCCAGGACCAATTGCGGTGACAGCCCACCCCGGAGGCCATGGTCGCGGTCAATCCGGCCCACTTCATCAAGATTTAACCAGGCCGTGAGCCGCGGAAATTCGGGTGCGCATGGCCTAAACCATTGCAACCACATATGTTGGCCGAGTTGGGCGGCTGGGGTCCTGCAAGTTGGGGTCTTGCCCTGTACGGCTTATGGAGGGATTATGGATGTGTAGCTCCTATTTAAACCGTTTCGGATCGGATTAATTCAAATGAAACCAGCGTCAGGCAAGGCCCTCAAGTCCGCTCACGACTTCCTCGGTCACGCGGAGCATCCGCTTGATCCATTCTTCAGACCCAAGAATATCGCCGTGATCGGTGCCACGGAAAATCCCGGCAGCGTCGGGCGCACCACTCTGTGGAATCTGATCAGTTCGCCCTTTGGGGGCGCGGTCTTCCCGGTGAACCCGAAGCGGAGCAGCGTATTAGGCATCAAGGCGTACAAGTCTGTGAAGGAGATCCCGGCCGAGGTCGATCTGGCCGTGATCGTCACGCAATCGAAGCTGATTCCCGGCCTGATCACCGAGTGCGGCGAGATTGGTGTGAAGTCGGCGGTGGTGATTTCGGCGGGCTTCAAGGAAACGGGCCCCGAGGGCAAGGAACTGGAACGGCAGTTGCTGGTGAACGCGCGGGCGGCCGGGATCCGCATCATCGGGCCGAATTGCCTGGGGATCATGGTGCCTCCGTCGGGCGTGAACGCGACTTTCGCGGCGGGCATGGCGCGGACGGGCAGCGTGGGTTTCCTCAGCCAGAGCGGTGCGCTATGCACGGCGGTTCTCGACTGGTCGTTGAAGGAGCAGGTGGGCTTCAGCGCGTTCATGTCGCTGGGCTCGATGTCGGACGTGGGTTGGGGTGACCTGATCTACTACCTGGGCAACGATCCGAAGACGCGCTCGATCCTGATCTACATGGAGAGCGTGGGCGATGCGCGGTCGTTCCTGTCGGCGGCGCGTGAGGTGGCCTACACGAAGCCGATCATCGTGATCAAAGCCGGGCGGACGGCAGCCGGATCCAAGGCGGCGGCGTCGCACACAGGCTCGATGACGGGCTCGGACGACGTCCTGGATATCGCATTCCAACGCAGCGGCGTGTTGCGTGTGACGAACATCTCCGATCTGTTCTACATGGCCGAAGTGCTCGCCAAGCAGCCTCGTCCGAAGGGTCCGCGGCTGACCGTTCTGACGAATGCAGGCGGGCCTGGTGTGCTGGCCGCGGATGCCCTCCTGTTGGGCGGCGGCGAGCTGGCCGAGATCTCCGAACAGACGATCAACGAGCTGAACGAGTTCCTGCCTTCTGCCTGGAGCCACAGCAATCCAATCGACGTGATTGGCGACGCGGGTCCGGAACGGTATGCGAAGTCGCTGGAAGTGGCGGCCAAGGATCCGAACAGCGACGGTCTGCTGGTGGTGCTGACCCCGCAGGCCATGACCGATTCGACGCAGACGGCGCAGATGCTGAAGCCGTACGCGAAGCTGGGCGACAAGCCGGTGATCGCGAGCTGGATGGGCGGCCTGGACGTGGCGGCGGGCGAGCAGATTCTGAATCAGGCCGGCATCCCGACGTTCCCCTACCCGGACACGGCGGCGCGCATGTTCAACTACATGTGGCAGTACGCCGGCAACCTGAAGGCGTTGTACGAGACGCCCAGCTATGCCAAGGACGGCGGCAGCGTTGATTCGGCGGCGGCGGAAGCAATCATCCAGCGGGTGAGAGGCGAAGGCCGCACCATCCTGACCGAGTTTGAATCGAAGGATGTTCTGGCCGCCTACGGCATCCCGACTCTGCCTTCCCGGATTGCGTCGACCGAAGACCAGGCCGTGGATGCCGCCGAGTCGATGGGCTATCCGGTGGTGTTGAAGCTGCACTCGCTGACCATTACGCACAAGACGGACGTCGGCGGCGTGCAGTTGAATCTGAAGACGGCCGACGCGGTGCGTGGCGCGTTCCGGGCGATTCGCGATTCAGTGGCCGCCAAAGTCGGCCTGGAGCACTTCAATGGCGTGAACGTCCAGCCGTTCGCGAAACTCGACGGCTACGAGGTGATTCTGGGCTCGTCCATCGATCCGCAGTTTGGCCCGGTGCTGTTGTTCGGCATGGGCGGCCAGTTGGTGGAAGTGTTCAAGGATCGCGCTCTGGCACTACCGCCGCTGAATTCGACGTTGGCGCGCCGGATGATGGAACGGACGAAGATCTACAAGGCTCTGAAGGGTGTACGCGGCCGCGCGCCGGTGGATCTCGCGGGGTTGGAGCAGCTGCTGGTGGCCTTCAGCCGGCTGGTGGTGGAACAGCCGTGGATCAAGGAACTGGACATCAACCCGCTGATGGCATCGCCGGAGCGGTTGCTGGCGTTGGATGCGCGCGTCGTACTGCACGATCCGGACACGAAGGAAGAAGACCTGCCGAGGCCGGCCATCCGGCCCTACCCGGTGCAGTACGCCGGCCAGTGGACGATGCCCGGCGGTGAAGCTGTTTCGATCCGGCCCATACGTCCGGAAGACGAGCCGGCGATGGTAAAGTTCCACGAGTCGCTCTCGGAGCGCACTGTGTATCAACGCTACCTGCAATTGCTGAACCTGAGCCAGCGCACGGCGCATGAACGCCTGACGCGCATCTGCTACATCGACTATGCGCGGCAGATGGCGCTGGCGGTGGAACGGACCGACCCGCAATCGGGCGAGAAGCAGATCATCGGCGTTGGCCGCCTGCAGGGTTTGGGCGACGCTCCAGAGGCTGAGTTCTCGATTGTCGTCTCGGACGACTTCCAAAAGTGGGGGCTCGGCAGCGAGTTGCTGAAGCGCCTGATTGCGATCGGTAAGGCCGAAGGCGTGAAGGTGATTACCGCCGACATCCTGGCTGAGAATTCGGCGATGCAGAAGATCAGCGAACGGGCCGGGTTCAAGTTGAAGAGAGAGGCGGGTGAACCGGTGGTGGGCGCGCGCCTGGAACTCTAGGGCTCAACCGGTGGTTAGGGGGAGGCTGGCCGGTCGAGCGGCCCGCCTCTCCCGCAATTCACCGATGGGTCAGTCCAGCGTCGGTAGTCCGGAAGCAGCAGGCTTGGTTGTGACCGGCGCGGGTTCATTCCCGATCAGCACGCTCTGGCAGCCTTCCACGATGATGCCGCCTTGGATGGTGGGATCGCCCAACCGGGCGGCGGGCAGATTGGCGACCAGGACGGTGTCGGCACCCGCGGCGATGGGGTCAGTCGGCGGGCCCGGGCACAGACAGAGATGGGTGACCGTGGACTGTTTCTGATTGCCGGTGATCACGGTCTCCACGCCCTGAACGATGGGGCCACCCAACTGGGAATTCGGGTGCAGATGCATGTCTCCAATGCGAGCGGCGGGTTTCCCGGTCATCGTGTGTGGCGTCGTCCTTATCAAGGGAGTCTAGCGGCCGGCCTCCGGCGTGTCAACGAAGGCACCCCGATCTCGCTGCCATGATAGACTAGCCTGCCGTGAGCCTCTTCGACTGGAACAGCGTCCCGCGCGAGGCAATGACGCCTCTGTTGACCCGCCAGGTGATCCACACTTCACTGATGACCGTGGCCCGGTTGGAAATGAAGGCCGGCGCCGTGGTTCCGGTGCATGCGCACCACAATGAGCAGATCACGACCGTCCAGAGTGGTTGCCTGCGGTTCCTGCTGGAGAACGGCCCCCTGCTGGTGACAGCCGGACAGGTGCTGACGCTGGCTCCGCACGAGACGCACGGAGTGGAGGTCGTGGAAGACAGTGTCGCCATCGACTTCTTCACGCCGCGCCGGGAGGATTGGATCACAGGCGACGATGCGTACTTGCGCGGGGGCAGCCAGGGTTAGCGGAGCGGATAGACCCAGCGCGGCCCTTCGGGTGTGAGAGCGATCACGTTGTCGCGGTCGTTGAGGAGCTTCAGCACACGGATGCCCTTCGCGATGGTTGTACGGTGCCAGGCCGTGCCTTCGAGCGACTCCAGCACGACTCCGCCAGCGTGACCGATGAACACACCCCGCGGATGGACGAGGATGGCGCGTGGTTCGTCGAGGGGCTCCAGCCGATGCTCGATCCAGAGCTGTTTGCGGTCGGGCGGCGGTTGGTAGGCCACAATGCGGCCCGGCCTGGCGGAGGTCTCCGCCCAGAAGAGCCAATCATCCTTCCACATGCCGAACGCGGCCAGGGCGGCGCCGGGCGTCTCGTGAAAGATGTTGATGGCGTAGAGACGCCAGTCGACGTCAAGCTTGCCCGGATTCCGCACCCAGTAGTTCCCCAGAAAGAGATCGGGCAAGCCGTCGTGATCGACGTCGTGGGTCAGCATGCCCCCTTGCTTGGAGGCGGTGTAGATGGAGTAGATCTCCTTGTACTCAAAACCGGGAAAGAGATAGAAGCGGAGCTGCGAGTTGAAGTGGGGCACCAGTACGCCACGGCGGCCGTCGAGGGTGAACTCCAGGCAATCGTGGAAATCGGTCTCCTTCTCGACAACGCGGGCCCGCCACGAAGGCGCCTTGAGCCAAACCATTGGGCCGGTTCCGGGGTGTTGTTGCACCAGCAGGTCGTCCTGGCCGTCGCCATCGACGTCGGCGATGCAGCCGGCGGATCCGAAGTTCGTTTTGTCCTGGAGAAGCTCGGGCTTGCTTCCATCCAGCGGCCATAGCTGGAGCTGCGAGCCCCAGGTCAGGATGGCCGGCCGGGGATGGGTTACCATCGCGCCGCCCCGGATCTGGGCCGGCAGCGGCGCGATGAAGAGGAGAGCTAGTGGCAGCCCTTGCAGGTGAATTTTCGTCCGTGGCAGGAGGCACACTCCGTCTTGGCCATTTCCTTGCTTGAGTGTTTGTCACCGAAGTCGGCCGTGTGCGACGTGGGGCGGAAGTTCGGGACTGTGGCAACATGGCACTTTTCGCACGACTCGGGCGGGTTGATCTTGTTGTGGCAGACCAGGCAGTCGGACATCTCCGGGTAGTGCGCCTTGACGACTTTGTCGTGCGGCACGTTCTCACTCTCGGCGATGCCCCGGTGGCAACCGGTGCAGGCATCCTTGGCGGCCGCGAGCTCGGCAGCACCGGGCGGATGAGACCCGACGTACGTCCCGTTCTTCACCGCCGCCGCGATGACGGGCGCGATGGAGCCCATGGGGACGTGCTTGGCGTGGTTGAACTTCTGGACACCGATGGGCCGCGGCTCACCGATCTCGACTTCATCGTGACAGGTGACGCAGGCACTCTTGTCGGGCAGGTTGTTGTCTTCCGCCTTAGTGGACGCAGTGGCGGTGGTGTGGCAGTTCTCGCAGGACGCAACCTGCGTAAGGTGATATTTGTGCGAAAACGGCCGTTTCGGGGCGGCCATGACTGTGGCCACCCCACAGACGGCGAGCAGGATCGTTATTTTGCGTAAGTAATTTTCCAAAGCTTATTGCCTCCATCCTCGGAGACCAGGAGGCTGCCGTCCTTTGCCGGAAGCAGACCGACGGGCCGGCCCCACACCTCTTTAGAGTTGGGGTCGGTCATGAATCCGCTGAGGAATTCCTCCTGCGGACCCGAGGGCTTGCCGTTCTTGAAAGGTATGAAAACGACGGAATAGCCGGCGCGCGACGCACGGTTGGATGAACCGTGAAACGCGAGGAAGGCACCACCCTGGTACTTTTTCGGAAATTGTTTACCCGTGTAGAAACGCGCGTCCAATACGGCAACGTGCGACGGGGTAAGAATGATGTCGGGCACGATCGTCCTGGCGACCAGATCGGGCCGCTGGCCCTTGTTGCGGGGCTCTTCATTGGGTCCGATATAGGCATAGGGCCAGCCATAAAATGCCCCGGGCTGGATGGCGGTGTAGTAGTCGGGAACGAGGTCGTCACCGAGTCCGTCGCGTTCCTGGACAGCCGCCCACAGCTGGCCTGAGGCAGGATTCCAGTCCAGTCCAACCGGGTTGCGGATGCCACCAGCTACGACTTCGCGTTGCGTGCCATCGGGCCGGTAGCGGAGGATGGCGGCGCGGTATTCGGGGTCGCCCGGCGTGATGTTGGAGCGGGAGCCGATGCCCATGTAGAGCGACTCGCCCTTCCTGTCGAAGAGCAGGGTGCGTGTCCAGTGGCCTTGGCCTTCGCCCTTCAACGGGATGATCTCTTCGACCGCGGAGAGCTCCAGCTTGGCCGAATCGTACTTGTAGCGTTTGATGGACGTGGCTTCGGCAATGTACAAGTAGCCCTTCCAAGTGGCGAGACCAAAGGGGCGATCGAGATCCCCGATCAGCTTCTTCTTCTCGTCGTCACTGATCCTGCCGTCCTTGTTGCGGTCGGTCAGCGCGTACACGGCGCCTTTCGCAACACTGTCGGAGACGAGTACTTCGCCGCCGGGCCCAGTGATCATGTAGCGCGGTTTGGCGAAGCCGGAGGCAAATTCGGAGACCTGGAAGCCGGCAGGTACTTTCAACGAAACGCCGTCCGGCTGCTTCACGACCTTGGGGCCGTTACTGGCGGAAGGCGTATCGTAAGGCGCGGGCAGTTTCGGGGGATCGGCGGCGACCGCAGTGGTTCCCAGCACCGCAGCCGCAATCATCAGGAGAGCAGGAAATTGCATCTCTGCCATTCTACAGGGCGATCCCATCCTACGAGTGATTGGCGTGGTTCCCGCCGCCAAGGCTACTTCTTGTAGGAGATGCGCCAGATTTTGTTACCGCCGTCATCAGTGACGAGCAGGCTGCCGTCAGTCATCGGGAGCAAGCCGACGGGCCGGCCCCAGACGTCCTTGGAGCTGGGATCGGTCATGAAGCCGGTGAGGAAGTCTTCGCGTGGACCACTGGGCTTCCCATCTTTAAATGGAACGAAGGCCACGGAGTAGCCGATGCGCTGGGCCCGGTTCCATGAGCCGTGGAAGGCAAGGAAGGCGCCGCCCTGATACTTGGCTGGGAACATTTTACCGGTGTAGAAACGAGCGTCGAGCACGGCAACGTGGGCAGGCAGAACGACGTCGGGGACAATGGTCTTGGCGACGAGATCGGGCTTCTGGCCCTTGTTGCGCGGATCTTCGTTCGGCCCAATGTAGGAGTAGGGCCAACCGTAGAAGCCGCCAGGCTTGATGGAGGTGAAGTAGTCGGGGACGAGGTCGTCGCCGAGCCCGTCACGCTCCTGCACGGCCGCCCAGAGTGTGTCGGTGCCGGGATACAGAGCAAGGCCGATGGGGTTGCGCGTCCCGGTGGCGATGATTTCGCGGCCGCTGCCGTCCGGGCTGTAGCGCGAGATGGTGGCTCGGATCGGCGGCTCGCCGGGCGAGACGTTGGATTTGGAGCCTACACCTACGTAGAACTTGTCACCGGCGCGGTTGAAGAGGATGCTGCGGGTCCAATGGCCCTGATCTGCGTCGCTGAGGGAGACGACCTCTTCCCCAGGACCCAATTTCAGGGCTTTGGAATCGTACTTGTACCGCTTGATGGAAGTGACTTCGCCAATGTAGAGGTAGTCCTTCCAGATGGCGAGGCCGAACGGGCGGTAGAGCTTGTCGACAAGGCGAACCTTCTCGTCCTCGGAGATCTTGCCGTCTTTGTTCTTGTCGACCAGGGCGAAGACGCCGCCCTGGCGGCCGCTCTCGGTGAGCAGGATCTCGCTTGAAGGGCCGTAAATCATGTAGCGAGGCGTTGAGAAGCCGGTGGCGTACTCCTCAATGGAGAATCCAGCGGGCACGGTGAGTCTGGCACCGTCCGGACGATCGACGACGCGAGGAGCGTTGGACGCGGAAGGGGTGTGGTAGGGTGACGGCAGTTTGGGCGGATCGGCAGCCGCAGCCGCGGCGGATGCGCCCAGGGCTACCGCTAGCAGAACCAGAGGGGAAGTCGTCATTACCTGCATTGTAGCGGAGGCACGGCGAACGACCCTGGGAAGGGCACCTGGCTTGCCAGGTCGAAACAAAAGGCGAAACAAGGAGCGCCAGTGAATAATTTCCACACGAGATGCAGAGCTGATATGCAGTTCTGGACGAGTGAAAGAGAATCCACATGAAAGTGACCCTCCGCTCATAGGTTCGCTCTGAGTTGTCGCTCTGAGCTGGGCCCCGCGTTCACAATTGTGACCTTGAGGTTGCCTTCGGCTTGGTTCGGCTGAGCCAAGAGGCACACCAATTGCGGAATCGAAGCGGATACCTCCGAGAGAACTCGGGAAGGGCTGAACCAGGAGACAGTCCCCGTCGGCCGATCCGCAGTCCGATTCCCAAGTGAGCGTCCGAGCAAGTGATCACGACTGAAGGTTTTTCGAGCGCGGTCAGGTGGCGGCTACATAGCCAACGTGCCCTGCATCACCCGCACACAATACCCGCCAACCCGGACTTCGTGAATCCGGTTGCCCGACTTCACCGCGCTGACGTGAAGTTCGCCCGGGCGCTTCATTTCGATCCCCTGCTCGAAGCGGATGCGCGTGCCTGACTCCACGAGCCCGTGGAGCACCAGCCAGGCGATCGCGCAGCCGGCGGCCGACCCAGTGGCCGGGTCTTCCTGCGCGGCACTGGGCTTACGGGCGTGCAGAAACGCACCCGGAGTTTCCACTTCGCGCGTCATCACATAGAATCCGCGCTGCTTGTCGCCCTCCGCGAAATACGCTCGCGCGTCGTTCCAGTTCACCTTCAGGCGGCGGATGGCATCCAGGGAACGGAGCATGACCAACAGATTCGGCCGGCCGGTGGAGACGTTCTGGATGGGCAGGCTGGTGTCGAGATCCTCGACGTGCAAGCCGAGTAGCGGCGCGATACGGGCGGGTTGGTGGGTTTCGGCGAAGACCGGCTCGGCTTGGAGCATGTCGCCAAACACCCGCCCGTCAGGCTGCCGGGTAAACGTGACGGGAACGGGGCCGACACCAAGGTCGAGCTTGACGTTGTCACCGACTCGATCCCGCAGCAGGCAGGCCGTGCCGAGCGCCGGGTGCCCCCCAAACGGAATTTCCTGTTCGCGTGTGAAGATGCGCACCTTTACGCCTTGCTTCGTCTCCGTGGCCTGGTCGCGAGGCAGGACGAAGGTCGTCTCGGAGAGGTTCATTTCGCGGGCGATGCGCTGCATCTCCGCATCGCTGAGGCCGCGGGCATCGGGAAATACGGCCAGTTGATTGCCGCTGAGAGGTTGCGTGGTGAAGACGTCCCACCATTCAAAAGCAAACGTGCGTACGGGGGCGTTGGCTGACATGGAAGTGAGGGCCGAGAGGGTGTGAAACTCGCGCCGGGAGAGCATAAGAGAGTCTCTCCATTCTGCCATCCCGGAGCGAGGAAGAAGCCCGCCGGCTTCCCAACCGGACTACAACAGCCCGAGCTCGATCAACGCCGCCCGGACGGAAGCCCGCTGTTCGTCTTCCAGCGGCGCGAAGGGCTCAGTGAGGACGCCGGAGCAAACACCGGCGAGTTCGAGGGCGCATTTCATGCCGCGCAAATACCCGGCCGGCCCGTAGATTTTGTCGCTGAGGCGGAGAATGGTCGCCTGTAGTGACCGCGCCTCTCCTGCTTTGCCTTCCCTTGCCGCCCGGCAAGTATCGACATAGAGCTTGGGGTACAGGTTCGCGCCGCCCGAAACCCCGCCGGCAGCGCCAGCCAGTACTGCGTCTGCCAGCATTTCCTCGGGCCCCATGAGCACAGCGAAGTCCGAACGATCGCGGTAGTCCTCGATCAGGCCCGAGAAGTATGGCCAATCCCCGGAGCTGTCTTTGATGCCCAGGCAATTTGGATGGTGGCTGAGAACTCGCGCAGTCGAACGCTCAAAGGTATTCCGGGTGTGGCTGGGAATGTTGTAGAGGAAGAACGGTAGCGGCAGGGCATCGACCAGCCGCAGACTGTAGCGGAGCAGTTCCTCCTGCGAGAGCGGGTAGTAGTAGGGTGGAGCGAAGACTACGGCGGTGGCGCCGCAGTCCGCACCATATCGGGAGAGGTCGAGAGCCTCGGTCAGGCAGCAGTCCGTGATGCCGATGAGGGCCGGTTTGCGTCCGTCGATGAGCTCGATCGCCTGCTTGATGAACTCGCGCTGGAGGCGATGGCTGAGATTGGGCGCTTCACCGGTCGTGCCGAGCAGGAAGAAGCCGTCGACGCCGCCGGCGACCGCGCGCTCAATGAGGCGTTCGAGTCCTCCGACATCAAGGCGTTCGGACTCAAGAAGAGGCGTAACCAGAGGGGGAATGATCCCGTTGTACAGGTGATTGTCAGGCATTAGGACTGTTGCGAATTGCTCCGGGGACCGAACCGAAACCGCGCTCCGGGCGCGGGGCCATCATACAACGAAAGAGTATGCCAGGAGAGCAGGCAGACCAAGGCGACTGAGGCAGCGGCCCACACCGGGAACCGGGGACATCGCGGCAACCGTGGTTTCTCGCTGGTCTGGCGCGGATAGATGAGCACCAGCAGTGTCACTGCACAGGCGTTCAGATGGATCACCCCTTCGGTGACGAGCCGTTCCGGCGCGAAGGGCAAGACGCGGGAGAGATTGCCCAGAACGATCCACCACAGGAGCACGGCGAAAAGAAGCTGGCCCTTCCCAAGATGGGTGGAAGGTAGAATCGCCAATGGATGCCGCAAGTGGGCATACAGTAACAAGATAATAACGGACGCCAGCGCCAGGTAGGCCAGCGAAAACCACGAGTAGGCGTCCAGGCCATAGAAGTGAGCGGGCACGGCTCCCGATTTCAGCCACACAGAGTTCAGATTCTTGGAGATGTTGACCCACGTCATCATGACTAGCAGGAACCCTGCGTATACGGCGGATTGAGAGCGGAGTTGCGGGCCGTCGGCTTCGAGATCCGGTGCCTGGGCGGCGAGGCGGTAAGCCGCGAAAGCGACGCCGAACCCGGCAATCAAGCCGTAGGATTGCTCCGTAACGCTGTGCCAGTTGGTGACAATGCCGGTCGACATACCGCACAACTTCAGCCATTGGCCGATCACAAAGCCGGCAGCCGAGGCGACGCCGGTGATGAGAGCAGCCTGGAACACCGGGCGAAGATCCTGCTTGCGAAAGAACCACAGCAGAGCGACGCACAGCCCCAGACTCCCGGCCCAGTTGTCGCCCCGTGGCGGGCTCATCCTTAGCCCGAGGGCAACAGGAAAGAGCAGGAAGCCGCACCACCATCCAACGCCCATATGGA
The DNA here is from genome assembly GCF_963665245.1 of uncultured Paludibaculum sp. Lineage (NCBI taxonomy): Bacteria > Pseudomonadati > Acidobacteriota > Terriglobia > Bryobacterales > Bryobacteraceae > Paludibaculum > uncultured Paludibaculum sp. The sequence goes on from NZ_OY762267.1 coordinate 2,939,661, forward strand.
GCAACATTGAGACAGCGAACGACGGCCCGCGCCAGAGGCGGTAGAGCAACGTGGCGGCCAGGGCGAAGCTAACCGCAACCCAGTCGGTGTCGTACCAGTTGGGCTCCCATCCCAGCCATTCGGTCAATTGTCCCAACAGGATCCAGGCGCCTGAGATCGCCAGAATCGGCCCAAAGAAACTCTTGAGTTTGGCGGTATCCAGGACAGCCGGCAACGCGAGGCTTGCTCCGCCCGGCAGTCCCCACAGGAAGCCAATGACGAAGATCATGGCGTAGCCGTAGAAGACGTCCGGGGCGGAGTCGGAGTGGGTGAACCCGAGCACCTTCATGTAGGACATGGATCCGCCGAACGACCAGCCGAGCGAGGCCAGAAAGGCGAAGGGAAGGAAGCGGCTGAGCCAGTCAGCACGACCCACGAAAAGCACTGCCACCAAGGCCGACAACGCACCGGGAATCAGAGCCCCGGCTTCGTGTCCCCATTGCCCCCTGACGCCCCAGCCGATGGAGTGGGCCAGGCCGATTGCCAACAAGGGTCGCCATGTCAAACGGGACATTGGCTCTATTTACTCATGACTTGGCAGTGACAGGCGAATCGCCCCCCTCAACTTGCCTAGAATGGTGTGTCGACGCAAGCCATGAAACCCCAGCAGAGTGAGTTCACGCGGCGCGGTTTCCTGTCCACCGCAGCCGCGCTGCCCGCCCTCGGGGCACAGCCACCGAACACACGCGGAATGAATGTTCTGTTCATCCTGGCCGACGATCTCGGCTGGGCGGACCTCGCCTGCTATGGCTCCAGCTTCCACGAGACCCCGAACCTGGACGCGTTCGCGCGTACGGCGATCCAATTCACCAACGCGTACGCCTCTGCTCCGGTCTGTTCGCCCACGCGGGCGGCCTTGCTCACCGGAAAGTCGCCGGCCCGGCTGGGTATGACCACGTGGCACGAAGCCTCGATGGATCCGCCCCTGAACCGGCCCATGCTGCCGGCGAAGTCCGACGGGAACCTACCGTTGTCGGAAATCTCTCTGGCGAAACTGTACCGCCAGGCTGGCTACCGGACAGCCCATGTTGGGAAATGGCATCTCGGTACGGCTGGCTATTACCCGGAGGCACACGGCTTCGACCTCAACGTCGGGGGCACGTTCTGGGGTGCTCCGCAGACGTTCTTTTATCCCTTCAGCGGCGATCAGAGGTATGGCGGCGAATTCCGGTACGTGCCTGGACTGTCCGGAGCCAAAGCGGGCGACTACCTGCCTGATCTGCTGGCTGGTGCGGTGTTGAACGAGTTGGAGGATCACGGCGGCAAACCCTTCTTTCTCAACTATTGGGACCATTCGGTACATACGCCGATTGAGGCGCCGCAGGATCTGGTGGAGAAGTTTCAGCGTAAACTGCAGCCGCACCGCACGCACCGCAATCCGGCGTACGCGGCCATGCTGGCCCGATACGACTACAACGTGGGGCGGGTCCTGGACCACTTGAGAACCTCGGGTCTGGACCGCAATACGATCGTTGTTTTCACATCCGACAACGGCGGCTATACCGAGAAGTTCGATGGCGTACAGGTCACCAACAATCTACCGCTGCGGTCGGGCAAGGGTGCCCTATACGAGGGAGGCCTTCGGGTCCCACTGATGATCCGTGTACCCGGACTCACCCCGGCCGGTGCAACCTGCGACGCCCCCGTGATCAGCACGGATTTCTACCCGACGCTGCAGGCCCTGAGCGGCCTGGGGGTGGGGACCAGAACTCTGGATGGGGTTTCGATCGCCGATCTGCTGGCCAACCCCGGCGGGCGGCCGCCCGAGCGGGACCTCTGCTTTCACTTTCCGCACTACTATCCGACGACGACGCCGGTTTCGGCGATCCGGGCGGGCTCCTGGAAGCTGCTGGAGTACCTCGACGGCGGCCAGGTGGAACTCTACGACTTGCGGGAGGATCCTGGAGAGATTCAGGATGTATCAACGAAGCTGCCCGACGTGGTGCGCACCCTGCGTCAGCGGCTGGCGGGATGGCGGAACGACGTGGGCGCCCGGATGCCGGCCGTGAATCCTGACTTCAAGTCGAAGATTCGGGAAACAAAGCCATGAGATTGCAAAAATTGTCACCTTTGAGGCTTCCAGGATGTAGCCAGATGCTTCCATCCTATTGACTTTCTGGTGTATAGTTGGCTGGAGAGGGTCAATTACTGACAGTTCCTTTCGCGATCGAGTTTGAACAGACCGGGGCGCTGGTGGGAGAGAATCCCTTCGGTATGCCCTTTTTCTGTTTTAGGAGCATCGAAGTCTACCTCATGAACATCTCTCAGAAGCACCTCCCGCATGTATCCTTCTAGGTTTGCCCGCCCCCGAATCAAAATCAGAGAAAACGTCAACGAAGCCATCCGGGCGCGCGAAGTGCGCGCTGTCTTTCCGGACGGTTCGGTTGAGGTTATGCCGACGCAGGCGGCTATACGCCGGGCCCAGGAGCTTGGGCTCGACCTGATCCTCATCGCGCCGACGGCGGAGCCACCGGTGGCCAAGGCCATGGACTATGGCCAGTGGCAGTATGAGGTCAAGAAGAAACAGCACGAGGCGAAGAAGAAGCAGCACGTGATCCAGGTGAAGGAACTGAAGTTCCGGCCCAACACCGACGACCACGACTACACCTTCAAAATGAACCACGCCATGCGCTTCCTGGCGGAGGGCAATCGTGTGAAGGCGGTGGTGCAGTTCCGTGGACGCGAGATCGCGCACGTGGATCTGGGCAAGAAACTGCTGCTGCGGTTCGCGGGTGACTTGGCCGAGCACGGCGCCGTAGAAGGTTCGCCGAAGCTGGAAGGGCGCAACGCGCACGTCATCATCAGCCCCCTGAAGAAGGACGCGGTGAAGGAAAAGCCCAAGGTGGCCGCGCCGAAGCCTCCGGCACCTGCCAGTTCGCCGGATTCCGGCCGGGCGTAGAGTTCGCGGGGCGGCGGGCAGCCGCCCCTATCTCACTAATAGAACAGGTACTTCTTCCACTGTTCGTCGCTCTTCGCGAGTAGACGCATCAGGTGGCGACCGGTGTGTAAATTGAACGGGCGCGGCTGATGAAGCAGGCGCATGCCCGCCTCTTCGGGTGTACGATTCCCTTTCCTGTTATTGCACGAATGGCAGCAGGCGACCAGATTTTCCCACGTGGTCTCCCCGCTGCGGGAGCGCGGAATGACGTGATCGAGTGTCAGGTCGGCGCTATTGAACACCTTGTGGCAGTACTGGCAGGTGTAGCGATCGCGCATCATGATGTTCTTGCGGGAAAGCGCCCGTGTCTGGTGCGGAATCCGGCGATATTCGAGAAGCCGGATTACGCTAGGCATGGGTACCGCCGCGCGCTGGGCATGGAAGATGCCCGGGGTGTGTTCTTCGGTCAAGGCAACGCCTTTGAGGACGAGCACGAGGGCACGGCGCGCGGCACAGATGTTAATGGGCTCGTAGCTGGCATTCAGCACGAGCACCGGCCTGTGCAGGCGGTCGGGTGTCGTGTTCATTCAGTCACTCCTCTCCATTCCATCAGCGATTCTCACAACTTGAAATCCGCTCAACCGGTCGGTCCGGGCCAGCGTGAGGACGCTGACGCGCGCCGCGCCGGCCCTTTTCAGGGTCGCGGCGGCGGCATTGGCCGTAGCTCCGGTGGTGAAGACGTCATCGATCAGCAGCAGGCGCCGCCCTTTGGGCTTGCTATCCCTGGGGACAAAAAAAGCGCCGGCGACGTTCGCCCGGCGCTGTTTTCCGCTTAGTCCCGCCTGCGCGCGCGCATTTCGTTTGCGGCGCAGGCAGGCTGCCTCAGGCAACCCGGTTCTGCGTGCTACCTCCCTGGCTAACAGATGGCTCTGATTGAACCCACGGGACAGCAGCTTGCGCCAGTGGATGGGCATGGGCACGATGCCGTCGAAGACCTGATCGCGCGGCAGGGCGCGGGCCAGCAACCGGCCCAGGGGCGCCGCCAAGGCACGCATACGGTGGTACTTAAAAAGATGGATGAGATCGCGCAGGGCGCCATCGTAGTCGCCGTAAGCGTAGGCGGCGTCGTACCTGGTAAGGCCCGCGGCGCACAGGCCGCATACCCCATCGCTGTTCAGTGGCCGGGCATTCAGGAAGGGCGTCCGGCACTGGCGGCAGAAATGCTCCGGCAATAAAACCGAGGGGGCCTCGAGACAGGCGGCGCAGACCGGAACGCGGCCAAACTCTTTTAATTCAGCGCCGCAGATGCGGCATTCGTCGGGAAAGAGGAGCGCAAGAAGTGGGGTCCCGGCTCTCCGAAGCCAGGTTGCGGAAAAGTGCGATGAGGGTTTCGCGAAGTGGAAACTGGGGAAGACCCACCTCCATGCTGATTATACTCCAGCAATCCAATGGCCGGGGCTGTGCCGCCCACGGGCCTGTGGTTCACTGAAATGAGACGCATGGCGCTGCTGCTCAACTGCCAATCCATCGCCCGCCAGTTTGGGGCTACTACTCTATTCGAAAACGTTTCGCTGACCATCAGCGACGGCGAACGCCACGGCATGATCGGGCCCAACGGCGCCGGCAAGTCCACACTGCTGAAGGTGATGGCGGAACTTGAACATGCCGATCGCGGCGAGGTCGCGCTGCGCAAGGGTGTGCGCATGACCTATGTGCCACAGGACCCGGTCTTCGAGCCCCAAAAGACCGTCCGTCAGATCCTGGACGAGGCGGCGTTTGAACCAACACTCGTGCCGGTAGCCCTGGGTCAGGCGGGCTTCACCGATCCCCAGGCGAGGGCCGGGGCGCTCTCCGGCGGTTGGCGTAAGCGGTTGGCGATTGCCGTCGCGATGGTCGACCGGCCGGATCTGATGCTGCTGGACGAACCCACGAACCACCTGGACATCGAAGGCATCGCCTGGCTGGAACGGATGCTGAGCAACGCACCGTACGCCTGCGTGGTGGTGAGCCACGATCGCTACTTCCTGGAAAACGTCGCCACCCACATGATGGAACTAAACCGGGTGTACCCAGACGGTCTGTTCCGGGTGGCTGGCAACTACAGCAGTTTCCTGGAGAAGCGCGAGCAGTACTTCGAGGCGCAATCGAAACATCGAGAAGCGCTGGAGATCCGCGTGAAGCGCGAAGTGGAATGGCTGCGGCGTGGCGCCAAGGCGCGCACCCGTAAGTCCAAAGCCCGCATCGACACGGCCAATGAGATGATTGCCGCCCTGGACGACCTTGAGACACGCACTCGAACCGCGAAGGCCCAGATCGATTTCACGGCCAGCGACCGCAAGACGAAGAAACTCATCGAGGTGGAGGGGTTGGAGTACGGGATCGGTGGGCGCACGCTGATGCGGGACCTGAACTTCGTCCTGGCGCCCGGACGCAGCCTGGGGCTGGCCGGCCCAAACGGTAGCGGCAAGACTACTCTGCTGCGGCTGCTGCTCGATCACTTGAAGCCAACGGCCGGCGCAATCCGGCGAGCCGACAATCTGCGCGTGGTCTATTTCGAACAGAACCGGCAGCAGATCGACCCCACCCTGACGCTGCGGCGGGCACTGGCGCCGGAGGGCGACTCCGTTATCTTCAACGGCCGCACCATTCACGTGAACGGCTGGGCCAAGCAGTTCCTGTTCAAGGAAGACCAACTCGTGCAGCCAGTGGGCAGCCTGTCGGGCGGCGAGCGGGCCCGTGTTCACATCGCCCGCCTAATGCTGGAGGAGGCCGATGTGCTGCTGCTGGACGAACCCACGAACGACCTGGATATCCCCACGCTCGAGGTGCTGGAAGACAGCCTGGCGGAGTTCCCTGGAGCCCTGGTGCTGGTGACCCACGACCGTTACCTGATGGATCGCGTCACCAACGCAGTACTGGGCCTGGATGGCGAAGGCGGGGCGCGGATCTACGCCGACCTTTCGCAGTGGGAGGCGGGCCTCAAGGAGGCTCGGCAAGCCAAGTCCACTCAGGCCAAGGCTCAATCCGCTCCGGCGGAGAAGCCGATTGAGGCAGCGTCCAAGAAGCGGCTTTCCTACCTGGACCAGCGGGAATGGGACGGGATGGAACAGAAAATCCTTGAAGCGGAAACGGCGCTGGAGCAGGCCACCACCGAGATGCACGCCGCATCCACCGCCGGGGACGCGCGCCGCCTGGAGGCGTCGTTTCAGGCGATGCAACAGGCACAGGCCGAAGTGGACCGTCTATATGCGCGCTGGGCGGAACTCGAAGCCAAACTGTCGCAGTAGTCCGGCTTAGCTGAACTGCGCCTTGAAGCGGTCGAACTCCTCACGCAGATTTCTCAGTTCCTCCTCCAGGCGCTCCACCCGCTCCTGAAGCGGTGATCCGTGGACCACGGCAGTTTCCGCGTAGGGCGCGGCCGGCATCGCTGGTTCGCCCGAGAGCAGATGGGCCCAGCGGGCCTCCTTCATGCCTGGGACACGCTCCAACTGGCGCACGATGGGCTCGGGGTCGCGCGCGGCCAGCCTTTCGAGGGTGTGAGTGAGGGCATCGAGATCGTCGAATGCATGCATGCGGTCGGTCCGCTGGCGCAGTTCGCCAGGGGTCTGGGGACCGCGCAGCAGCAGGACGGTGAGCACGGACATCTCGCCGCGCGTGAAGTTGAAGCGTTCGTTCAGGCGGTGGCGGAACTTCTCCACACGGCTGCCCGCCTCGGAGACGAACGTGGCCAAGCCGCGGTCGCGGAGCGAGCTAAGTGCCTCTCGCACCGTGACTTCGTCGAAACTGACCACCGGATCGCGGTTGGTTTTCTGATTGCAGGCGTTGGTGAGCGCGTTCAGCGACAGAGGGTAATACTCCGGTGTGGCCATGTCTTTTTCGGCAAGGCAACCCAGCACCCTGGCTTCCACGAGGTCGAGATCGAATGACACACAAAAGGATGCCACAGTCCTCGATCAACGTGGTGTAATGAAAAATTCACACAAATGAAACACTGGCTGTTCGCCGGCGCAATGCTGGCTGCGCTGGCTCAGTCACCCGCCTCGGCGGACGACGTCGAGTCGCTACACATCACCAATCTGAACTTCGAGTTTCGGCGCGGGCTGACGCTACAGATGCACACGCGTGTCAGAACTTTCGAGAACCTAGGAGCCTACAACCAGTTTCGAGGCGGCCCGGTCCTGTTGTGGCAGACCAACCCGCGGCTGATGATTATCTCCGGCTATTACTACACCGATCAGAACCGGCGCATCCTGCACACGAGCTATCCCATTCACCGGCCCTTTGGTGGGCTCCAATACCGCGTTTGGCGCGGCGAGTTCTGGTCGCTGGACGCACGCGGAGTGGCCGAGCGGTTCCACTCCTCCGCATTTTCCGACTACTGGCGCTTCCGCAAACGCGCGATACTCCTGAGGGAAACGCGATATGGCGAGCCCTACCTCACGGGTGAGGCAATTCGCGAACGCGGGGCCTGGTATGGACGGTACACCGCGGGCGTTCTCTGGGCGGTCCACCCGCGGCTGAAGGTGGGTACAGGTTACGAATTCCGCCAGGCGATGTCGGGCCCGCCGTCGCACGTCCTGGCAACTTTGGTGGAATGGCGGGCCCGCCCGCTCAAGACAACACAGCGGAACTAGGGTAGAGCAAATACGGAGATCACCGGAAAGTGATCGGACGGATATAACGTTCCTTCGTGGCTGGTGATGATCTCGGAGTGCGTCACCTTCCAGGGGGCACGGTAGAGAATCCAATCGATGCGGTCGGGACCAGGCTTGCCGCGGAAGGCGTGGAAAGTTCCTGCGTCCTTTCCTGGATTGGCTTCCTTCCAGGAGTCCTTCATCAAGGGGCTGAACTGGGCGTAGGCGCCGCCCGCCGCCGGTGCGTTGAAATCTCCGGTGAGCACGATGGGGAGGTCGTCGTCATACAGGCCGATGCGCGCCGCCAGTAGCCGCGCGCACTTCACCCGCGCAGCCTCGTCGTTAGCCCTGTGCGGAAAGTGCGTATTCAGGAAGAGGAACTTCGCGCCGCCGCTAGTCATCTCGAACAGCGCCCAGGTGACCATGCGCGGAAGGCTCATCTGCCAGGAACTGCTACCGGGGCGTTCCGGTGTCGTGGAGAGCCAGAAATCTCCGGAGTCCACCACACGGAGCCGATCCTTGCGATAGAAGACGCCCATGTGTTCGTCTTCGTGATTCCCTCTACGGCTGACTCCGAACCAGGCGTAGTCCGGCAGCTTCTCGACAATGTACTGCCCTTGCTCATAGAACAGCTCCTGCGTGCCCATGACGTCCGGCGCCTGCGCCTTGACGGTTTGAATGAACAGATCGCGCCGGGCGGACCAGATGTTGGCGCCGTCGCCCGGATTTGGGTAGCGAACATTGAATGTCATCACGCGGAGAGTCTCCGCTGGGGCAAGGGTGGTCAAGAGAAGTGTCAGGAGGAAGACTTTCGTCATGCCACTACGGTATACGATGGCGACCCCGCGTTTGGGGTATCTTCTAAAGACATGGCGCAAAGAACAATGACCACCAGACGCGCACTTCTCGCTGCCCTCGCGGCGGCGCCTGTCGCGCTCGCGCAGGAAGAAGCCGGCTTCACTCCGCTGTTTAACGGTAAGGACCTGACGGGCTGGACGCTCGTCCATGGCCGCGGTCCAGGCTATGTGGTGACGGACGGTGTGATTGAATGCCCCAAGGAGGGCGGCGGAAACCTCTTCACCGAGAAAGAGTACTCGAACTTCGTTCTTCGCCTGGAGTGGCGAGTGTGGGAGGGCAGCAACAACGGCGTTGGCATCCGCGCTCCGCTGGAGGGCGACGCGGCATATGTCGGCATGGAGATCCAGGTTCTCGACGAGGAATCGGCGATATACCACGGGAAGGAGCCGATCAAGCCTGAGCAGTACACCGGCTCGGTCTACGGTGTGTTCGCCGCCAAGCACGGATTCGTGAAGCGCAATGGCGTGTGGAACAAGGAAGAGATCATGGCGAATGGCCGGAACATCAAAGTCACCTTGAACGGCCATGTGATTACCGATGTGAATCTCGATGCGGTGAAGGATCCTGAAGTCCTAAAGAAGCATCCCGGCCTGCTGCGCACTAGCGGCCACATCGGCTTCCTCGGTCACGGAACCAAGGTCGAGTTCCGTAACGTCAGGATCAAGACGCTGGCTTAGCCAAGCAAACTCAAGGTTCCATAGCCACGCAAGGAAGGAATCCCGGGGCGCTCCCTATGTCCGGGTTAGCGCCCCCGTCACCCGACGTGGGGGATTCACAAACGGCTGGAACCGTGATAGGACAGAAGTGGCTATGACGTGTCCGCCAGAAGTGGAAAACGGCGCGGGGCAGCCGAGGGTGCTCCCCCGAGCGCCGAGGGAGCTAACGAGCCAGATGCTGCCCCGCCTGGGTGAGGGCATCGGAAAAGTAGTGTATGCCTCACAACATTGGGTGGTGAAGCGGGAGCGCACTCCGTCGGAAATCCTGGCACTCATCGTCGTCTGGAAGATGGTGCGTAACCTGGAACGCGTCACGCCTGGCAATTTTGCACGCCGCCTGCTGGAACACCCCTCCCGTCAGATCAGGTTTCTGAGAGTCATCGTTCAGGCCCTGGTGCTGGTGGCGCCACGGGGAGTCTGGTTCACCTCGCACGCCGGCGAAATGTGGCGGCTTTACCGAAAGCGTGACAAGCGCGGCGAGGGCTTGGCGCGCCAGCGATTGGCCGGCACGGAACTGATGCCCGAAGTGGTCACCTTCCCGCCCGCCAAAGTCCGCGTGGGCGGCTGGCCTGGCTGGCTGACCGTTTCCCAGGCGACAGAGCGGGTGGAAGGCACCCTCTATCAGCGCCTGAACGAACTGGCCGCCGCCGGTCGCTTCGAAGAGATGGAGCGCTGGCTCACGCGCCTGTTGGAGACACGCCGGCAAGGCTGGCAGCACGGGGTGTTCTCCATCGACTCGCATCTCAAGAATTATGGCGTCACGGGAGACCGGATCGTTCTTCTCGACGCCGGCGGTCTCACCAACCGCTGGCATGAGATCGAAAGCCGGCTGAACTACGAAGACGAAGTGGAGCAACCACATCTGCAACTGGGACTCGGTCACGTGCTGCACGACCGCCCGGACATCGCCGGCCGGTTGAACCGGCGTTGGAAATCGGTGGTCAATCGGGACGAAGTGATGCGCAACTGGCCTAACGACATACCGGCCTGACCCTGCACCCACAGTTGGATTCAGGATTCACTTGCACGGGAACATCGTGGGTGCGCCGGCGTCTATACGGTCGTGCAAGGGCTACTTCATACCGATACCCGGCCGCCGGTTGCCTCAAACGGAAGCCAGACTGCCAACACCCACGCCGTATTGGTCGCTCACTTCTTCGCACGGTTTTTCGACAAGGAATCTCTCTCGCCCCAAGGAGACCCAGAGGCCAGCCTTGCGCAATTGCTGGGGATTCTGGCGACACCCAGCGCCTTCTTCGTACTGCTGTTCCGGCCCTTCGGCATGACCAACTGGTCTCTTGTCACGCTGCGTCACCTGTTCGTTTCCCTGTCCATGCTCGTGATGGGCTTCATCCTTGTTTTCGAGTGGGACGCGCTGTTTCCTGACCGCCGCGACTACCAGATTCTGACCCCGTTGCCTCTCCGGCGATTTGAGATGTTCACGGCGAAGGTGCTGGCGCTCGCCCTGCTCATGAGCTTGTTTCTTGTGGACGTGAATCTCTTCGGGACCTTGCTGTGGCCCGGCATCGAGAGCGGGGGTGGCTTGGTGAGTGACTGGGCAACACATATCTTCGTGGTCGGCGCCGCCGGACTCTTCATGGCGCTCTTTGTCGCGGTGCTGCGCGGGGTGCTGGTTCTTCTGTTTCGTGGCTGGCTGTTGCGCCGTCTCTCAGTGATCGTGCAGACACTACTGATGAGTGTGCTGGTCACGCTGCTGATGCTGACGCCAATCATCGGAATGTTCACGCGGCAACTCGTCACATCGCACCACTGGATTCTCTACTGCCTGCCCAGCGTGTGGTTTACCGCACTGTATGAGTGGATTCACCCGGCAACCACCAACCGAGCATTCCTGGAGATGGGACCGGTGGCACTGCAGGCCTTGGGAGCCGTGATTGTGCTCTTCCTGTTGACCTACCTGCCGGCCTATCACCTGCAGATCAACCGCGTGGTGGAGGCACCGGAGCCCAGCCCCAGAGGTCCGAGCTTGATCCGGCGCGCACTGGACAACCTACTGAACCGGATTGTCCTGTGCAATGCGGTGGAACGGGCCGTGTTTCACTTCATCAGCGAGACCATCACACGTAGCGCCAAACACCGGCTGTTCCTCGCGATGTACGGTGGACTGGGTGCCGCGCTTGCCTTCTTCCACTTCTCGACTGGCCGAAACGGGAAGCGGGAATTGCCGCTCGTGCTGTCTTTCATTCTGGTTTCCGGCCTGCGCGCCGCCTTCAACTTCCCCTCGGAACTCAGCGCGAACTGGCCGTTCCAGATGACGGATAGCCAGATCGCCAGATCGTGCCTGCAGGCCATCCGCAAGTGGGTCGCCCTATGCGCGATCGCACCGCTGTTCCTCCTGATGGCCGTGATGGAGTTCCACTACTTCCCGTGGCGACAGGCGATCTCTCACCTGGCCTACGGGCTGACGCTCTCCATCGTGATGCTGGAACTGCTCTTTCTCAGCTACCGCAAGGTGCCGTTCACCTGCTCGTTCTATCCCGGCAAGGTGAACCTGGTAGGCCTGATGGTGATTTATGTCCTGGGCTTCACCGCGTATAGCGATTGGATGGCCCGGCTGGAGGTGTGGATGTACAGCTCCGCCCTCGCCACATCGATCTTCTACGCCTCGGCAGCGGCGATCCTCGTCCTGCTGGGCATCTGGCGGCGCTTCCTGCTGGAGGAGACGACAGCCGTCGACTATGAGGACGTCGATGAGAGTTCGATCCGCACATTGGGTTTGGAGATTCGGTAGCGCGGGAGGACCACCATGCTGGAACTACAAGGATTGACCAAGTACTATCGAAACACGGCCGTGGTCGATAGAGTGAGCTTTCAGGTGCGGCCCGGCGAGGTCACCGGCTACCTGGGTCCTAACGGCTCTGGCAAGTCGACGACGGTCAGGATGATTACCGGACTGCTGGAGCCCAGCGCCGGCAAAGTCCTGCTGGATGGACGGGACATCCGCGACGACTGGACCGGCTTCAAGCGCCGCCTGGGCTACGTCCCCGAAGAAGCGATTCTCTACTCCTACCTGACCGGCCTCGAGTACCTGCGTCTCATCGGCCGCCTGCGTGGCTTGCGGGAAAGGGACGTCGAGCAGCGCGCCAACGATCTGCTGGAGCTCTTCTCGCTGCATCCCTTCCGGCACGGCGCCATATCCACCTACTCCAAGGGGATGCGCCAGCGGATTCTCATCTCGGCCGCGCTGATGCACAACCCGGATCTGCTGATTCTGGACGAGCCGTTGTCCGGTATGGACGTCACCTCCGCTCAACTCTTCAAACACCTGCTGGACGAACTCGCACGGCAGGGCAAGATGGTGCTCTACATCTCCCACGTGCTCGAAGTGGTCGAACGGGTCTGCGAGCGAGTCGTGATTCTCTTCAAGGGGAAGGTCATGGCCGACGACTCAGTGGAGCGCCTGCGCGACCTGATGCACCTCTCTTCCCTGGAGCAGATCTTCTCAGAACTGGTCGAGCAACGGGACTTGCAGGCCGTGGCCCGCGATATCGCCGCTGCAATCCAGTCCCGTCGAGTGTGATATCTTGCCCACGATGCTACGTTCTACGATTTCCCGTCGTTCCTTCCTGGCAACGGCAGCGGCTGCCTCCGTTGTTTCGGCAAAAGGCAAGAAGATCCCCGTCGGTTTGGAACTGTTCTCCGTTCGCGACCTGCTCCAGAAAGACATGATGGACACGGTCCGCCAGGTGGCCAAGCTCGGCTATCAGGGCGTCGAGTTCTTCTCCCCCTACTTCTCCTGGACTCCGGCACAGGCCAAGGACGTCCGCAAGCTCCTCGACGAGCTGAACATCAAGGCATACTCGACGCACAACAGTGCCAGTTCCTTTGCGCCCGAGAACATCGAGAAGGCGATCGAGCTGAATACGATCATCGGCAGCAAGTTCATCGTGATGGCCAGTTCAGGCCGCGTGGAAGGGCTGGACGGCTGGAAGAAGGTGGCCGCCACTCTCACACAGGGCCACGAGAAGTTCGAGAAGGCCGGCATCCGCGGCGGATACCACAACCACCAGACCGAATTTAAGCCGCTGGACGGTACCCGCCCCATCGAGATTCTGGCCAAGGAAACGCCGAAGACCTTCATGCTGCAGCTGGACATCGGCACCTGCATCGAGGCCGGCTCCGACCCGGTCGCCTGGATCAATCAGAACCCCGGCCGCATCAACTGCATCCATTGCAAGGACTGGTCTTCAGACAAGGCATTGGGCTACAAGGTGCTGTTCGGCGAAGGGGTCGCGCCTTGGAAGAAGATCTTTGAGGCCGCCGAGAAGAAGGGCGGCATTGAGTATTACCTTGTGGAGCAGGAGGGCAGCCGGTTCTCCTCCATCGAGTCCGCCCAGCGCTGCCTGGAGTCGTTCCAGAAGATTCACGGCTGAGCGCGACCTATGGCCGGAAGGGGGCTTCGGCCTCCTTCCCTGCCTGCTGCAAACTCTCGGCGCCCGCCTGGTACCCTTCCTCCGGCATCGCGTCTGATCGCACTGATGCGAATGCTAAAACTCCTGACACCTCTTGCTTTGGCCGCGGCTGCCTACGCCCAATATCCGGGCTTGACGCTGCCGCCGAGCGGCAACAACCAGAAGGCGGCCGTTGTCCAGTACATCGGCCCGGTGAAAGTGAGTATCGAATACTCCAGCCCCGCCGTCCACGGCCCAGATGGCAAGGACCGCCGCGGTCAGATCTGGGGCAAACTGGTGCCTTACGGCATGTCCGATCTCGGTTTCGGCAACGGCAAACCGGGGCCGTGGCGCGCGGGCGCCAACGAGAACACGGTCCTTTCGGTCTCGGACAGTGTCCTCATCGAGGGCAAAGCGCTGCCCGCCGGACGCTATGGCCTGCACATGCTGGCCGGTCCGGAGGAATGGACCCTCATCCTCTCGAAGAATGCCAACGCCTGGGGCAGCTTCTTCTACGAGGAAAAGCAGGACGCGTTACGCGTGACCGTGAAACCGCACAAGCATGACTACCGCGAATGGCTCACCTATGAGTTCACGAGCCGCAAGCCTGGTGAGGCCACCGCCGAATTGCAGTGGGAGGAGCTCGCCGTACCGTGGACTATCCAGGTACCCGACGCCAATGACATCTACATCTCCCATCTCGAGAAGGAGCTCACTACAGTACCTGGATTCAGTCACGAGGGCTATGTCTCGGCGGTCCAGTTCTGCCTGGCCGAGAACACGCATCTGGAGCAGGCCCTCAAGTGGGCCGACGCCGCCATCAACATGCGTTACGTGGGTCAGGCCAACTTCCTTACCCTCAGCACCAAGGCGCAGGTTCTCTCGAAACTGAAGCGGGAGGCGGAAGCCAAGGAGATGATGATGACCGCCCTGAACCACCCCACGGCCACGGCGCTTCTCATCCACCAGTACGGCCGGCAACTCCTCAACGAGAAGAAGAACCAGGAGGCGCTGGAGGTGTTCCAACTCAATGCGAAGAGGAATGGGGATGGCTGGCCCGTCCATGTCGGTTTGGCGCGCGCCTATTCGGCATTGGGCGACAAGCCAAAGGCCTTGGAGCATGCCAAGAAGGCCTTGACCCAGGCCCCCGACGATGTGAACCGCAAGAGCCTGCAGGGCATGGTCGAGTCGTTGTCGCAGTAGGAGCTGCGCGTCGCGTACCGTGAGGCAGACGCACACGCCGGGACAGCGTCTGCCTCGCGGTACACGATCCCAGTCGCGCGGCTGAATACCGATCCGCCATATACTGACGGCAGAGAACTTTGCCGATGCCCACCTCCGAAATCTCCCGTCGCACCTTTGTCGCCGCACTCTCCGCCGCCAGCCAACTCTCCGCCGCCGATGACGGATGGATTGCCCTCTTCGACGGCTCCTCCCTGAAGGGCTGGAAGCCCAGCGAAAACAAAGGGACCTGGAAGGTAGCCGACGGGCTGCTATCCAACGATGGGGGGCGCTCGCACCTCTTCTACAACGGCCCGGTAAAAGGCGCGGATTTCCGCAACTTCGAGCTGGAAGCGGAAGTCATGACGCGGCCCGGCTGCAACTCGGGCCTCTACTTCCATACGACGTACCAGGAGTCCGGCTTCCCGCAGAAGGGCTTCGAAATCCAGGTCAACAACACGGCCACCGGCGAGGGCACCTATCGGGAGCGCAAGAAGACCGGCTCTCTCTATGGCGTCCGGAACGTCTACAAACAGTTCGTCCCCGATAACGAGTGGTTCAAGCTGCATATCTCGGTGCGCATGAAGAACATCCAGGTGCGGCTGAACGGCATGCTGGTGGTGGACTACAACGAACCCAACCCGCCGGTGATCGCCGAAGGTTCCGAACGCGGGCGGTTCCTTGACCACGGCACCTTCGCTGTGCAGGGCCACGATCCGGGATCCCACGCACTATACAAGAGCATCCGTGTGCGGCCGCTGCCCGACGAACTGCCGACGACGAAGATCGCCTACCCGCCACCCGACCAGACCTTCCGCGACATCATCAATTACGGCGCCCACAACATCCCGATGGTCGACTTCCACGTCCACCTGAAGATGGGGCTCACCCTCGAGCAGGCGCTCCAGAAGTCCCGTCAGGACGGTATCATGTACGGCATCGCCGTCAACTGCGGCAAGGGCTTCCCGGTCCAGGACGACGCAACCGCCCGGCAGTTCGTCGAGAGTCTGAAAGGCCAGCCTGTCTTCATCGCCATGCAGGCCGAAGGCCGCGAGTGGACCCAGATGTTCTCCAGCAAAACCGTCGCCCTCTTCGACTACGTCTTCACCGACTCCATGACCTGGACGGACAACCATGGCCGGCGCATGCGAACCTGGCTGCCCGATGAAGTCGGCTCTATCGCCGATCCTCAGGAGTTCATGGAGACCCTGGTCGATCGTGCCGTAGGCATCCTCGACAAGGAACCGGTCGACATCTACGTAAACCCCACGTTTCTGCCCGATGCTATCGCCAAGGACTACGCAAGTTTGTGGACCGAAGAGCGAATGAAGAAGGTGGTGGCCGCCCTCGCCCGCAACGGTGTGGCCATGGAGATCAATAACCGATATAAGCTGCCCAGCGCCGCCTTTGTCCAGATGGCCAAGGCCGCCGGTGTGAAATTCACCATGGGCACCAATAATACCGGGCCGGCCGATCTGTTGCGCTGCGAGTATGGCCTGCAGATGATCAAGGAATGCAAGCTCGGGTGGCAAGACTTCTTCGTCCCGGGCGCCTTCGGACCGAAGGCCGTCGAGCGGAGACCAAACGCATTGCGAGGGTAAGGCCTCGCATCACTGTTGTGTTTTTCAACAACATCAGCGGCTATTTCACATCACTGAAACTGGCAGCCTAATTGCTAGGTAACGGCAACTAGCAAAGGGTGCAATAAGCTCTCTGAAGGCGTTCCAGCTTCTCCGTAACGGGTGATTGAGAATGTCGCTGCCCACCGGCAGGGTCTTCTCGAAGAGCTGTTTGGTTTGTGAAGTACGGCCCGGAGTGACAAGTCCGGACCGTACTTCTGGGTTCCATCGGAAAAACTTACCGGAAGTTCTGCCGTTCTTACCGAACCATCGCCATTGTGAGAGCGTTCACCTGAACCACCGCGCAAATGCGCGGGCTGAAGAGTTGTTTCGTTGGTTAGGTAATGCTCTTACTACGGATGCGGGTTTGGGTGAAAAGCATCATTGCCATCGCGCTGTTTTTGTGCGCCCGTACGCTGAGCGCACAGATGTCCCCCGGGGAACTATCCAAAGCGCACCAGACGTTGGACGGCGCGCTGAAATGTGCGAGCTGCCACAGTTTCGGAACGGGAGGCGCACATCTCAAGTGCCTGGAATGCCACACCGAGATTCGGCGGCGCCTCGAACAGAAAACCGGCTATCACGCCCAGATCGTACGGGGTGCCGGCGCCGCCACCTCCTCCGACTGCGCCCGGTGCCACGCTGAGCACAATGGGCGTGCCTTTCAGCTGGTCCGCTGGCATACTCCGAAAGCCAAGTTCGACCATCGCCAAGCCGGATTCCAGTTGCAGGGCCGCCACGCCGCCCTGCCCTGTCAGCAATGCCACCAGCCCAAGAACATCGTTGAGCCGTCCAGGCAGGAGTTGAAGCAGACCGATCTTTCGAAGACCATGCTGGGCCTGAGCAGAGCCTGCGCCAGTTGTCATGAAGACATCCATCGCGGGGCGCTGGGTGCCGACTGCGCAAAGTGCCATACACAGGATCAATGGAAGAATCCGGCTGAGTTCCAGCATGACAAGACCGCATTCCCGCTCACCGGCGCTCATACCCGGGTTCGTTGCGACGGCTGCCACAAACCGGCTCCGGCCCTAGGCAACCGGGTCCAGTACAAGAACTTTGTCTTCCAGGAATTCTGTAAGTCCTGCCATGCCGACAAGCACGGCGGCGCGTTCTCGGCCGACTGTCAGAAGTGCCACACCACCGAAACGTGGAAGGCCGTCCATAACGACTCGTCGTTCGACCACAGCCGCACGAAGTTCCCCCTACTGGGCCTGCACCGGGCCGTCGGCTGTCAGAAGTGCCACGCCGGATCGAACTTCCGCGCGCCCGTTCCCCATGAACACTGCCTCGATTGCCACAAGGACCAGCACGGCGGCCAACTGCTCTCTCGTAACGGTGGTGAATGCGCGGCCTGTCACACCGAATCAAGCTGGAAGACCGTCCGCTTCGACGCGGCCGCGCATGCCCAGACCCGCTATCCACTGTCCGGACGCCACGCCAAAGTGGCCTGTGAAAACTGCCACCCCGGCCGCGGCACGTCCATGAACTTCCATCCGGCGTCGGGCTCCTGTCTGGCCTGCCACAAGGACCGCCATGCCGGACAGTTTGCCGGCGCGCCGTGGCAGAACCAGTGTGAGCAGTGCCATGAGGTCGAAAGCTGGAAGACGGTGAAATACACTCTCGACAATCACGCCAGGAGCGGTTTCGCCCTCACCGGCAGCCATCGAGCCGTTCCTTGTTCCAGCTGCCATCGCGAGACCACGGGCATCGAATCCATCCGCTTCCACGGCATAGGGAAGGATTGCGCCGCCTGCCACCAGAATCCGCACAGCGACTCGGCCAGCCCGGCACTCAAAGGCAACTGGTCGTGCGATCAATGCCACACTTCCCGAAACTGGCGTGAGACCGCGCCCTTCGACCACGGTCCGACCGGATTCGTCCTGCTGGGGCGCCATCGCGGAGCCCCCTGCCTCGGCTGCCACAAGCCGGCCACCGCCAGCGCGCACCGCACCATCGTGTTCAATACGGCGGGCAAGGAGTGTGCCACCTGCCACTCCGATGTCCACGCTGGTCAGTTCCGCACATCCGCCCAGGCTCAGCCGGACTGCGGAAGCTGCCACACCTCCGCAAACTGGCGGACTGAATCCTTTGATCATCAGAAGCATTCCACGTTCTCCTTAGCCGGCGCCCACGAACGCGTGCCCTGCGGCATGTGTCATATGGGCCAAGCCACTACCACCGGCCGTGTAGTGGCCTATCGAGGAACTCCCAGACGTTGCGAGGCATGCCACGAATGACGAAAATCGTACTGACTCTGGCCGCCTTCATCGGGTTGCAGGGCCTTGTTCAGGGGCAAATCGCCCCAGGAGCAAACCGGACTCGCAACCCTCATGGCTCTCTCAAGGTGGCTTGCGAAACGTGCCACACAGCCAGCAGCTGGCGGCCGCTCCGTGCCCAACCGGAGTTCAACCACTCCACCGAAACGGCTTACCCGCTACGCGGCATGCACGCCGGGGTGGCCTGCGCGGGTTGCCACGTCTCCAGGGTCTTCAAGAATGTCGGCCACACTTGCGCGGCCTGTCATGCTGATATCCACCGCCGCCAGTTCGGAGGGCGGTGCGAGGACTGTCACACTGTGAAGGGCTGGCGCGCCAACGTCCAGCAGACGAGGGAGCACTCCAATCGATTCCCGCTCATCGGCGCCCACGCCACAGTGCCCTGCGAAAGCTGCCACCGCGGCGCCGCCGTAGGACAATACGTCGGACTCAGCACGCAATGCGCCGCCTGTCACACGGCTGACTTCGCGAAGTCGCAGAACCCTCCGCACACCGCAGGCCGGTTCTCCACACAGTGCGAGACCTGCCATGGCATGGACACCTGGCGCGGCGCGCGATTCGACCACCAGGCGGTGACGGGCTTCGCCCTCACTGGATCCCACACGGCCCTGGAGTGCCGCGTTTGCCACGTGGGTGGCCGCTACGTCGGCACCCCCGCCCAGTGCTTCGACTGCCACAACGACAAATTCACCGCCGCCACAAATCCGAACCACGTCCAGGCCGGTTTCCCCAGGGAGTGCCAGGCCTGCCACACGACGGCGTCCTGGCAGGGCGCGGTCTTCGATCACGCGGCACGCACCCGCTTCGCACTCACGGGCGCCCATGCCTCTGCGAACTGCGCCAGTTGCCACGTGGCTGGTCGATTCGCCGGCACACCGCAGCAGTGCGACGGCTGCCACATGCCCGACTACCAGAAGACGGTGAACCCGAACCACGCTGCCAGTTCGTTTCCCAGGGACTGCGCCACCTGCCACACCACTACCCAATGGAAGGGCGCGAAGTTCGACCATTCGCTCAGCAAGTTCCCACTCACCGGGGCTCACGCGACAGTAGAGTGCGCCCTCTGCCACGTGGCCGGGAAGTATTCCGGAACCTCACAGACCTGCGAGGGTTGCCACCTCAAGGACTACACCACCGCGAAGTCGCCGGAACACGCCAGTGCCGGCTTCCCCAGGGACTGCATGGTGTGCCACACCACAACGCGATGGGCGGGCGCCAGGTTCGATCACGCCAGTGCGACCAAGTTCCCACTCACCGGAGCCCATGCGCCTCTGGCCTGCCAGAGCTGCCATGTCGGCGGCAAGTTCGCCGGCACTGCGCAAACGTGCGCGGGCTGCCACCTGAAGGACTTCCAGGGCACGACATCGCCCAACCACGCGGCCGCCGGATTCAGCCAGGAGTGTGCCTCCTGCCATACGACCACGCAATGGAAGGGCGCTCAGTTCGATCACTCCAGGACCAAGTTCCCGCTCAATGGCGCACACACCACGGTGGCCTGTGCCAGTTGCCACGTTGGCGGCAAGTACACGGGTACGCCGGCGGTCTGCTCGGGCTGCCATTTGAAGGACTTTCAAAGTACGACGAATCCCAACCACGTCACGGCCGGCTTCCCCAC
The DNA here is from genome assembly GCF_963665245.1 of uncultured Paludibaculum sp. Lineage (NCBI taxonomy): Bacteria > Pseudomonadati > Acidobacteriota > Terriglobia > Bryobacterales > Bryobacteraceae > Paludibaculum > uncultured Paludibaculum sp. Next base: position 2,959,929 of record NZ_OY762267.1, read on the forward strand.
CGACTGCAGTGTCTGCCACACGTCAACGCAGTGGAAAGGCGCGAAGTTCGATCACGCGGCCATGACGAAGTTCCCGCTCACCGGCGCGCACGTGCCGCTGGCCTGCCAGAGCTGCCATGTCGGCGGCCAGTTCGCCGGAACACCGCAAGCATGTGCCGGCTGCCACCTGAAAGACTTCCGGGGCACGACATCGCCCAATCATGCGGCCGCCGGATTTAGTCAGGAATGCGCCTCCTGCCATACGACCACGCAATGGAAAGGCGCGCAGTTCGATCACTCCAGGACCAAGTTCCCGCTCAATGGCGCCCACACGACAGTGGCCTGCGCCAGTTGCCACGTCGGCGGAAAGTACGTCGGCACTCCGGTGGCTTGCTCCGGTTGTCATCTGAAGGACTTTCAAAGTACGACGAATCCCAACCACGTCACCGCGGGCTTCCCCACCGATTGCAATGTTTGCCACACCTCGACGCAGTGGAAAGGCGCAAAGTTCGATCACGCGGCCATGACGAAGTTCCCACTCACCGGCGCGCACGTGCCGCTGGCCTGCCAGAGCTGCCACGTTGGTGGCAGGTTTGCCGGTACGCCTTCCACCTGTGACGGCTGTCACTTGCCTGACTATCAGAAGACCGCGAATCCCGGCCACGCCGCCGCAGGCTTCTCAACCAATTGCAATACCTGCCACACCACAACCCAGTGGAAGGGCGCGGTATTTGACCACGCCAAGACCAGGTTCGCCTTGACCGGCGCCCACGTCGCAACCGCCTGCCAAAGCTGCCACGTTGGCAACAAGTTCGTGGGCACCCCAACCACCTGCGATGGCTGCCACACTCCGGACTATCAGAAGACCGCCAACCCCAATCACGCCTCCGCGGGTTTCCCCAAGGACTGCACGCTGTGCCACACCACCACTCAGTGGAAGGGCGCCAGGTTCGATCACGCGTCGATGACGAAGTTCCCGCTCACCGGCAGGCACACAACGGCACAGTGCTCCGCCTGCCACGTGAACAACGTCTTCAAGGGAACGCCGCAAACCTGCGACGGCTGTCACCTGCCTGACTTCCAGAAGACGACGAGTCCGAACCACGTCGCCGCGGGCTTCCCCAGAGACTGCACGGCCTGCCACAACACCACCCAGTGGAAGGGCGCCGTCTTCAATCACGCCACGATGACGAAGTTCCCGCTCACCGGAGCGCACGTCCAGGTCCAGTGCTCACTCTGTCACGGGAACAACGTCTTCAAGGGTACACCGCAGCAGTGTGAAGGCTGCCACCTGCCGGACTTCCAGAAGACCACTAACCCCGGCCACGCCGCCGCCGGCTTCCCCACCACCTGCGCCGTCTGCCACACCACAACTCAGTGGAAGGGGGCGGTGTTCGATCACGCAAAAACGAAGTTCACCCTAACCGGTGCACACGTGGCCACGCCCTGTCAAAGCTGCCACATCGGCAACAGGTACACCGGAACGCCGACTGCTTGTGAAGGCTGCCACTTGCCCGACTTCCAGAAGACCGCCAACCCCAACCACGCCGCCGCCGGCTTCCCCACCACCTGCGCCGTCTGCCACACCACAACTCAGTGGAAGGGGGCGGTGTTCGATCACGCAAAAACGAAGTTCACCCTAACCGGCGCACACGTGGCCACGCCTTGTCAGAGCTGCCACATCGGCAACAAGTATGCCGGCACGCCTTCCACCTGTGACGGTTGCCACACCCCGGACTATCAGAAGACGACGAATCCGAACCACGTCGCAGCGGGTTTCCCCAAAGACTGCACGGTCTGCCACACCACCACGCAGTGGAAGGGTGCGAAATTTGACCACACTGCCATGACGAAGTTCCCCCTCACTGGCGCGCACACCACGGTCGCCTGCGCCAGTTGCCATGTCAACGGCGTCTTCAAAGGTACACCGCAAACCTGCGACGGCTGCCACACGCCCGACTATCAGAAGACGACAAATCCGAATCACGTCACAGCGGGCTTCCCCAAGGATTGCACCGCCTGTCACAACACCACCCAGTGGAAAGGCGCCAAGTTCGACCACGCCGCCATGACGAAGTTCCCCCTCACCGGCGCGCACACCACGGTGACCTGCGCCAGTTGCCACGTCAACGGCGTCTTCAAAGGCACACCGCAGACCTGCGACGGCTGCCACACCCCCGACTACCAGAAAACGACGAATCCAAACCACGTTGCGGCGGGCTTCCCCAAGGACTGCACTGTCTGTCACAACACTACGCAGTGGAAAGGCGCCAAGTTCGATCACACGGCGATGACGAAGTTTCCCCTGACAGGCGCCCACACCACGACGGCCTGCGCCAGTTGCCACGTCAACGGCGTCTTCCAGGGAACATCGCAGGCTTGCCAGTCGTGCCACCTCACGCAGTACAACGCCACCACCAACCCGAATCACGCGGCAGCCGGCTTCCCCAAGGACTGCACGGCCTGCCACAACACCACCCAGTGGAAAGGCGCGGTCTTCAATCACGGCGCCACGCGATTCCCACTCACGGGCAAGCACGCCAGCACGCAATGCAGCCTCTGCCATGTAAACGGCCTCTACGCCGGCACGCCCATGAACTGCGACGCCTGCCACCTGCCGCTGTACAACTCGACCACCAATCCCAACCACGTCACGGCTGGCTTCCCCAAGGACTGCTCGGTCTGCCACTCCACTACGCAGTGGAAGGGCGCGACCTTCAATCATGCCCTGACGAAGTTCCCACTCACCGGAGCGCATACGACCGTTGCGTGCGCAAGTTGCCATGTCGGCGGGCGCTACACTGGAACGCCCACGGATTGCTATAGCTGCCATCAGAAGGTTTACGAGCAGGTCTCGAATCCCAATCACCTGGCTGCGGGCTTCCCGCACACATGCGCTTCCTGCCACACCACCACCACATGGAGTGGCGCGAAGTTCGATCACAAATTCCCCATCTACACCGGGAACCATGCTGGCAAGTGGACCACCTGCAACGACTGCCACACCACCCCATCGAACTACGCATCGTTCAGTTGCATCGATTGTCATGCGCACAACAAGACCGACATGGATAGAAAGCACAGCGGGCGCAAGAACTACGTGTACGCAAGCCCGAGTTGCTACCAGTGCCATCCGAAAGGGAGCTCATAGCCATGCGCAGATGGATCGTCGTGATTCTTGCGCCGGCGTGTACGCTGCTGGCGCAAACCACGTCCCCACCGATTCGGGTAAGCCAGGTGCTGGCCAGTGGCGTCTACCTGGACCAGGGCAGCGCCACTGGCTTGGCGGAAGGAATGAAGATCACGTTCCAGCGATTGGCGCCCGGCGAGGCGAAGATGGCCGCCAAACCGGTGGGCGAAGGAGTAATCATCTCCGTCGCCACCCAGTCGTCGTTCTGTGAGATACGGAGCCGCGCCGAGGGCATGCAGCCCGAGCCCGGCGACCTCGCGATCCTGGCCGCAGGGGATCAAGAGAACCTGGAGCGCATCCGGAACTCCGCGCGGCGCCAACGCTACGCCCAGGTCGTCAGCTTCACCAGCGGAGACCCGCTGGAGGAAGAAGCCCGCAAATACGTGCCGAGTCCGCCGCTCAAGGAAGAAGGCCGTCTTACGGGCCGAATCGGGTTCGAGTGGAACTCTCTCACCGATCGCAGCGGCGCCGGCCTTTCCTCACATCAGGAGGGCATGGCGATCCGCATCGACTGGACTCGCATCGAAGGGACCTATTGGACCATCTCCGGCTACTGGCGCGGCCGTGTCAATTCCACCAGCGGCCAGGCGCAGACACTCACTGACCTCATGAACCGCACTTACCACATCGGGCTGTTCTACTCCAATCCGCGCTGCCCTTACCAACTGGGCTTCGGCCGCATTCTGCTCCCGTGGGCCGCAAGTCTCAGCACCATCGACGGCGGCTATCTCGCCCGCTCGATGGGCAAGGCTGTCACCGTGGGAGTCTTTGCCGGCTCCACTCCAGATCCCACCCAGTGGAACTACGACCCCAACCGCCAGATGCTCGGTACATTTTTGAACGCCCAACGCGGCACCTATGAGTCCGCTCGCTGGAGCGGCACCGTCGGCGTCGCTGTCACACGCGTCCACTGGCGCCCGGAGCGGCAGTTCCTCTTTGCGGAGAACTCCCTCTTCGTCGGCACGAAGGTCACCCTGCTTCACAGCATGGAAGCGGACCAGCGCAACCCCAAACTGATGAACGGCCAAACCGGAGTCCAACTCACGCGCAGCTTCCTCAGCGCCCGCTTCCAACCCAGCCGCCGCATCACCTTCGACCTCAGCCACAACCATCTGCGCGGTGTGCCCACCTTCGACGTCCGCCTGTTGGGCACCGGCTTGTTGGACAACTTCCTCTTTCAGGGCTTCAGCGGCGGCCTCCGCGTGCAGCCTGTCGACCGCTTGACGCTCAGCGGCAACTGGGGACGAAGCCATCGCGAGAACGACCCGAAAGCTTCCATCAACCAGATGTACAGCGCGGCCTGGAGCGCTTTGCCGTGGATCAACTCCCGCCTGGAAGGCCGCTACAGCAACTTCACCAGCAGCTTCGGTACCGGCCGCTACACCTCCTTCACCCTCACCCGGAACCTGGGCGAGCAATTGCGTCTCGAGGCGCAAGCGGGCCAGCAGGAGTTCCACGGCGCCCTCACCCAGCAGACTCGGGCTCGCTTCATCGGCGGCACCATCGACTGGTCGTTCTCGCGCCACTACTTCCTGACAGGCGGCTGGATGACCTACCGCGGCCAAGTCCAAAACTACGATCAAACGTTTCTCACCTTGGGGTACCGATTCTGATGCGCACAGCACTACCCTGCCTGTTGCTGATCCTCATCTTGCCCGCGTCCGCGGCGGAGACGCCCTCCACCACGCTGCTACAGCGAGCAGAAGCCCGAGCCGAGCAGTTCGCCACGGAGTTCCCATCCATGGCCTGTACAGAGCACCTGGAACAAGTAAAGCTCTCCGACGGCGCAAAAGTGCAGGAGCACCGCGATAGCGAGTTCGACTACCTACTATTGGTCGACGCGGCCGGCGGTGAATTCTCGGTGGAAGAATCCCGCCTGGAGAAGAAGCACCAGAAACCGCCCGCGCAACCGCTGCTGTCGACCACCGGATTCGCAGTGCTCCTTATGGTATTCCTACCGCGATTCTCCGGCAGCTACCATTTCGAGGAACTGGAGCCACAGGAGATCGATGGAGCGAGATGGGCCCGTCTCCACTTTGAACACCAGGGCACAAAGGACTCACCCTCCGTACTCGAGGTCTCTGGCCGCCAGTATCCCATCCCGTGGAAAGGCACCGCCTGGCTGGATGAAACCACAGGCCGTGTTCATCAGATCGAAGTGGATCTGCGCGAACCGCTCGACGATATCGGCCTGCTCAGTCTGCATAGCCTCGTTCGCTACGGTGCAACGGGCACCGCATCACCCGTCTGGCTGCCGCTCTCGGCCATCATCGATGCGCGCACGCGCCACCAACACTGGCGCAATACCCACACCTTCACCGGCTACCGGAGGTTCTCCGTCGAAACGGAATCGAAAGTCACTCAAGTCAAGGGAGACACAACAGGTAAACAATGAGCACGGCTAGCAGCGCACTGCCTCACCGCATCCGCGTCAGCCTTCTGGTCTTGGGCGCATCCATCCTGATTCTCTGGCTCGCCGTCATTGGATTCAGCTATTACCGCCTGCCTCTCATAGAGAGGCCGCTTCATCCCCGGCACTGGCAACTGCGCCCATCCGGGCAGGTCGGGCTCCGCGTGGGCCTGCTGTCGCTCGGCATCTTCCTCTGCCTCTTCCTCTATCCGCTCCGCAAACGCTGGAAGACGCTCCAACGGATCGGCAAGACCAGGCACTGGCTGGACATCCACATTATTCTCGGGCTGGCCGTGCCCATACTGGTCACATTCCACTCTTCTTTCAAGCTCCACGGGCTGGCCGGCATGGCCTATTGGATCATGATGGCCATCGTCGCCAGCGGCATAGCCGGCCGCTATCTCTATGCCCAGATTCCCCGCAGCGTGAACGCCGCGGAAATGGGCTTGCGCGAACTGCAGGACACCAGCCTGGATCTGAGCCGCGAGATCAGCAGCCAGCACATCTTCAGGGAGGCGGATTTGCGTGGAGCCCTGCAAATGCCTTCACCCTCCGACGTGGACCGCATGCCGCTCTGGCAGGTGCTAGGCTGGATGGCCTGGCTCGATCTGCTGAGACCACTACGCGTCGCGCGCCTGCGGCGCCACGTCCTCAGCGGCGGCGAACTGCTATTCTCACTCGGCGGGCTGCGACGGTCCTCCCACCTCGACCTCGAGGCCGTCCTCACCACTGTTCGCCGCCAGGTCTGGTTGACTGCCAAAATCCTGTTCCTCCGTCGCGCCGGAGAGATCTTCCATCTCTGGCACATCGTCCACAAGCCGTTCAGTTACTCGTTCGCCGTGCTCGTCTTCCTGCACATCGGACTCGCCGTGTTACTGGGCTACTATTGAGGCGCCGCTCTCTCTTGCGTATACTTGGCACGTCATGAAAACGATCTTCCGCGCTCTCGCCCCGCTTCTGCTGCTGGCCCCCGTCTTCGCACAGGCGCCCGCCGGTGACAAGGACCAGAAGGATTGGGTCCAGCTCTTCAACGGGAAGAGTCTCGACGGCTGGACACCAAAGATCACGGGCTACGCCTTGGGCGACAACTTCGGGAACACATTCCGCGTCGAAGACGGCCTGCTCAAGGTCTCTTACGACAAGTACGACCAGTTCAACAACCGGTTCGGCCACATATTCTACAAGCAGAGCTACTCCGACTACATCATCGCCGTCGAATACCGCTTTACCGGCGAACAGGCCAAGGGCGGCCCGGCCTGGGCGTTCCGCAACAGTGGGATCATGATTCACTGCCAGGACCCCGCGTCCATGGGCAAGGATCAGGACTTTCCCATCTCCATCGAGGTCCAGCTACTCGGCGGCAATGGCAAGGACGCGCGCACCAACGCCAACGTGTGTACGCCAGGCACCAACATGGTGATGGATGGACAACTGGTGACAAAGCACTGCGTCAACTCGACATCCAAGACCTTCCACGGCGACCAGTGGGTGCGTGTCGAAGCCATCGTCCACGGAGACAGCGTCATCCGCCACGTCGTCAACGGCGAGACCGTGCTCACCTACGAGATGGCGCAGATCGGCGGAGGTTCCGTCTCGAACTTCAACCCCTCCGCCAAGCCCGACGGGCAGTTGCTTACCGGCGGCTACATCTCCCTGCAGAGCGAAAGCCATCCCGTGGAGTTCCGCAAGGTCGAACTGCTCAACCTGGAGGGCTGCATCGACCCCAAAGCAAAGAACTACAAGTCCTACTACATCAAAGCCGACAATACAGCCTGCAAGTACTGACAACGCGGGCCGGATCCGGCTGGACCCGGCCCCGTCGCCTGCCTAGAAAGTCTTCAGCCGCACATTGCGGACTTCAATCTTCATGCCCGTGTTCGTGAGGTGCAACTGGACACCGATCAGGCCGTCCATCTTGCGCTTCGCTGTGTCGTCGTCCACCAGTTCGCTCATTACGTGGCCGTTGATCAACTGGATGATCGTGTTGCCGCGCGCGATGATGTGAATCTCGTTCCAGTCGTCACTCTTGATGAAGCCCTTCAGTTCCTCATTCTCGCCGACCTTGCCCACCATGCCTGTCTTCTTGCCGTCGCCGACATAGGCAAACATCCCGCGCAGCGCCAGGAAGCCTCGTCCGCGCTCTTCATAGATCTGCCCGGTGTACTGCTGCTGCGCGTCGATGTCCGCCTGATACCCCTGCAGCACCCACTTGTTCACATCCGGCCGTTCAATGCTGCGATATTGGATGCCGCTGTTGCCGCCCGTCATGCGGTACTGCGCCTTGAACTCGAAATCCGCCGGCTTTCCGCCCCGCCAGATCGCAAAAATGTTCTGCTTCGGCTGGTGGTCCACCTTCGTCTCACCCACCAACACACCATCCTCCACACGCCAGAAGTCAGGATCCGCGTCCCAGCCGTTCATCGACTTCCCGTCGAAGATCTGCTGGAACCCGGCCTCCTCCAACGGCGGCACCAGATTCGCCGGATTCATCCCTCGGCCCGCACCCCGAGGCCGCCCCTGCCCACCAGCCCCACTGGGCGGCGGTGCCTGCTGCGCGCAGACCACGGCGCCAAGCGCCATGCCGCATACAATCACCCTCATCAGCTTGGATGGAACGAAAATCGATCCCATAACTATGCTCCTGGCCTCCTCATATAAGTGGCAATCGCCCGGCGCGATTATATCAACTGTGTAAGCACCACTCAGCCTGTGGCGTTCGTGGTCTCCAGGACCATCGGGCCTCAAAACCACTCAATACCACCCAAAACAGAGCATGGTTCTGCCGTGCGTTGACCGATGATACTTGACATCGGTCACCCATACGCAATACAGTAGCCACCCAAGGACCCGTGTGGAGGCTCTCGGCTCTCACCAGCCAACCTCCGTTTGTGGTTCAACAGGAGTGCGTCGAAGGGGACGACTCAAACCTGGGAAAGCATACGCTGTTCCAACGATCCGCGGATGCCGTGCCGTCACGGTGTCCAGGAATGATATGTTACTGATCATCAGCGGAGCGGCGGATAGACTGGGGCAAACTACTGGGCGTTCGTTGTGACATCTTTCGCCACGAACCACTCCCAACCTGTCCGCACGCCACGACGCTGATTGGCAGCCGGGATGAAGAGAGGCATTGATGCGACGAAGCAATGTTTGGATCCTAAGTGTGGTGAGCTGCGGCTTGCTCTGGGGCGCCGACTGGCCCACCGATGGGGGTAACCCCCAACGTACGGCCTGGCAGAAGGACGAGAAGATTCTCAACAAGGACAATGTAAAGAATCTCAAAGTCCTGTGGAAGATTCAGCTCGACAATGTACCGCAGGAGATGCACTCGCTCTTCGCCCCGCTCATCGTCGAGAACATCCCTACCGCCAAAGGCGCCAAGGAGATCGGCATCGTCGGCGGCATCTCCGACAACATCTACGCCATCGACCTTAAGACGGGGGAGTTGCTGTGGAAGCGGCACTTCACTTATCCGGTACCCGAGCGCCGGGGACGGCCCGGCGACCCGCTCTGCCCGCCCGGCATGACCGCCGCTCCCACCATCGGCCCCGCCAAGGCCGACGGCTCGCGCACCGTTTACGCACTCGCCGGCGACGGCAAACTCCACTCGCTGAACGCCGCGGACGGCGAGGAGGTCACCCCACCCTTCCCATTCGGCTATCCCAACGGTAAGCACTACTCTCTGAACCTCTGGAACGACATCATCTTCACCTCCACATCCCAAGGCTGCGCCGGCAATCCCAACCAGATGTGGGCCGTGAACCTCAAGGATCCCGAGCACAAGGTGATGGTCGCCCACCCCAAGAGTGGCGGGCTTTGGGGCCGTAGCGGCGTTGCGATCGACTCCACCGGCACCGCCTGGGCTCCGACCGGCGACGGCCGTTACGACGCCGCCAATCAGGTCTACGGCAACGGCCTCATCGGCGCGCAAGTCCAGGGCACTGAGCTCAAGATCCGGGACTGGTTTGAACCCTCCAACTGGATGTGGCTCCAGAAACGCGATCTCGACATGCAGGTCACTCCCGCCATCTTCGATTACAAAGGCCGCGAACTGATGGTCACGGGCAGCAAGGAATGCCGCGTCTATCTCCTGGACACCCGCAACGCCGGCGGCGAGAACCATATGGTGCCCATGTTCCGCACCCAGTTACTCTGCAACGAGGAGGTCGACTTCCAGTCCGCCGGCATCTGGGGCAGCATGGCCAGTTGGGCCGATGGCCAGGGAACCCGCTGGGCCCTCACACCTTTCTGGGGACCTGCCCATCCCGACTTCAAGCCACCCATCTCCCACGGTCCCGTCGAGCATGGCGCCGTCGTCGCCTTCAAAGTGGAAGACGTGAACGGCAAGCCGCAACTGAAGCCGGCATGGATGTCTCGAGACATGGACCAGGCCGAACCGCCCGTCATCGCCAACGGCATTGTCTACGCCTACGGCAGCGGGGAGAACACGCGGCAGGCCTATCCCGACAAGGGCCTGGCCGACTACAGCCCTCTGCGCATCAAGGCGTCCACACACGCTATCCTCTATGCCCTCGACGCACAGACCGGCAAGGAACTCTATTCCAGCGGCGACGAGATCAAGTCCTTCGTCCACTTCGGAGCCTTGTCCGTCGCCAACGGCCGCGTCTACCTCGGCTCGTTCGACAGCGTTCTCTACTGCTTCGGTCTGCCGGGGAAATAGCGCGCCATGCTCCACAATCCGACCATTCCAGCCAACCACCCTTGCGCCCCAGTGAAATTTCGAGGTGACTCCATGAGAACGATTGGTGCTCTGGTCCTGATCGCATTGACAACCGCCGGCGTCGCTACGCCGCAAGGACGCCCCGTTGATTGGCCATCCGTCGGCGGCGACGCCCGCCGCACAGGCTGGGAGAAGAGCGACGTCCGCATCACGAAGGACAACCTCAAGGACTTCCAACTCGTTCTAAAACGCAAGCTCGACGGACCCGCGCCCGGCGCCTCCGCACTCACGCCGCCGGTGGTCATCGGCCTGCTCATCTCCTACAAGGGCTTCAAGGAACTTGGCTTTGTCTCAGGTAACTCCGGCGATCTGTGGGCCATCGATCTCGACCTGAACCGCCCCTTCTGGCACACGAAACTGGATTCCTCAAAACAGGGCGGCCCGCAGTGTGCCGGCATGGCCACCGCGCCCGCTCTCACGCCGCCTGCGGTCTTTGGACGCCGTCCGGGCGGACCCCGGCCCGCTGGTGGAACCGCTGCCCGCCCCAAGCTACCTGAACGCTTGGGCGGCGGGGGCTTCGGCGGATCCCGCTCAGTCTACGCCCTCACCGGCGACGGCATGCTGCACATGGTGAACTCGTCCGATGGCAGCGATCAGTACCCCGCGCTGAAGTTCCTGCCTGCCAATGCCAGGCCCTCCAGCCTGCTGATGACCGACAACACCGTCTACGCCATGACGAATACCGGTTGCGGCGGCGCGCCCAACGCCCTCCATGCGATCGATCTGGCGCAGGAAGAGACATCGCCTGTGTCCTTCGCGCTTTCCGGCGCCGCTGCCAACGGCACGGGCGGCTTTGCCGTCGGCAACGATGGCACCGTTTATGTCCAGACCGGAGCCGGCACGCCCGATCCAGCCGCCGGCAAATGGGGCAATACGCTCATCGCCCTGACGTCCAAGAAGGTCGAGCAGAAGGACTACTTCCTACTGCCACAGGCGCCTGCGACGAAAAAGAATCCCGCCCTGAACGTCACGACGCCCGTGGTCTTCGAACTCGCGGGCCGCGACGTCATCGCCACGGCCGCACCCGATGGACGCATCTACCTTCTCGATTCCAAGTCCCTCGGCGGCGCTGACCACAAGACCCCGCTCGCCAAGAGCGCGGTGATCCCTTCCGCCCAAGGTGGATTCACAGGTGGCCTCTCCTCCTGGGAAGACGCCGACGGCGCGCGCTGGATTGCAGCCCCGGTCTCTGGTGCGCTGAACGCCGCCTTCAAGCCCGCCTCCACCAACGGCGCAACACCCAACGGCTCCATCATCACCTTCCGTGTCGAGGAGAAGGACGGCAAGGCGGAACTCATCCCTGCCTGGGTTTCGCGCGACTTGAAGGCGCCCGTGCCGCCGGTTATCACCAGCGGCGCGCTGTTCGCCCTCTCCACAGCCGGCCAGGCGACACTCTACGGGCTCGACGCGGCTACGGGCAAGGAACTCTACTCCACCGGAAACCAGGTGACCGCCCCGGGCAGTGTAACCGGCCTTACAGTCGCGAATGGGCGAGTCTTCTTCACCACCACCGACAACACGCTCTACGGCTTCGGCATCTTCCTCGAGATCTGAAGCCGCTTACTGTTCGAGAGTGATCACACCCCAGGGCGAGCCGGTCAACTTCACCTTCTGGCTCACCTGGCGGGTAGCCAGGTCCACGACCGAGATGTCGTTCGAAGGACCGTTCGCCGAGTAGAGGGTCTTGCCATCCGGTGAGAGCGCAATGCCCCAGGGACGCTGCCCCACCTCAATCGACGCCTGCACCTTCCGCGTGGCCACGTCCAGGATGAACACCTTCTTGCCGCGGCCCGTGCTCACGTATAGAGTCGAGGCGTCCGGCGACAACAGCACGGCCATCGGCTTTACCACACCACGTTCGCCCAGTTGAACGGTATCCACGACTGTGTGCTTCACCGCGTCCACCAGCACCACCGTGCCGTCATTCTCGGCATTCACCCAAGCAGTGGCGCTATCGGGCAGAAAAGCAATGGAACGCGGCCTGCGGCCCACTTTGAACGAGTTCACGACCTTGTTCGCTGCCGTGTCCACCACTGCGATGGTGCCCGCGTCCTCGGAGGTCACGAACACCCAGCGGCCGTCCGGACTGATCCTGACGCCCTCCGGTTCCTCGCCAGTCTGCAATGTGGCAATCACCTTTTCGTGCTCCAAATCGAGCACCGAGACACCCGCTACATCCTCGTTGGACACATAGAGCCGTTTGCCGTCCTTGCTGATGTCGAAGTTCTCCGGATCCGACCCGCTGTGGATCACCCGCACCAGTTTGTTCTGCTTCACATCGAAGACGCCGATGCCATCCGCGCTCTTGTCGGGCGGGGGCAGCGTGCTCTCATCCATCCCCGGTCCGGCGATGGGCGACCCGCTCAACGCCACATAGATCGTCTTGCCGTCGGGGCTCGCATGAATACCGCGCGGCCGTTTGCCCAGCGGCACCGTCGCAATCACGTTCATCGTTGCCGAGTCGATCACGCTCATGTCGCCCGACGCCTCGTTGGTGACATACACACGATAGGCGGACGACGATGGCGGCGGCGCCTCGGGCGGCTTGGCGCAGCCGGCCAGCATCGCAGCCGTGGCGGCCACCATCAGCGCAGATCTCGTTGTTGGCACGTTACTCTCCCTTGAACGTGAATGTGACGTTCTGCTGCGACGAAGGGGCCAGCGTCAGCGCCTGCTCCTCCGACCCGAACCGCTCCTGCCAGGCTGCCAGCGTGTACGTGCCCGGAGGAACATTGCGAATCTCGAACGAGCCATCGGCCCCCGTCACCGCGAAGTAGGGATGAGGCACAACGCCCACCCACGCGCGCATCCAACTGTGCACGTTGCACTTCACACGGATCATCACCTCCTCGCGCACAAACTTGCGCGACAGCGGCGGATCCTCGGGCCCCTGACTGTGATTCCACTCGTTGTTGACTTTCGCCATCGGATGGATATTATGCGTCACCGGATCGGAATTGGTTACCTTCAACGACTGCCCTGTTTGCATGCCAAGCACTCGTGGCTCAAACCAGCAACCTTTCTGATTGATCACCACCGGCGCTGAAGGCGCTTCAAACTCCTTGCCCTCCAGCCCCTTCTTTAGGTACACGAAGACATTGGCCAGCGTGCCGTTGGCATTCACCACCACTTCTTCGTCCATCACCTTCCCGTCTTTGTGCAGGTGGGCGCACTCCGGTTCCTGGTCCATATCGATTACGCGCCGCGCGGGCTTCTTCCCTGTGAACCGGATGGTGCCTTTGATGGTGCCCGCCGTGCCTGCATCCACCTTGAAGTATGTAGGGGCTGCCTTCTCCTGCTTCTGCGCCGATTGGGGACGGGAGCACGCGCCGAGAACCGCCAGCGCCGCCGCTCCCAGGGCGACGCGCCACGCAGGGCTGTGTTGCATGTCTGGTGTCCAGTGTACTCAGTTGGCCGGCGGGCCCGCATCTGCCGGCATTTCGCCGGTGAGGGATTCGAGAAACGCCAGCAGATCGTCACGTTCGGCCTTGTTGAGCCGCAGCGGCCGCAGTTCCTTATCGAGCTGAGGATTCGAATTGCCCCCCCCGGCGTAGTAGTTCAGAACAGCGCCAAGGGTCTTCAGACTGCCGTCGTGCATGTACGGCGCGGTCAACGCGACGTTGCGCAGTGACGGAGTCTTCACCGCCCCCTTGTCGGCCTCCACTTTCGTATGTTGGTACCGGCCCAGATCTGTCAGCACGCCCTCTTCGTTCACGCCAACGCCGATGTTGTGGAACTTCCCGTCAGTAAACAGTGCACTCTTCTCGCCAATCGGATGGCATGTCGTGCAATTGCCCTTGGCTTTGTCCCGGAAGATCGCCAGCCCCCGAATCGCCGCCGATGAGAGCGCCGACTTGTCGCCGCCATACTGATACCGGTCGAAGGCCGAGTTTCCGCAGAGCACCGTTCGCTCGAAGCTTGCCAGCGCGTTTCTCACCTGGCCCATCGTGATCGCGCCCGGGCCATACGCCTTCTCAAACAGCTCGACGTACTCCTTGTCCGCCTGCAACTTCGCCACCAGCACATCGTACTTCTGATTCATCTCCACCGGATTCGCGATGGGCCCGCCGGCCTGATCTTCCAAACTCGAGGCGCGCCCATCCCAGAACTGCACCGGGCTGTACGCCGCATTCATCACCGTTGGCGCATTGCGCGTGCCCTGCTGGTTAAGAAAGCCCGTCGAGAAGCGTTGGCCATCCGTGAAGCCCTTGTCCGGAGCATGGCAACTGGCGCAGGCAATCGTATCGTCCCCCGATACCCGGCGGTCATAGTACAGCTTGCGCCCCAGCGTCACTGCCTCCGCCGTTACGGGATTCCCGGCCGGCACAACCATCTCCGGCAGCCCCAGCGGCACTTTCACCGCGATGGGCCGGCCAATGGGCCGCTCTCCGCCCGGTTGCTGTATCCGCTGGCACGACGCTGCCAAAAACGAAACCAGCACTATGGAACTGCAGGACCACTTCATGGCTGCACAACCGGCGTCGGCTTCCAGGCATGGGCCAGTCTGGTCGCCTCCGCAATCTCCTCTTTGCTCATGTGGGCCACGACCGCGTCTCTCAGTTCGACAATCGAGTCGGCATCCGGCCCCTTTGTGCCTGCGATGGACAGAGTGAACCACATGTACGCTTGCACGGGATCCTTGGGCACGCCCTTTCCAAACCGGTAAAGCAGGCCAAGGCTCGCCTGCGCCCACGGGTCACCCTGGTTGGCGGATAGCAGGTACCAGTGGTGTGCCTGCTCGTAATCCTTCGTCAGCCCGCCGCGCCCGGCCTCATAGTTTTTGGCCAAAGTGAACTGTGCCTCGGCGTCCCCCTGGGCGGCTCGGACCTTCAGCGGAGCACGTCCGGCGGGCGGCCCGTCCTGGGCAATGGCCATCGTCGTCACAATCAGCACCAGCAGTGGAAGTCGCATAGGCAGTCCCAGCCTTTCCCTCTCATCCCGCCGTTTGATACACAATAAAACTAGCGCATCTGGGCGAGCGCTCTCTACTTCCAGCATACAAGGATGGTGCATGACAGGATCTCAGCCAGGCCGCCTCTTTCCCTCCACGTCGATCGCCGGCTTCGCGTTCATTGCTCTGTTCGCCGCGCTGCCGGCCGCGGCCCAGCAGAAATCGAAACTACCCGAAGGGCCCGGCCGTGCCACCACGGAAAAACTCTGCGGCTCCTGCCACGGGACGAATATCTTCGTGAATCGCCGCGAAAGCCGTGAGGGCTGGAGTGGCGTCGTCGAGGACATGATCCAGCGCGGCGCCAAGGGCGATGATGACCAGTGGGGCGAAGTCGTCGACTACCTTTCTGAGCACCTCTCCAAAAGCACACCGGTCGCACGCGTCAACGTCAACACAGCGGACGAGAAGGACCTTGCCGCCGGCCTGGGACTACCCGACTCGCAGGCCGCGGCCATCGTGAAATACCGCGAACAAAACGGCAAGTTCAAGACAATCGACGACCTGCTGAAGGTGCCTGGCATCAAGGCTGCCGCCGTTCAGTCCAAGAAGGGGAGCATCGACTTCTAGCGGGTTTTGGGCTCCAACCACCCGCTCGGCTTCGGGAATAGGATATATACATGCCGATTTTCCACCGCCGTGGCTTCCTCGCCGCTCTGGCCGCGTCCGCCGTCCCGTCCTTCGCCCGCACCCTGAAGACTGTGGGCGTACAGCTGTATACCCTGCGCACCGTCCTGCCGCAGAAGCCCCTTGAAACCCTGAAAGCGCTGGAAGCGATCGGCTACACGGAGGCCGAGGTCATTGGCTCTAGCCTCGACGCCATCTGGCCCAGCCTGACGCAAACCAAGCTCAAGCCGGTCAGCGTCCACCTCGACACCGCCCTTTTCACCACGAATCAGGAGAAGCTCCCGGCCGCTCTTGAGGATGCAGCCAAACGAGGCCTGAAGTTCGCCGTCTGCCCCTACATTGCGCCTAAGGATCGCGGCGGCGTCGATGTCATCAAGAAACTCGGCGAGACACTGAACAAAGCCGGCGAGACGTGCAGCAAGTCGGGCCTCCTGCTCTGTTACCACAACCACGCCTTCGAATTCGAACCCGCCGCCGGCGGCACGCTGCTCGACGTGCTGATGCAGACCACCGATCCCAAACACGTCAGCCTCGAACTCGACATCATGTGGTCGAAGGTCGGCGGGCACGACCCGGTGGAAATCCTCCACAAGTACGGCAAGCGCGTCGCCCTCATGCACCTGAAGAATGTGGCCGCCGGTACCGGGCCGCAGTTCAACGAGAAGGTTCCCAAGGAAGCTTTCAAGGAAGTCGGTAACGGCTCCATCGACATCCCGGCCGTCCTGAAGGCCGCCGCCGAAGTGGGAGTGAAGCACTATTTCGTCGAGCAGGACCAGACGCCCGGCGACCCGCTCGACTCGCTCAAGCAGAGCTACGAGTACATCAGGAAGACCAGTTTCTAGACGGTGAAGGGCTCCCCACCCGGTGAGGAGCCCTTCAATCTGTCAGCGCCAGTAGCCGCCGACCCACACATAGCCACCCCGCCTGGGAGCCCAACGTCCAGGCACCCAAGCCGCCCTGCCGCGCGGCGGCACCGCCCAGTATCCATTCGTCCAGACATAACCCCCGCGGTTCCATGAGTAGAAACCGGGCACCCAGACATGATGGCGTCCGGGCCGCACCACCACGACTTCACGCGGTGGAGGAGGCGGACCAAAACGCACAAAAACCTCGGCGGCATTCGCTCCGCCGGTGGCCAATGAGAGGGCGAAAACGCCCATCGCGAGAAATCTCTTCATGATGTCCTCCCTTACGTCCACAACGGACTCGCCCTGTCTATTGCATTCCAAGCGCCAAGAGGAGTATGTCGTTGGAAAATAAAGGAGATTGACCAGGATCTGGCATCCGGCAGCTGGCCGAAAACCACCAGCCCGCTCAAATTCCAGCACCAGCGCCAACCGCGCCGGCGGCAAATTAATCCGACATCAGGAAAATCAACGGCCGGACATCGTCCTCCGGAGTCCACTCCCAGTAACTCAATAGAATCGTGTACACCATCAGGCCGGTCTCCCCTTCGCCAAAGAAGAGATACCGTGACGCCTGCTGCATTAGGTTCTCGCGCGTCAGCCCAACGAATATTGAGATAGGATCGATCAGCTCGCTGATGTACGCAATCGTATTCGCCACCGCGATGGCTCCATACGCGTACGCCACAAAATTCTCGCCTTCGCGTTCGATTTTGAACTCCAGCGGAGCCGCGAACTCGCTCCGATTGTTCGCCAATTGAATATGGACGAAGAGGAACGGCCCATCCACCTTGTAGTGCCGGATGATCTCGGCCTGCTTCCGCCTGCGCGCCTCCGCCGTCGAATTCCGGATCGGCACCATGTGGACCTTCTTGTTCACCAGTTCAGACGCCAACCGCGCCGACTCCGAGCTACTGAAGTAGCTCTTTGTCACCCGGAACTCAATCGACCTCGCCGACCTGCTTACCGCGCTCACGGTCATCAGCAGCACCGTGAAGATGGACCCGATAATCAGCCCGTCCGGCCGTTCCACGCAGTTGTCCACCAGAGTGTAGGCGAACACCAGGGCCACAATCCCGGTGTACACCGCCGCCGCGCGCCGCTTCTCCTTCCACAGATCCAAGGTCGCCGCCGAAGCCGCCGACAGAATCAGCACCAGCACGCCCGTCGCGTACGCCCCGCTCTGCGCCTCGACATCCGCCCGGAACACCAGCGTCACAATCACGTTGATGCCGAACAACACCAGCACCAGCGGCCGCGACAGTGTCATCCACTCAGGAGCCATCCCAAACCGCGGCAGGTAGCGGGGAATCAGATGCAGCAACCCGGCCATCGCCGACGCGCCGGCCAATGACAGGATCAGGATCGTCGACGCGTCATAGATCGACCCAAACAGCCCGCCCATGTACTCGTGCGCCAGATACGCAATCGCACGCCCGCTGGCTGGCCCGCCGATGCGGTAGGCTGTCTCCGGAATCAGTAGCGTCGTCACCACGCTGCTGGCCACCAGCATGACGCTCATGATCAGCGCCGCCGTCACCAGCAACCGCTTCGTGTTGCCCACGCGGCCCGCAGGCGGCTTGCCGCTGCGCGCATCGTGATCAGCATCCACAGGCCCGCCATCGATCAACGGCATCACCGAAACACCTGTCTCAAACCCGCTCAAGCCCAGCGCCAACTTCGGAAACACGAGCAGGGCCCCGGCCATCACCATGCCCATGTCGCCCTTCATCGACAGCGCTGCCCGCCAGTCGTTCATCAGCGCGGGGTGAAGATATATCTCGTAGGCACCGCGTGCCAGCACCGCCACGTTCAGCAGCAGATAGGGGACTGACGCAGCCGACGCGACGCCAATGGCCTCCTTAAACCCCTTCAGAAACACCAGCATCAACACCGTCAGCAGCGCCAGGGTGATGAGGATCTGGTGATCGCCCATGTACGGACGGAGGAACGGATTCTCCACTGCGTGCTTCGCCGCGTCCGCCGCCGAAAGTGTCATTGTAATGACGAAGTCGGTGGCCGCGAAGCCCAGCAACGCCAGCACCAGCAACTTGCCCTTCCAGCCGTCCAGCAGGCTCTCCAGCATGGCAATCGAGCCTTGCCCCGCGAAGCTCCGCTCCGCCACCTGCGCATATACCGGCAGCGCCCCCAGCAGCGTCACCAGCACCAGAATCGCCGTGGCAAGCGGGGCCACCGCCCCCGCGGCCAGCAGCGCAATGCCCGGCTGGTAGCCGAGCGTGGAGAAGTAATCCACGCCCGTCAGCCAGATCACTTTGTACCAGGGATGAGTCGACGCGTGAGCAGCCGACTCGTCCAGCGTCTCACCCCGCGCCAGCCAGCGCCCAATCGCCGAACGGAACTTCAGCGACGGCTGCGGCAGCTCTTTGTTTACCGGAATGAGTCGGCCCATGAGAGACCAAATGATAGCCTAAACGTCGCAGATCCGCATCATTTCGTCCAGCGTGGCAATCGGGTCCTTGCCCTGCGACGGGCTGTATTCGTGCGACATGAACCCCGTGTATCCCGTGTCTACAATCGCCTGTGCGATCCCCTTGTAGTTCATCTCCTGCGTATCGTCGAACTGATGCCGCCCTGGGTTGCCTGCCGTGTGGAAATGCCCGAAATACTGAATGTTGTCGCGGATCGTGCGGATGATATCGCCTTCCATGATCTGCATGTGATAGATGTCGTACAGCAGCTTGAACCGCGGCGAGCCCACGCGCTTGCACAGCTCCACGCCCCACTTCGCGTGGTCGCACTGGTAGTCCTTATGGTCCACCTTGGAGTTCAGCAACTCCATGCAAATCGTCACTTCGCTGTCTTCCGCCAGCTTCACCACATCCTTCAGCACCAGCACGCAGTTGTCCATGCCCTCTTCGTCGCTCCTGCCGCGCCGGTTGCCACTGAACGTAATGACGTTTGGGATCCCTTCCTTCTTCGCCCTCGGCAGATTCTCCTTGAACTGGGCCCGAATCGCGTCGTGCAGCGTTTTGTCGTTACAGGCATCCGTCAACTTGCCGCCGCCGGCCGTCATGTTTGGAACCAGACCGTACTTCTTGAGAATCGGCCACTGCTCGGGCTGGGTCAGATCGTAACAGTGCGCCCCCAGCCGCGCGGCCTGCTTCGCGCGCTCTTCAAACGGCATGGTACGCCCAAAGACGCCGCCGCACACACCCTGCTTAATCCGGTTTTTGCGTTGCACCTTCTGTTCGGAGGGCTGAGCGCTCAACACCGCCGGCATCGCGGCCGCGGAAACGAGAAAATCTTTACGGGTCATGAGTGAAATCCTAGCCAGACGACTTCCGGCACCCGCTATCGTATAGCATTCCACCTGAACCCGGCCGTTTCATTGCAGCTCGAAATCAATCGCCTGCGACACCATGTTCCGTCCCGGCTTCACCAACTTGTCCCAAACCACCACTTGCAGCGCATAGTCGCCCGGCTCGAACTGCTGCCCCAACTGCAACACCCCCCCCACCATCAGTTTGGACTTGTCGGTCGCCCCCGCCACCCCCAACGGCCGAGGATCGCTGTGGAACACTTCCTGGCCATCCCTGTACAGCCGGACGGCTGTCATCAACTGTGGCTCCCGCGTCGCGTCCAGCGCCGCATTCAAAACCTTATATCCATAGGCCACCTTCTGGCCTCGACGGAAATGCCGGATCGCGGCACTCCCATCCGAATCCTGGGCATCCTGCTCACCGCCGTCCGTCCGACCGGCCAGCTTCTTCACCGCTTCATTCGTCGCCAGCGTCAGCATGATCCCCGACAGCGCCAGATGTCCATCCTTCAGATTGGGAACATCGATGAACTGCGTGGCCGAACCCAGCTTCTCTCCGTCCGGATCGCTCACCACCGCTCTCAACTGGAACGGCCCCGTCTCTTTCAATGGCTGCATGATGGTGAAGATGACGCCATTCTCCATCAGCCTCTGATACCGTGCTTCGTTCGCCCGCAGCGTGAACGATCCCGTCCGGCTCTCCCCAAGACGCCCGTCTTCTCCGAAGGTCGCCGTCACAACGTCGATCGCCGCCTTGTGCCGCCCGTCCGGTTCGACCACAAAATGCAGATCGCGCGCATTGATGTGCAACATCGAGAAGACGGAGGGCCCACTCGCCCCATCAACGTCGAAAAGCGAAGTCAAGCGTACTCCGATCTCATTCGCCGCAAAGGGCGAAACCAGCGCGTTCACCACTCGCTCGCCGTGCGTCTTCGGAACGGCGGCCATCGCCGTTTCCGCGGTGTTGTAGAACCCGTTCCGCGACCGCGAGCGCAACCCCGCCCGCTTCACCCGCACTTTGATGTCGTGATACTTGGCCTTATCGTTCGCCCCGCGAAACGTCCCGGCCTCCGGGTGGTAGCCAATCAGATAGTACCCACCCTGGTCATCGGCCGCCCGGCCCAGCAACGCCGAGACGTCATTCGATCCCTCCAGATACAGTCCGCCGGTCTCCGCGGCCAGAAAGCTCAGCCCCATCCGGGAGTCCATATAGGTCTGGCGCCGCGCATCCAGCGGCGAAGGCCGCCCTCGTGGATTCGGAGTGTCAAACTCCGCCCCGACCTGATCTTCCGCTCGCAACCCCAGCACCTCCTGACCACGTGGGTCCACCGCGTAGAACACCACACCCGACCGATTCGCCATATCCGTCAACCCACGCAGCCGGTCCCAGATGCCAATGGTGCTGGCGTCGTTCTGACGCAGGGCCAGGCTCTCCGACAGCAGCACCACCGACTTCCGCCCCGGCATCGGCCGCATCCCCTGCAACAGATAGCGCAGCACGCCCAGCGTCCCCGCCGCGATGTGATCGCGCTCGCGGTTGTCGCTTGCCTCCTGCCGGTCCCGGTCGAGCGCAGCCTGCGTCGACCGGGCACTCTGCTCCTGTTGCTCCCGCTCGCGCGCCTCCTTTTCGGCGGGCGTCTCCGGTTTGGCCGCTTTCTTGCCTCCACCCAGTTCCGCAGCCGACCGGTCGTCGAAAAGCTGCCTCACGGAATCCGTCCCCACCCGGCTCCGGAAGTTGAACTTGATCTGCCGGATCGCGGCCTTCAACTGCCGCTTGTCCGTCGTGAACCGCTGGAGGGTGCCCGCGCTCTCCCCTGTCCGCAACACCGCCACCAGATCGCCGGGTTCCATCCGTTCGTCCACAAACTTGAGCAACGCCTCCTTGGCCCGCAGCACGCTCTCGGCCGACAACCCGAGATCGTCGACGACCAGAGCCATCGTGCGCCGCACCTCGCCCGCGCTCAAGTTCTTCGCTTTCGCCGGCGGCGGCGCCGCCTCACCTTTTGCCCGCCACCCAGCAGGAGCCGGATTCACCCGGCCAGGTTCCGCCACGTAGGAGAAGTTCGTGATCCGCTGAACCTTCCCGTCCTGCTTAATTTCGAAATCTTCCGCCCTCAGGTCAATAACCGGCTTGCCTTTTCCGTCATGGACCACCGCGTCCACTTGAACCAACTCGACATTCATTCGGATGATCGGTGTATCTGGTCCCTGCTGCGGCAGCACCACCATCGAAGCCAGGGCGACAGCCATCGTCAATTTGCCAAAAACCAAGACGCGAGCCCTCCCAAACACTCTAGAATAAACGCCCCAGACTAGATCGTGGTTGCAGGTAGTTGGATTCTTCCCTATCGCGCGGATATTTCTATTTGTTCGATTGCAAATCGGCCACCAAGCGGGGCTTCGCTGCTGCGTAGCACCGGTCTTCGAAACGACGCAATACCCCGAGGCAGGCACGAAGCGAACATGCCCTTCGGCGGAATCCCCGATAATACATAAGATGGAGTACCGCACCGACCGCCGCCTCACCCCCGACGAGTACATTGAACTTCTCAACGCCTCGACGTTGGGCGAACGCCGCCCCGTGTCCAATCGCGACACCATCCAGCGCATGCTCGATCACGCCAATCTCCTCGTCACCGCCTGGGACGGCGACACCCTCGTCGGCGCCGCCCGCTGCTTCACTGACTTCGCTTACGTCACGTACTGCAGTGACCTCTGCGTCCGGGAGTCCATCCAGCGCCAGGGTGTCGGGAAGGAACTCCTCCGCAAGGTCCAGGAAGCCGCCCCCTGCCGCATTGTTCTCCTTGCCGCACCCAAGGCCGTCGACTACTACCCGCACATCGGCTTCGTCCAGCACCACTCCGCCTGGCTGCTCGATCCCGGGGGGCTCCAATAGCATGGGCTTCGCTCTCTGGATCGAGGAAAACCAGGCCGTCGCCCAGGGCACACACGAGTACCGGCCCATGGGCGCCGCCGTCATCGCCGCCGGTTGCGTCTTCACCGCCCGCGACTTCAATCGCCGCCGCCGCGCCCCCAATCGTTACGATCCCCGCTTCGTCGGCCTCTTTGCCTCCCTGGGCGAAATGAACGACTGGCTCAAAAAGCGCGCTCGCCGCCAGGGGCGGTCACAACATTTCAAAATAAATCTGAAAAAGTTCGCAACTCCTTATATTCCGCCGTTTTAGCTCTCCCGTAGACCAGCCGTGCCCCAGCTTCGCAAGCCCGTTTTCTTGGAACCCGAGGGGTAAAATCGAATCAGCTCACCGCTCAGCGCCACACCTGCTCGTGAGGCGCGATCCCCCCTCTAGGAGACTCCCATGGAAACGACGGATACCCGTGCGCCTCAATGCGCCGTAGCAACCATCAACGGCCGGATCATCACCGTCCAGGCCCCGCCCGCTCTCTCAGCCAGTGACTACCTCCAGCCTCTGGATCAAATCCAGACACCAGCCCAGATCCCACCCGGAGTCGTCATCTCCTCCACCGCCAACACCAACCTGCGCCTCAATGCGCCAAGCCCCTTCGGGTTCGATTTCCACTTCATCAACGAGGCCGTCCGCGGCGTCCTCCAAGGCACGACCGGGCTCCGGATAGATGCTGCCGTCGACGCCGTCATCGCCGCTTCCCTCACCGGCAGCTACACCGCCGCACTCCAGCGTGATGACGTCGACGGCGAACCCTGGCTGCGCCTCTCTCTCAACCAGGCCGCCGAATCCGCACTCCAGTCCTCCGTCAAGGCAACCATCACCGCCAACGTCGACACAGTCCTCCCCACCTCCAGTGACGAACTCCTTCACGCGATCCTCGGCGTCCATCCCCTTCAGTGGCTGCGCTCCTCCATCAGCGAAATCGGCAGTGTCCGCTGGACCCGTGTCGCCGAAGCCTGCGGAGCTCCGTCCGCCACTCTTGAGTACGTCCTCGACACACTCCAGAAACTCACCGCTCGCTCAGAGTCCGTACTCTGGAAAGCAGCGACTCAACCCACCGCCCTGGCCGAGTTGCTCTCCTGGTCTTACTGGATCGCCAACGACTGCGCCAACCTCGCCACCCTCCGCGACCGCATCCAGACGGCCCTCGATCAGGACCCTGCCTTCGCCACGACCATCGCCGCTCAGTGGCTGGAATCCGCCTCCGGAGCCGACCTCGTGCACCTCACCACCCAATCCGCCTGGGAACAACTCCGAGAAACCTGCACTCTTCTCGATCGCCGCACCAATCTCGACAAACTCACTGTCGACGCCACCGGCCTCCTCACGCTCCTCCTCCGCCTGCCCGGCCTCGCCGCCCAGGAACTCGACCAAACGAACCCAGGCGAATGGCTCCTCCAGCGCCTTCAGCAAGTTCTGCGCCGGGGCAGCGCCAAACTACCTCTGCTCGACCGCGTCGCCGCCTGGCTGCCCCTGCGCGACCGCATCTACACCGCTGCCAAGGACGCCCTCGCGCAACGCCTGCCTGCTGAACTTTCCATTCTCCTCGAGTCCTCCCACGGCGGCACAGCCCTCGCCGACGCCTCATTCCGCATGACCCCCGCCGGACTCAACCGCCTTCACCAAGTCCTAAACGGCGACCTCACCGTCCTCTACGGGCCGCCTGATCCGGAGATCCGCCTACGCCACGGCGCGCTCACCCACCATCTGCGCCGCACCCGCCACATCGAACTCCATCTGCCCTTCGTCGAGCGGCGAGGCTGGGAAGACAGCCTGGAGGCGCTCGCCTCCGCCGAGGTCCTCTGCGATAGCAACGGCCGCCTCATCACCTGGACCACCCAGGCTCACGACCTGCACCGCCTGTCCAACAACTGCCACAGCACCATGATCTTTGCCGCGGCATTCTCCTCGCGCGACGCCGGCCCCATCAACGACAACTTCACCCTTACTTTTGAGGACACGCGCATGGTCTCCGCCGGCGGCCACAACGAGGCGTGGTTCCAGGTGCTCGCCGCCTATGGCCTCCCGCGGCCGGAACTGCCGGAGAAACCGGTTAAGGCCACCCTCTCGCTCGCCCTCCCCGGCCGCTTCGCTCAATTCTGGGCCATCGCACCGCACTCGCGCAGCGCCGAGTATTCCCCCGCGATGTGCCGCGTTGGCCGAGCCCTGCAAGCCTCCATGCGCTACTGGCTGCCGTCGCTCCATTTCGCCGGTCTCGACCACTACCGCACGCCCAGTGCCGCCTATCCCCTGCTGGCCTACCAGAACTCCGTTCCGTTCACCGACGTCAAACGAGGCCAGTTCTGTTACGACTTCATGAGCCGGGAATCCATCGCCCGAGCCCTGAACTCAGCCGCCCCCAAGCTGCGTCAAACCCTCCCCGAACTCCAGCGGGCCCTCGCGTCGGCCGGCCTTGAGGACCTCGCATCCAGCTACGACCCCAAATACATCGCCCGTAACCTCAGCCAGGTACAAATCCAGCAGCGCAATTTTCAGTCGCTGATCGCGGCCGACGCCCAGTTCATCGAGTCAATGGTGCACCTCGCCGACACAACCACCGAACTGCGCAACATGTGCGCCCGCAAGCCGCTGACCGCCATCCGAAACCTCTCCCGCTATAGCGCCGATTTGGTCAGAGCGCTCCATGGTCGCCTTCGCCGTCTCTATGCCGGAAACGATTTCGTGGTTTTGGGTTCACTCCTGCTGGTCGAAGCCACCTCGGCGCTGGCCGGAGGCATGGAGGGCTCTATGCCCATAGCGGCGACGTTGCAGTTGGAGCAGAACGGAGGCCGCCAAATCTACACGAATGCAGCCGCCGGAAACCAACTCTGAGAGGTCAGCGACGGGCAGTCAGTCAATCTGCTTGATGGTCTCGACGCTCGCGCCATGAGGCTGTATCGGCAGGCCAAGGTCGCTCTGCCGGAACACTGACTCATTCTCGAAACCGTTGGGTCGCGAAACAGGCCAGTCATAAGGTGCGGGCGCCGGCTCGACAGGCGCCAGGAAGTTCGGCTGCTTCGGCCGGCTGGCGCCAACCTCTTCGCGAAGATGCCGCTGCAGAGGCAGACATCCGCCACTGCAAAGCGTCTCATCCAGCCAGTCGAAAACCCGCTGATGGTAGAGGCTGCGCGCCAGGGTTTCGCAGTGCCCTCCACCGCCGTCGGACGCCGCGAAATGCAGCAGCGTCTTGGGGCAGCGCAGCGCGTCGTAGAGCTTTTGCGCGCCCCGTCCCAGAGGGTCGCCATCCGCCGCCGTCAACAATGTTGGGCAACTGATCGCGCCAGCTACCGGACTGATCTCGAACCGGACAACCTCTTTCACCAGGGCAAACAACGAATTCACGCCATGCACCCACATACCGCGCTGCACGGTGCGCCAGCGAAACATCGGATCGGCGGCCGGTGAGCGCACCCATTGCTCGAACTGCTCGAACGACGCTGGCGGCTGGCTGTCCTTCCGCAGCAGAAACTCCCTGGTCAGAGGGATCGATTTCACGGTGTCGCTTTGGTCCCACTGCCCTGGATCGGCCACCAGAGCGGCGATGCGCCGTTCAAATGCGGCCGCCCGGGGCGCCAGGAATCCGCCCAACCCCCAGCCGGCCAGCACGATCCGCCACGGATCCACCTCTGGCCTGGTCAAGGCGAAGTCGATCACCGCACTCACGACATGCTCCCAATCCGGCCGCAGGGTCAGTCCGTCGCGGATCAGATTGCGCCCCTGGCCTGGTCCATCGAAAAGCAGGCAGTTGTACCCGCGCCGAACCGCCGCGGGCCCGTGCACAAAGTACATCTCTTGAATGTTCGAGTCATAGCCATTCACGTGGACGATGGTCGGGCGGCTGCCCGGTTCACTCGAGGCCCGCAGGAAGTATCCGGGCAGAGTCCGCCCCTCATACGGGATCTCAATCGCCTCGATGGGAGGTTGACTCAGCGATGCAGCATGTTGAAAGCACATCACTTCGGACTGGAATGCTCGTATCAGCCGGGGGTCCACAGGCGCGCCGAACAACGGGAAATAGGCGGCGTGATAGTAGTTGGAAGCACGGAAATAGGCTTCCCTCGCGCTGATAAAATGCCCGCGGATTTCGCTCTCAGCGGCCAGGCTGGCCACGCGATCGGCCGTCGCCATCCACTCGCGATACCAATCCTCCGTGGAGCCGTCACCCACCCGGTCTAGCGTGGTCAGGCACTCGCCAAAGTCGGCGCCGCCGGTTAGCGCGTGCGGCAACACCCGCCAGACAAACGCGTCCCAAACCGGGTTCTTACTCAAAACCATCGCCACCGCGGCTGCCTTTCGCCTTACTGTACGATTTCCTATCGTCAGAAAAGGCGAGTGAGCTTAGTCGCCGCGGCAAGAATCAATGAGAGTCGCGAATCTGAATCCCGTCCGCAGTCCCACAACCGTCACATCCGTAGCGCCGTCATGGGATCCACCCCCGCCGCCCGCCGCGCTGGTAGAAAACTCGCCCCCAGCGCAACCACCAGGAACACCATCGCGATGCCCGCAAACGTCACCGCGTCCGTCGCGCTCACTTTGAATAACAATGCCTTCATCAACCGGGTCAACCCGTACGCTCCGCCCAACCCGATGGCCACGCCGCTCAGCGCCAGCATGAACCCCTGTCCCATCACCATCCGCAGAATGTCGCCCTGTTGCGCCCCCAGGGCTCGCCGGATCCCCACCTCCTGCGTCCGCTGCGCCACCGAATAGGCCACTACGCCGTAAATCCCGATCGCCGCCAACGTCAACGCCACCAACGCGAAAGCCCCCAACAACGTCACCAGCAACCGGCGCTGCCCCACCTGCTCCTCCACCAAATCCTCCATCATCCGCACCTCGGCCACCGGTTGATCCCGGTCCACCATCCGCACCCGCTCGCTCACCGCCCGCGCATACCCCTGCGCCGGGCCCTCCGTCCGCACGGCCACCATCGCAAATGGCTGAGCATTCTGGGCAAACGCCAGGTACACGCTCTCCGGCCATCCTTCGTTCTCCAGCGACTGCTTCACGCTCGCCACCACCCCCACAATCTCGGCCGGCTTCGGGATCACCCCACCAATCAACAGCCGCTGCCCCACCGGATCCACGCCTTTCGGATACTCCGGCCAGAACCGCCGGGCCAGATTCTCGTCGATCACCGCCACCCGGTCCACCGCCTCGGTATCCCGTTCCGTGAACACTCGGCCTCGCCGCAGCGGAATCCCAAACGTCCGGAAATACCCCGGCGTCACCGGCAGAAACTTCGCAATCGGCCGCTCGTTCAGCCGCAGGGCAGGCTTCGACGCGTCCTGCACCGGAGTCCCCGCAAAGCCCGTCATCGGAATCGACATCCCAGCCGCCGCTCCAGTCACCCCTGGCAACCCTTCAATCTGAGGCAGCAGGTCCTCAAAGAACCGCGCCCGTTTTTCGCTCGTGTCATACCGCGTCGTCGGCAGCGAAATCCGCATTGTCAGCAGGTTCCCGGTCCGGAACCCCACATCCACGTGCCGCAGATTCGCAATGCTCTGCATCAATAGCGCTGACCCGATCAACAGCACTGTCGACAGCGCCACCTGCCCCACCGGCAGCAGACTACGCAGCGGCAATCCCGCCAGCCGCCAACCGCCGTGGCCCCGGCTCGCGCCCAACCCACTCGTCCGCAAAACACTGATCAGATCCGCCCGCGAAGCCCCCAACGACGGCCCCAGGCCAAACGCCAATCCCGTCACCACCGACAGCACCGCCGCAAACCCCACCACCGCCCAATCCATCTGGATCTCCGCCGTTCGCGGCAACTCGAAGCTCGTGATGCTCGGAATCCACCGCAGCAGCAATGCCGCCAGGCCCACCCCCAACACGCCGCCCACGGCCGAGAGCATCACACTCTCCACCAGCAGTTGCCCCATCAATCGAGCCCGGCCGGCGCCCAACGCTGACCGCACCGCGAACTCCCGGGCCCGCGCCGTGGCCCTCGACAACAACAGACTCGCCACATTCGCGCATGCGATCAGCAACACGAATCCCACCGCTCCAAGCAGCAGCCACAACATCGACCGCACGTTCTCTACCAGTTGATCCTTCATCGCGGTCACCTCGCGCGGCAGCCGCAGTTTCGCGTCCAGCATCGTCGGATGCGCCAGCGCATACTGGTGCCGGAGCCCCGTCAACTCCGCATGAGCCTGGTCCAGCCCCACGCCGCTCCGCAGCCGCCCGAATAGCGTCAGGAACGGGCTCATCGCCCTCGACTTCACTGGCATCTGTGGCCAATCCACCGGATCGGTCATCCACACGTCCAGGCCCGGCAGCGGAAACGCAAATCGCGCAGGCAGCACGCCGATCACCGTGCAGGCAACACCCCCCAACATCACCGGTCGCCCTGTGATCTGTGGATCCCCGCCAAAACGCCGCTGCCAAAGCTCGTGGCTGATCATCGCCGTGGCTGGCGCGCCAGCCGCGTCCTCGTCCACCCGAAACCCTCGCCCCAGCAGCGGCTGCACGCCCAGGATCTTCAGGAAATTCGCCGATACCCGAATGCCCTTCAATACCTCAGGCTCCGCGCCACCGGAAAGCGTAATGGACTCCTGGTTGGTATGGGCGCCCAGCCCGGAGAACGACCGCGCCCCGGCCAGCATCTCCGTATACCGCGAAGGCGTGGCGCCCCCCGAGATCTGCACCAGTTCCTCTGATTGCGGATAAGGCAGAGGATTCAGCAGCACGGCACGAATCACGGTAAACATTGCCGTGTTCCCGCCAATCGCCAAAGCTAGGGTGGCCACGGCCGTAGCCGTAAAGACCGGAGCCCGCCGCATGCTCCGCCACGCATGACCGCCATCCCGCCAGACACGTTCGAAAAGCCCAGTGATATTCATGTGTTTTGAGCCCCAGAAACCTTCAGTCTATCCTCATCCGACCGGCCTGCCCCGGTGTGAGGGCTACAATGTTCCTTACGAGCGAAGAGATCGACACTTCGGCGATGACAGAACTCAACCACCGCGCCGTCCTGACCGGCGACATCATCCGTTCCAGCCGCCTGTCCCCGGCTCAGTTGGCCTCGGTTCGTTCGTCATTGACCGCTGCCGTGGCCGCCGTGAAACGTTGGAAACGAGGTCTGGTCAGCGGCAAACTCGAGTTCTATCGCGGCGATGGCTGGCAACTCCTGCTAACCGACCCGGCCCTGGCCATGCGTGCAGCCGTCTTTCTTCGCGCCTCCCTGTTGGCGCAGGGCCTGGCCGACACCCGTGTTTCCATCGGCGTGGGAGAAGTCCGGAACACCCGCTCCCGAAGGACCTCCTTATCAACGGGGCAGGCATTCGTTCTGTCGGGCCATGGCCTGGATGAGATGGCCCAACACTCTCGAATGACGTTCGAAATCCCGGAATCGGCTGGCCCACTCTCTGCCTGGCCGCGTGTCGTAAGCCATCTGTGCGACGCCCTCATGGGCCGCTGGACCAGGCGTCAAGCCGAGCTCATCTGTGCCGCCGTTGTCCCTGAAGAGCCTGGCGCTGAAACCGTGGCGCAATCCTTGCATCCGCCCATCTCCAAACAAGCCGTCGCCAAAGCTCTCAAATCGGCCAACTGGTATGTCCTTCGGGAGGCCATCCATCACTTCGAACAGGCGTCATGGCCGGCCCTCCCGCGGCCCACTCAACAACGGAAGACCACATGACTTCCCCCTCTCGACAACCGTTTTCAGTTTACTTTTTGCAGACAACCTTTTTAGGTTGACGCCTTCCTTATGGCCTCCACCTTCTGTGCACTTCTGACGGCCTATCTCCTCGCCGAATCGGCAGCCCGCTCTCAATGGGTGCTGCAGCGGGCCCCCGGCCTCCGCGTCGTCATTCTCCGCGCAACTGCGGCAACGCTGCTCTCCTACGTATTTCTGGGAGCTCTACATTGGCCGATTCTGCTCTCCGTCCTGGCGGCGGGCATGGCCATAGCTACACTGGCTAGGCGTGGCCCTTTGGTTTCGGTCGCATGGTTCACCTTCAGCCATTGCCTGAACCTCGCCGTCCTGCTCGGGCTATCCGCACTCTTTCCCGGCGCGGCCGCCGCAGGCTGGTGGATCCGCGGACTCGCGCCCGGCTTGGCGCAGGCCTACTTCGCCCTACTGAGTGGGATTTCAGGACTGATCGTCTGCGTATCGGTGGGTGGAAACCTCATCGCCGGAATCATGCGGCCATTCACCGATGAAATCCGGGGCGACGATATCGCCGGCCTCGCCCAGGGAGGCCGCTATATCGGCTGGCTCGAACGGATCCTCGTACTTCTGCTCGTCCTGATAGAGCAGCCCAACGGAATCGGCTTCCTCATCGCGGCAAAGTCGATTCTGCGCTTCGGCGAAATCAAAGAGCCGGGTCAGCGCAAAGTGGCCGAGTACATCATCATCGGAACCTTCATCAGCTTCGGCTGGGCACTCTTCACCTCTGTCTTGACACAGAAGGCAGTCAAATACTGGCTCCCATAGCCACCGCTACTCTGCCCGCAACGCCTTCACCGGATCCACCCGGGCCGCCCTCCGCGCCGGCAGGTAACTCCCCGCCACCGCCGCCAGAATCAGCACGGCCAACGCCACCCCGTAGGTCATCGGGTCCGCCGGACTCACGGAATACAGCATCGACCGCATCAGCCGCGACAACCCCAGCGCCGCCACCAGCCCGAACAACGCCCCCACGGCCGCCATCCGCAACCCATGCCGCACAAACTGCCCCGCCACCACACGCGGCACCGCCCCCAATGCCAACCGGATGCCAATCTCTTTCGTCCGCTGCGACACCGAGTACGAGATCACCGCATACAACCCCACCGCGCCCAGCAGCAGCGCCATGCTCCCCGCGATCATCAGCAGCAGCAGCGCCAGAGAACTGCGGGCCAGCGACCGCTCATAGACCGATCCCAGTGTCTTCACGTCCGCCAACGGCAGCGTCGCATTCACCTTCGACACCGCCTGCTGCATCTCCTGCCGCAGCGCCGCCGTCCCCGCTCTCGGCGTCCGGATCACATACGTCAAACTTCGCACCACCGACTCCGGCTGAGACTCGAAGTTCCTGCTCAACAGCGGCCAGTACGCCGTGGGCGGTGCCGGCTGCTCAATCCCGTCATCGTGCAGATCCGCCACGACCCCAATCACCTCGCGCCAATCGTCCTTCAATGTCGGCCGGATCCTCTTCCCAATCGCCATCTGCGGCTCGCTCCAGAACGCCCGCGCGAGATTCTCTGAAACCAAAGCCACCGGAGCCCTCTGATACACCTCCGCCCACGTCAGGTCGCGCCCTGCAATCATCCGGCTGCCCGCCGCCGCGAAGTACCCCGGCGACACATATTTGAACCGCCGCACCACCGGAATCCGCCCACCCTCAGACGGCCGGTCCTGCGCATACACCGGATCGTTTGACCCGCCCTCCAGCGGCAGCGAATCGATTGCCGCAACACGCTCCACTCCACCCACTTCCGACATCCGGCGCAGGATCTCTTCCTCCATGCGCGCCACACGCTCCGGCGACTCCACCAGGGACCCCGGAATGCCCACCCGCACCGTCTCCAGGTGCTCCGCGCCCGAAAACCCCGGGTCCACATGCAACAGCGCCTGGAACGTCCGGATCATCAGCCCGGACCCCACCAGCAGCACCAGCGCCAGCGCCACCTGCACCGCCACCAGCGCGCTCCTCGTCCGCTGCCGCTCCCGGCTGCCCGTCAACCGCAGGCCACTCGCCCGCAGGTCATCGACGCCCTCCGGCCGCGCATACTTGAAGACCGGGATCAGCCCGAACACCACACTCGCCCCCAGCGACACACACACCGTGAACAGCAGCACCCGCGGATCCATCCCGATCTCCTGGACACGCGGCACGTGCACCCACTCCAAGGCCAGCAGCGTTCGCAGGGCCACAGTGGCAAAGCCCCAGCCGGCCAGGCCCCCGCCCACACCCAGCAGCACGCTCTCCAGCAGCAGCTCCCGCGCAATCCGAGCCCGCGGAGCGCCCAAGGCCACCCGCACCGCCAGCTCCGGCCGTCGTCCTTCCGCCCGCACCAGCATCAGGTTGGCCACATTTGCGCACGCGATCACCAGCACCAGCCCCACCGTTCCCATCAGCACCCATAGCGTGCTGCCGAGGTCGCCCACCAGGTAATCCTTCAGCGACCGCAGCCGCGGCCCAAAGCGCGCCTCGGCAAATGCGTTGCTGCTGAAGCCCGGATTCACCGCGAACTTCTCTGGCGCCATCGGCAGCATCCGCGCCACGTCCGCACTCGCCTGCTCCAAACTGACACCCGGCTTCATCCGCGCAATCCCCTGGCAACAGAAACTGATCAGCCGGACCTCGGCCCGCCGGAATCGCAGCGGCGCCAGCAGCGACACCTTGCGATCCATAAACTGGAACGACGGAGCCAGCACGCCAATCACCTCGTGCGCATTGCCATCCAGCACAATGCGCCGCCCCAACACGGCCCGGTCTCCGCCAAACCTCGATTGCCAGTACCCGTCCGACAGCATCACGGTCTGTTCGTGCGCCGGGTCTTCGTCCTCTCGTGTGAATCCGCGGCCCAAAGCCGGACGCGCCTCCAGAGTGGAAAGAAACCCCTGCGTCACGACCAGCCCGGGCACCTCCTCCGGTGTACCCAGCCCGGTCACCGTCCACGAGGTCGCAGCATACATACCCAAATCCTGAAATACCCGATTCTCCTCGCGATAGGTCAGGAACAGCGAGACGGCCAGATTCATATCCGGGATGTGGAGCCCCGGAGCCGTGTGCCGCAACGCCACCAGCCGCTCCGACTGTGGGTAGGGCAGCGGCTTCAGCAGCACGCCATCGATCACGCTGAAGATCGTTGCGCTAGCCCCAATCCCGAGCGCCAGCATCAGCACGCTCACCACCGTAAAGCCTGGATTCCCCCGTAGCCGCCGAAGCGCATAACGCACATCTGACACCAGCGTTTCGATCCGGTTCTCCCACCCGTACCCGCGCACCTCTTCCGCAACGGCGGTCCGGCTACCCATGTCGACGCGAGCCGCGCGCCGGGCGTCTTCGGGAGACAACCCGCGCCGCACATGTTCCTCCGTGGACTCATCCAGAAAGTGATCCACCTCGTCGGAGATGTCCTGCTCCGCCGCGCGCCGGTGCCGCAGAGCCCGCAGCCCGCGTGTCAACTGCCGCCATAGGGACATGGATTACACCTCCGCCTTCAGCAGCCGCGCAATCCCAAACCCATGCATGACGTCCAGGCTGAGAGTCTTCACAATGAGCGTGCCCAGCGCGCCCTGAATGACGTCGGTAGTCGGTGAGTCCATAAGAGTAAGTGATCCCCGGCAAGCCCACCGTATCATGTCTTACTCTTGATCGTCAAGATGTGACAATCAACACCACATGGAGACACTCGGACGAAACGGGGATGCAAACGTCACCCAGCCGCCGTCCTCAGCATACAATTGCAGAGACTAGATACCTATGCTCGCTGACCTCCGCATCGCCGCTCGCGGACTCCGCCGCAGTCCGGCCTTCACCCTGGCCGCGATCCTCACCCTAGCCCTCGGCATCGGCGCGAACTCGACGATGTTCTCCGTCGTGAACTCGGTCCTTCTGCGCCCCCTGTCCGGCTTCGAAACCGATCGGCTCGCACAGATCTGCGACACCAGCCGCGGCTCCTGCGGCTTCCTGCCACCGGAAATCTATCTGCGCCTGCGGAGCCGGCTTCGCTCCTTCGCACCGCTGGCGGCAAGTCAGATCTGTCCGATGAATCGAACCGGGCAAGGCGAGTCTGAACAGCTGACCGGCCCCTGCGCCACGGCCAACTGGTTCGAACTGCAACGAGCCCAAGCCCTACTCGGTCGCACCTTCCTCCCGGACGAAGACCAGCACGGCCGCAATCGCGTCGTCGTTCTCGACCACGGCTACTGGCAGCGCAGATTCGGCTCCGATCCCAAGGTCGTCGGCCGCACTCTCACCCTCGACCACGCCCCCTGGCTCATCGTCGGCATCATGCCGCCCGGCTTCACGCCCATCGGAGCGGCTCCCGCCCCCATCTACACACCCTATGTCGTAGCCGACAATCCGCATGGACTCAATGTGACAGGGCGCCTCAAACCCGGCGTCTCCCTCGAAGCCGCACAGTCGGAACTCAGCATCCTCACCACTCAGCTCGCCCGCGAGAATTCGGAATGGAAGACTCTCCAGTTCCGAACATCGCCTGTACTAGAGCAGGTTACCGGCCAGCAGCGTCCCTTGCTGCTGCTCCTGCTTGGCGCTGTCTCCTTCGTCATGCTGATTGCCTGCGTCAACGTCGCCAATCTGCTGCTCGCACGCTCCACCGCCCGCCAGCACGAGATCGACATCCGCATCGCACTCGGCGCCGGCCGCCTCCATATCATCCGACTCGTCCTGGCCGAGGCTCTCACCATCTCCTTCCTCGCCAGTCTGGCCGCCATCGCCATCGCTTACGCCGGACTTCGGCTATTGAAGCCCCTCACCGCAACCCTGCCACGCGCGGAAGAGCTCTCCATCGACGCGCGCGTCCTGCTTTGTACCTTGCTGCTTGGGATCCTCGCCGCCGCCCTCTTCGGCGTCCTTCCAACTCTCCGGTCCGTCCGACCCGGGCCGGTCGCAGGCATGCGTTCGCGCACCCCAGCCAGAGGTCAGGGCACTCTCGTCGCCTGGGAAGTGGCCCTGGCTTTCGTCCTCCTCCTGGGCGCCGGACTCCTCATCAGGACATTCGTGACCGTGCGCTCCGCCAACCTCGGCTACAACCCGCGCAATGTCCTCACGACGTTCCTCACTCTGCCACCCGCCCCGGACGGCGCCCGCGCTGCCGGAGTCAGCGTCTACACTCGTATCCGCGAGCGCATCACAGCCCTACCCGGAGTGCGCGCCGTCGCCACCGCCAGCAGCCTTCCCATGTTCGGCGTCGGTCTTTCCATGGATGTTCACCCGGAAGGCCAACCCGACCGCCGTCAACAACACGTCGCCTCCATCACCGTCGTCGGCGGAGCCTACTTCCGAGCCATGGAGATCCCCCTGCTCACCGGGCGCCTCTTTCAACCGGAGGACCGCGATGGCGCCACGCCCGTCGCCATCGTCAGCGAGTCGATCGCCACCCGCTACTTCTCCGGAAAAGCAACCGGCCGTCGGATCATTCTCCCGGAACTCAAATTCAACATCGATGGAGGGGCCGATCATGCCGCCGAAATCATCGGCGTCGTAGGAAATGTCTGCGTGAACTCAGTGGAAGACTGTCAGTCCGAGCACATCTATCTGCCCGAGCCGCAGAACGC
This sequence comes from uncultured Paludibaculum sp., assembly GCF_963665245.1. Lineage (NCBI taxonomy): Bacteria > Pseudomonadati > Acidobacteriota > Terriglobia > Bryobacterales > Bryobacteraceae > Paludibaculum > uncultured Paludibaculum sp. Next base: position 2,996,176 of record NZ_OY762267.1, read on the forward strand.
CCTGCGCATGGCGAATCTGATCGTGCGCACCGAAGGCGAGCCTCTGTCGCTAACCAATGTGCTCCGCCACGCCGTCTATCAGGAAGCCCCCACAGTCCCGCTGGACGATCCCCAAACCCTGGAGCAGCGCACTGCCTATCTCACCGACGCGCCCCGGCGCGCCATGTGGCTCCTGGGCATCTTCGCCGGCCTCGCACTACTCCTCGCGGCCATGGGCATTTACGGTGTTTCGTCGTACCTCGCCGCGCAGCGCAGTCACGAAATGGGGATCCGCCTGGCCTTGGGAGCGCGACATCAGGATATCGCCGCACTGATCTACCGCGGTGTACTGGTGCCGTCCATCCTCGGCCTGACCATCGGAGCGGTCGCCGCGCTCGGGCTCATCCGACTGTTGAAATCGCAAATCGCGGAAGTAAACACGGGCGACCACGTCACCCCGCTCCTGGCGGCTCTGGCGCTGCTGGGAACCGCCACTCTGGCGGCAACAGGCCCTGCATTGCGAGCGGCGCTGAGCGATCCAGCCAGAGTCCTGCGTCGCGACTGAGTTGGTCCCAACCAGCGACCAAATAGCATTTGTCCGGCGCCTTCCAGACCGCGATCATCGCCGGCCACCACGCTAGTATCGGCCCAGATCGCGCCGCCGTGAGACACTCACATCGATAGCGGTACGCATTCCATCCAGAGTGCACGCCCTTTGTCCGGATCGCAGGCACCCCACCACCTCACTCAGTTCGGTGGGAGCGAAGCGCGAGACAGGTCGCAACAAAAGCCCGTCCCTCATCTCTTCGACAACGAACTCCATGCCCGGTCCCCAACCTCGGGATTCTCGAATCTCCTTCGGAATGACAACCTGCCCTCGTTTCGAGAGCCTGATGATCTTCATCGGAACTCCTACAGCCAACCGGTCCCACAGACAAGAACGATCACTTCACCGCCAGCTCTGATCACTCATGTCATACCCCGGAACCCGCACATAGTGATCCCGCCCCTTTCGCTTCTCCGCGATAGGCCCGTCTTCCCCCCAAGGACTCTCCTCAAACTCCCTACAAGTCGCCGCCTCGCGCTCCAGCACCTCCGCCAGATTCGGAGGCTCGTTCACCGCGACATACTCAAACGGCTTCGTCCACCCCAGCGCCTTCCGATGCAGCTCCGCGATCCGCCGCCGCTTGAACCCCCACCCACACACGGTAATCTTCTCCGGCCACTCGCCCCGTAACTCCTGAAACCGGTACAGCCCGCACAGCACGTTCAGGAACGAATCCAGAGCAAACTCCTCCACCACGGCCCGTCCCCGGACCTCCGCCTGGCCCCACCACTCATACCATTCCGCAATCAACCAGTAGCCCAAGCCTTCTGTGATCGGGCCGGCCTCCGCATCCGTAGCCCCGCCCGAAAACATCAGCAGCGCCGACGGGTCCCGAGCCGTCAACTCCACCCCAGCCCGGATGTGCTCGATAAAGAATTTCGGCTCGCTGTTCTGATACGGCTTCAGAAACCACGACGAGTCCAGTGCCGGATCCTCGCGCAGGTTCCAAACCGCGTGCCCCGGAACCAGCACCAGATGATTGAGTTCAGTCATTAGAAAAGCTTCGGTTGATTCGGACCCATGCCCCACCCCATCGGCCGCCGCGGCACGTTGAAGTACTCGAACGCCCGCTCAGTCGCCATGCGCCCGCGCGGCGTCCGGTCCAGGAATCCCAACTGCATCAGGTACGGCTCGTACACTTCCTCGATCGTGTCCGGTTCCTCGTCCGTCGAGGCGGCGATCGTGCTCAGCCCCACCGGCCCCCCGCCGTACTTCTCCAGCACGGTCATCATGATCTTCTTGTCGATCTCGTCCAGACCGAAGCGGTCGACCTCCAACAGATCCAGTGCCATCCGCGCCACCTTGAGGTCGACATGCCCTTCCGCCCGCACCTGCGCATAGTCCCGTACCCGCCGCAACAACCGGTTCGCAATGCGCGGCGTGCCCCGGCTTCGCCGAGCCACCTCCTCCGCCGCATCCACGTCGATGGGCGTCTCCAGCAGGTGCGCCGTCCGCTGCACAATCTTCTGCATCTCCGGCACATCGTAGTGCTTCAGATACAGGATCAACCCAAACCGCCCACGCAGTGGAGCGCTCAGCAACCCCTGCCGCGTCGTCGCGCCGACACCCGTGAAATGCGCAATCGGCAGCGAGTGCGTCCGAGCCCCCGGACCCTGCCCGATCACGATATCCACCCGGAAATCTTCCAGCGCCGAATACAGCACTTCCTCGATATCCGGCAGCAGCCTGTGGATCTCATCGATGAAGAACACCTGCCGGTTCCGGATGTTCGACAGGATCCCCGTCAGGTCCAGCTTCTTCTGCAGCATGGGCCCCGACGTGAGATCGAACGGGACATCCAGTTCCTGCGAAACGATGTTCGCCAGCGTCGTCTTGCCCAGACCGGGAGGCCCGATCAGCAGCACGTGATCCATCGCTTCGCCGCGCCTTCGCGCCGCCTCGATCGTCACGCTCAGCAGTTCCTTGACCTTCGTCTGACCGGTGAAATCGTCCAACCGCTTGGGCCGCAAACTGGCTTCGAATTGGACCTCTTCCGCCGTGGCGGCAGGCGAGACAATACGGCGCGACTGGCTGGAATCGGGCATGGCAGGCAAACTATCAGGTTAACGCAGCAGTTCCATCGCCCGCCGGAACAAAGGCTCGAAGCCGCTGATCCCGGGCTCCGCCGCGGCCTTCCGCACCGCCACCTCCGCCGCCGGTTGCTGGCACCCCAGGTTCACCAAAGCGCTGACCACATCCGACTGTTCGCTGCTTAGGATCACCGCCGCTGGCCCCTTCGCCGCAACCGCCGGAGCCGCACCCAGCCCCTCCATCTTGTCCCGTAGTTCCAACACGATGCGCTCGGCCGTCTTCTTCCCGATGCCCGGCACCCGGGTCAGCATCTGCACTTCCGCGGCCCGGATGATCCGCACCAGATCCGGAGCCGCCACCCCGCTCAACGTCGTGATCGCCAGCTTGGGCCCGATCCCCGACACGGTAATCAGCTTCTCGAAGAGCGCCTTCTCCATCGCCTCGCGAAACCCGAACAGTTGGATCGCGTCTTCCCGCACATTTGTGTAGATCCGGAGCTTCACCTCAGACCCCACTTCCGGCAGTGCGCTAAACGTGGAAACCGAAATCTGGACATCGTAACCAACCCCGCCTGCCTCGACGATGGCTTGGTTCGGATGCTTCTCGATGAGGATTCCGCGCAGGTGTGCGATCATTGCCTCCGCAGTCTAACAAACGGGTACTCTGGTAGGAAATGGCTCGTCGTATGTTCTATGTGCAGGAGGTCCGGGGGACGCAGGCCACCCTGCGCGGAGAGGCCGCGCAGCACGTCCGCAAGGTGCTCCGGGCCGAGCGCGGCCAGCGCTATGAGATCTCCGATTTCGACAACATCTGGCTGGCGGAGATAGCCGACTTCGGCAAGGATACTGTCCAATTCGACCTGCTGTCTCCCATCGAACCCGTCACCCCGCCGGCGTCCCTGCATCTCTTCCCCGCCCTCATCAAGTTCGATCACTTCGAGTGGATCCTCGAAAAAGCCACCGAGCTCGGCGTCGAACGCATCACGCCTATTTACGCCCTCCGCACGGACAAAGGTCTCGATCAGGCGGCGCCCAAGCGCATGGAGCGCTGGCGCAAAATTCTGTACGAATCCGGCCAGCAGGCCCGCCGCCTGAAACTCCCGGAACTCGACCCTCCGTGCCGCCTCGAACAGGCGCTACCGCGAGTTCTGGATCACAGGTATTGGTTGGAAGAGCAGCGGAGCGCCGGACCTATTCTCAAATCGCTGCCGGCCCAGCGCGCGCAAACCGACACAATTGGCCTCTTGTGTGGACCCGAAGGCGGCTGGGACGATCGGGAGCGCGCCGCGGCCTCAGCCGCCGGATGGACGAGTGTCTCTTTGGGCCGGCAGATCCTACGGGCCGAAACCGCGGCCGTAGCCGGCCTCTCCATCATCATGGCTGCCTGGGATATCGGCACGTAAGCCACTCCAGAGGGGCTCGGGCGAAAAGCGAAAAGGAAGGACCCGCAAATGACCATCAGGATTCTCCCCCTCGTACTTCTCGGAGCCGCGGTCGGGCACGGTGCCCCCAAATCGGCTTCGCCCACCTTCACGAAGGATGTCCTCCCCATCCTCCGCAAGAACTGCCAGGAGTGCCACCGCCCGGGCGAGATCGGCCCCATGCCTCTGCTCACCTATGAGCAAACACGCCCTTGGGCGGCAGCCATCAAGACTTCCGTCGCACAGCGCAAGATGCCGCCCTGGTTCGCCGATCCCCACTACGGCAAGTTCTCGAACGATCGATCGCTGGGCCAGCGCGACATCGACACCATAGTGGCGTGGGTCAACAGCGGAGCCCCCAAGGGCAACCCCAACGACGCACCACCCGCCATCACCTTCACAGAAGGTTGGGGCATCCCGCAGCCGGACGTCGTCTTCCAGTTGCCGCAGCCCTATGAGATCCCCGCTAAAGGCACCATCGAGTACCTACATTGGGTCGTGCCGACGAACTTCACAACCGACAGATGGGTGCAGTTCGCCGAAGCCCGCCCCACTGACCGTTCGCACGTTCACCACATCATTGCCTTCGTGCGCGAGCCCGGCTCCAACTGGCTCAAGGACGCCAGGCCCGGCATTCCTTTCATCCCCGAAAAGCCCAAGGATGCAAACGCCAACGTCAGCGACCTGCCCAGCGACTTCCTGGTTGGCTACGCGCCCGGACAGCCGCCGGAGCGTTTTGAACCCGGCCGCGCCAAGCTCGTCAAGGCCGGCTCCGACATCATTCTGCAGGTGCACTACACCACCGACGGCCATCCGAGCAGCGACCGCAGCCGTGTCGGCCTCGTCTTCGCCAAGCAGCCACCGGCCCATCGCGCCATGACGTTCTCGGCGACCAACGGGAAGTTCAAAATCCCTCCAGGCGCCGCCAACTATCGCGTCGATGCGGAATTCACCGTCGGTACCGATGTGGTTCTGCACGGCCTGCACCCTCATATGCATGCGCGTGGCAAGGACTTCCTCTATCGCGTGCAGTACCCCGACGGCCGCACCGAGACGCTGCTCAATGTACCCAACTACAGCTTCGCCTGGCAGCTCTGGTACAACCTGGCGCAGCCCATTCCGCTGCCGAAAGGCACGAAGATTCTCTGCACCGCCCATTTCGACAACTCGGTGAACAACCGCTTCAATCCCGACCCGGCCAAGGAGGTCACCTGGGGCGACCAAAGTTGGGACGAAATGATGGTCGGCTTCTTCAACTTCGTCTTCCCCGCGAACACGCCGGTGGAGACAATCAGCCCACAGGCAGACCCGCCCAAACAGATCGTGAAGCGTCTCTTATTCCTCGGCGAAGAGAAGGGCTATCGTCATGACGCCATCTCGCACGCAATGGCCACCGTCGACCGGCTGGGGCGCGAAACCGGCCTTTGGGAGACTTACATTCGCACCGACACGGAACCGTTGACGAAGAAGAAGCTGGAGTACAACGCCAAGAACTTGAATGATTTCGACGCTGTGATGTTCTACACCGGCGGCACGCTGGAGATGGACACGCAGCAGAAGGCCGACTTGCTGTCCTTCGTCCATGATGACGGCAAAGGCTTCATCGGAGTACACAGCGCCGCTATCACATTTGTGAACTGGCCGGAATACGTCGACATGGTAGGCGGTACGTACGACGAACATCCCTGGAACACCTTCGACGCGCCCATCGTCGTGGAGGATTCCAGGTTCCCCGGCATGAGCAAATGGCCGAGTGCGTTTCAACTCACGGACGAGATCTATCAGATGCGGAGCTTCTCCCGAGCCAACACCCGGGTCCTGATGCGCCTCAACTCCTCCAAGCTCGACCTGGCAAACAAGCGGGTGAAGCGCGCCGACCGTGACTTCGCCGTCAGTTGGGCCAGGACCTATGGCAAAGGCCGCGTCTTCTATTCGACACTGGGCCACGTCACCGCCAATTGGGATCGCCCCGACATGCAGGAGATGTTCGTCGGAGCCATCAAGTGGGCGCTGGGCCTGGTCGACGCCGACGCCACACCGCGGGCTCTGCCCGAGGGACAAACCAGATGATCACTCGACGTCAGTTCACGCAAGGGCTGCTGGCCCAGGCCGTTGGCCCTCATCTCAACATCGGCATCGGTGCATACACCTATCACAGCCTCTCCGTGGAAGCGATGATCGAGCAACTGCAGGCACTCGACATCAAGGAGATCGAGATGTCGCGCGGCGAGTTCATGAACTTCAACAAGCCGCCCCGCGCAAAGTTCGAAGACTTCCGCCGCCGCATCGATGCAGCCGGCATCCGCTGCGTCTCCTACTATGCCCCCACCATCAAGGAGAGGAACGATCTGGATGGCGCGATAGTCTTCGCCAAGATCCTGGGTTGCACGAACATCACAGGGGACCCGACCGGAGGGATTCTGAAGTACGTCGATGAACGTATGACGGCCGAAGGCCTGTCGTTCGGTGTCCACAATCACTATTTCAAGAACCGCAAGTTCGATTACGAGAGCCCGGAAGACATCCTGGGCGCGCTGAAAGGCCTGTCGAAAACCGTAGGCTGCACCTTGGACCTCGGCCACATCGTATCGTGCGGCTACGACACCCTGGATGCGGTAAGAAAGCTAGGCCCCCGTCTGAAGCTGGTCCACCTGAAAGACATCCAGGCGGCTGGAGGCGAAGTCAACGTCCCGCTAGGAACCGGTCTCTGCAAAATACCTGAGGTGATGCAGGAACTCCGGAGCCAGGGCTTCAGAGGCCTGGTAGCCTTCGAGTACGAAAAGGAAGGCAACATCAACGAAGACGTTCGACGCCAGATCGCCTATGCCCGTCAGCATGCGTGACTACGCTACGTCATTACCCAAGCTGACGGCTCTCCCCTTCACTGCGGACACCATAGTCCAGGAAGTGGGAGCCCCCATTCATGCAAAGTACGAAGGAGGTGTCCATGCGCGTCGATCGGCGTCTTTCGGCGATTCTTCTCACCATAACTGGGGCAACGATCGGTCTGCTCTGCTGGCCCAGCTACCAATCCACAATGCGGCTGGCGCTTCTGCCGCCTGACGGCGGCTTCAACAAGCAGATTCAGCACGCGATCCAAACCGTGCAGACGCGTCACTATCTCCTCGCAATCATCACTTCGGAGTCCCTGTACGTCGAAGAACTTGCCAGTCAGCCTATGGAGGACATCATGGACACGATGCGTTCAGCGCTCGAGTTCCAGGTCACAAGCCGGAGCCACGCATCGGGCAAGGTAAGAATTTTCTTTCACTACAAGGACGTCGAGGCCGCTCACCGCGTCGAACTGCGCATGCTGGCCGATCTCGCTCGGGGGCCCATGCAGGTTGAAGGGTTCAACGCCAAGTTACCAGGTGCCGAGGAGCACCTGGAACTGAACGCCGGCCGCCTCGCGCAACTGCTCGACGCGTCATCGAACAACTGGCGCGACCGTGTCCGCGCGGAGCAGGGTCCGCTGTTCGGCGAACTGCAACTCCGCTGCATTTCTTCGGAGTCCGGAGAGGGAGGCCGTGTTCTGAGAAATCTGCACTCTGCCGTGAGTGTGGCCCAAGCCTCAAAGATTGACCTGTTGGAGCAGATTGCCGAGACCAGGACCGCGAGCCTGCCGGCGGTGAGTCTGGGTGGGTTCCTGGGTTTGGTATTGGGATGGCTGGCGCGCCGGTTTGCACCGCAAAATGACGGCAAATTGACGGTGAGGTGCAGTGTAGAACTAGTTGACTGAGTCAACTACATTGCTTGCTTCGGTCAAGTATCTCGCGTAGGGGGGAGGGCGGCGCCAGTTGGGCGGAGAGGCCGGAAGGGTGGGCAGCAAACGCGAAAAGCCCCGGGGTTGAATCCGGGGCTTTCGTTTTAATTCGGGCAACGTCCTACTCTCCCACGCACTTGCGCACGCAGTACCATCGGGGCTGAGAGGCTTAACTTCCGTGTTCGGGATGGGAACGGGTGGGTCCCTCTCGCTATGGTCACCCAAAACTCGTTTGAGCTTGGTTCTTCATTGAATATTGACGGGGTCCACTATGTTGCCATAAGAGCGGGAGCTCTGTGCAAAGAGTAAATTTTATGGTCAAGCCGAACGGGCTATTAGTACCGGTAAGCTAAACACATTGCTGTGCTTACACACCCGGCCTATCAACGTGATCGTCTATCACGGCCCTTCTTAGCTTTCGCTTGGGAGATCTCATCTTGAGGAAGGTTTCGCGCTTATATGCATTCAGCGCTTATCCTGACCGAAGTTCGCTACCCAGCCGTGCCACTGGCGTGACAACTGGAACACAAGAGCTTCGTCCACCCCGGTCCTCTCGTACTAAGGGCAGGCCCTCTCAAATCTCCTACGCCCACCACAGATAGGGACCGAACTGTCTCGCGACGTTCTGAACCCAGCTCACGTACCGCTTTAATAGGCGAACAGCCTAACCCTTGGGAGCTTCTACACCCCCAGGATGCGATGAGCCGACATCGAGGTGCCAAACCGGAGCGTCGATGTGAACTCTTGACTCCGATCAGCCTGTTATCCCCGGCGTACCTTTTATCCGTTGAGCGATGACCCTTCCATACAGAATCACCGGATCACTATGTCCTGGTTTCCCACCTGCTTGACTTGTTGGTCTCGCAGTTAACCTGGTTTATGCCATTGCACTCAAAGGAGGATTTCCAAACCTCCTGAACCAAGCTTCGAGCGCCTCCGTTACAATTTAGGAGGCGACCGCCCCAGTCAAACTACCCGCCTACCAATGTCCCTGCTCCAGATGATGGAGCTAGGTTAGAATCACA